>JAITFL010000152.1 GCA_031281385.1 Holophagales bacterium
TATAGGCTACAATGGTATAGCAGTTCAACCTATTGTAGGTTGAACTGCTATGCAAGGATTTGCATGCAAATCCTTGCCGCGTATTGCTCGCAGGCGGGCTTTGCCCGCCGTTAAGCGAGTAATACAAGCGTGAAGTGCTATATTGGAGCATGAATGACAATAACGATGTACGCGGGGATGGAACTCGACGCCCATTGCGGGCGGTGCAAGATGGAGACAAAGCACCGCATACTATCCATCACAGACGGAACTCCAGAAAAATTGATCTGCGTCAATTGCAACTCGGTCCATAAGTACAAGCCAGAAAGGGTGATAGCCGAGAGGCCGTCCAGCTCAAGGGCCACAGGTCAGGCAAAGGCGGCCCGTTCAGCCCCAAGGCAATCATCTGCGTCCCCCTCAAATTTTCAGCAATTGATGATTTCAGAGCAAGCCGGGGCCAAAGCAAAACCGTACGGCCAAGGCGTTGCATGGGAAGAGGGGATGTGGATGGACCACCCCTCTTTTGGCTTGGGCAAAATACAGCATAAAGGTGGCCGCAAAGTAAACGTGCTATTCCAGAGCGGACTCAAGACCCTGATCGCAATGTGACGCTAAGCGGCTCGGCAAATTTGTCCTAATATAGTCAACGCCCTTGACCATCGGTACAGATTGGCATGCTTCGCCTTCCATTCCACTTTTAATGCAGTCTATCGCCGTAAAGTCTTTGACGCTGCCGCGCAGCGTCAAAGCCAACGCCGATTTTGGCTACATTCTTCTTAGCCCATTCGGGCCTTCAGAGAAAATTCGGAAAAGCTTTCCGGGTGCTAACTGGATTCTAAAAAATGGTTGTGGGCCGCTGCGCGGTAGTATTGATGCGGCTGCGCCGCTTTGGTTTTTATGCCGATTGATGGCGCAGCGCGGTCATGCGCTGCTTTGCCTCGGAGGGTAGGCGTTGCGGCTTTGGGCGTTTCCCTCCGGGGCTTGGAAAAGCTTATTAAATGCTAACTGGGGGTCCGCTCAGCCGGCCTCGCATGCGAGTCCGCTCTTCGCTACCCCCCAGACCCCGGGTACTCGCCTCACTCACTGCCCTATGTAGGGGCTGATACATGGACATGGCTTCGAGGGGGAGGCGGATGCATGGGGGTGACTTCGATGAGCGCGAAAAGAATTTTGCAAGAAGCTCGGCTCTTTTGATTGCAAATCGGTATTAGTTTTTCTTTACATCCCCCACGCTCTTCACCGGCCAGACCAGCTCGGACATGCCTTTGTAAATGGCATACCGGTTCGCCACTTCGCGCTGGGCCATGGCCATCAGTTCCTTGAAGTGTTCGGGGTTCTGCTGTTCGATCATGCGGTAGCGGGTTTCGTTGTGGACGTATGATGCCAAGTCTATCTTGGGTTCGGGGGAATCCAGCTGTAGAGGGGGCAGGCCCTGTTCAACCCTGCGCGGGTCAAAGCGGTAAAGGGGCCAGTGGGCACTGTCCACCGCCAACTTTTGCTGCTCGCAGCCGTGGACGAGGTCTATGCCGTGCAGTTGGCAGTGGCTATAGGCGACTATGATGCTGGGGCCGTCATAGCTCTCGGCTTCAAGGAACGCCTTGACTGTCTGCGCGTCCTTGGCGCCCATAGCCACCTTGGCCACATATACGTTTCCGTAGGCCATAGCTATCATGCAGATGTCTTTCTTGGGCTGGCTCTTGCCCGCAACGGCAAACTTGGCGCCCGCGCCAATCGGGGTTGACTTGGAAGCCTGGCCGCCCGTGTTGGAATAAACTTCCGTGTCCAGCACCAGCAGGTTCACGTTGCGCCCGGCGGCGATGACGTGGTCTAGGCCGCCGTAGCCAATGTCGTAGGCCCAGCCGTCGCCGCCCACTATCCAGACGCTCTTTTTGACAAGGTAGTCGGCCAGCAGTTCAAGCCACTTGGATTCGGGGCTTTGAATGGCTTGCAGTTTTTTCTTTAGTGCATCCACCCGCTCGCGCTGGGCGCGGATTCCGGCCTCTGATGATTGGTCGGCGTTGACCAGGCCCCCAACAAGCTCATCGCCAATTTTGCTAGAAAGCTTGTGCAGCAGTTCAACGGCCTGCCCCTTGTGCTTGTCAATGGCGAGGCGCATGCCGAAGCCAAATTCGGCGTTGTCCTCAAACAAGCTGTTGGACCAAGTTGGCCCGCGCCCGTCGGAGTTTTTGGAATACGGGGTGGTAGGCAGGTTGCCGCCATAGATGGACGAGCAGCCCGTTGCGTTGGCAATCAAAGCGCGGTCGCCGAATAGCTGCGTGAGCAGCTTGACGTATGGAGTTTCGCCGCATCCAGCGCAGGCGCCGCTGTATTCAAACAATGGTTGCAAAAATTGGCTGCCCTTGACGTCCAGCTTGGCAGTGGCGCGGTCAACCTCTGGAAGCGTAAGGAAAAACTCATAGTTTTTGGCCTCTGCCTCGCGCAGGGGGGCCAGCGGGGACATGTTGATGGATTTGCGCTTGGGGTCAGCCTTGTCCTTGGCGGGGCAGTTGCTCACGCAGATACCGCAGCCCGTGCAGTCTTCTGGGGCGGTTTGTATAGTGTATTTTTGGCCTTGGTACTCTTTGCCCTTGTAGTCCATGGACTTGAATGTAGCTGGTGCGCCCGAAAGTTTGGCGGCGTCATAAACCTTGGGCCGAATGGCGGCGTGGGAGCAGATCAGGGCGCACTTGTTGCACTGGATGCAGAGGTCGGGTTCCCAAGTTGGGATGTACTGCGCTATGCAGCGCTTTTCCCACTGCGTGGTGGCCGTTGGGTATGTACCATCGGCAACGGGGGAGAAGGCGCTCACAGGCAGCTCATCGCCTTTGTTGGCCATCATCACGGCTAAGACATCCTTAACAAAAGCCGGGGCCTTGTCGCTGACGAAGGGGGGCCTGCAATGGTTGGCCGTGATGGACGCTGGCACCGAAACTTCTTGCAGGTGCTTTAGGGTGTGGTCAACCGCGTCGAAATTCTTTTTGACGACGGCCTCGCCCTTTTTGGCGTAGGTCTTTTCGATGAATTTCTTTATTTGTTTTATGGCATCCTCGCGGGGCAGGATGCCAGAAATGGCGAAGAAGCAGGTTTGCATTATCCTATTGATTCGCACGCCCATGCCCGTCTGTCGGCCCACTTCGTAGCCATCTATCACAAAGAATTTCATTTTCTTTTGTATCAGCGTTTCCTGCATTTCCTTGGGAAGCGTGTCCCACACCTTGTCCGCCGCCGCTGGCGTGTTCAAAAGGAAGGCGGCGCCTTCGGACGCAAAGCCCAGCATGTCGTACTTGTTGATGAACTCCGTCTGGTGGCAGGCGATGAAATTTGCCTTTTTGATGAGGTACGCAGAGCGTATCTTGTTGGGTCCGAAGCGCAGGTGGCTGACCGTGAGGGCCCCAGCTTTCTTGGAATCATAGACGTAATAGCCTTGGCCGTAGAAGCCGGCCTCTCCTGCGATTATCTTGATGGAATCCTTGTTGGCGCCAACGGTTCCGTCCGAACCAAGGCCAAAGAACATGGCGCGTTTAACATCGGATGGCTCTATGTCGAAATCTGGGTCAACGTTCAGGCTGTTCTTGCTTACATCGTCAACAATGCCCACTACAAAGTGGTTGACTGGTTTTGCGCTGGACATATTTTCAAAGATGGCGCGGACGCAGCCAGGCGTGAACTCTTTGCTGGCAAGGCCGTAGCGGCCAGCCAGAACCTTGGGTTCAATGCTGGCGATGCCTTCGTCCTTGGCTTCTCTAAGAGCTGTGACTACATCTAGGTACAGTGGGTCGCCAAGACCCCCGGATTCTTTCACGCGGTCAAGCACAGTTATCTTCTTGACGCATGCAGGCAGGGCCTGCACAAAGTGCTTGATCGAGAATGGGCGGAATAGGCGAACCTTCAGCACACCTATTTTTTCGCCTTTTGACGTGGCCCAGTCAACGTACTCATGGATTGTGTCGACGCTGGAGCCCATGCTGACGATCACACATTCAGCGTCCGGCGCACCGTGGTATTCAAATATGCGGTACTGGCGGCCCGTCAGCTTGGCAAACTTGTCCATTTCCTCTTGGACAATATTCGGGCAAGCGGCATAGAAAGGATTGGCGGCTTCGCGGGCTTGGAAGAATGTATCGGGGTTCTGCGCCGTCCCGCGTATCTGTGGGTTGTCTGGCGTCAGCGCCCGCTTGCGGTGCGCCGCCACTAGGTCGTCAGTCACCATGTGGCGCAGGTCGTCATCGGACAGCATCTCAATTTTGTTCTCTTCGTGGCTGGTCCTGAAGCCATCAAAGAAGTGCAGGAATGGCACGCGGCTTCGCAGCGTCGAGCTTTGGGCTATCAGCGCAAAGTCGTGGGCGCATTGAACGCTGTCGGATGACAGCATGGCAAAGCCAGTCTGTCGGCAGGCCATCACGTCCGCGTGGTCGCCAAAGATTGACAGGGCGTGGGTGGCCACCGTGCGGGCCGAGACGTGCAGCACGAAGGGCGTCAGTTCGCCAGCTATCAAGTACATGTTTGGGATGAATAACAATAGCCCCTGTGAGGCCGTGAACGAAGTGGCCAGCGCCCCCGCCTGCAGTGCGCCATGCACGGCACCCGCCGCGCCGCCCTCGGACTGCATCTCTACGACGGCGGGGACTGTGCCCCAGATGTTGGTCTTCCCTTGGGCACTCCATTCATCCGAGTACTCGCCCATATTCGATGATGGCGTGATCGGGTAAATCGCAATCACTTCGTTGACGCGGTGCGCCACCGAAGCGGTGGCCTCGTTGCCGTCTAGCGTTGCAAGGTGTCTG
>JAITFL010000061.1 GCA_031281385.1 Holophagales bacterium
CCCAGCGGCGGAATCATCCGCGAGGAGATTTAGGCACTGGGCAGGCAGTTAAATGAAGTAATTCCAATTCTAAATAGAATCAGCCATGATTCTATTTAGAATTGGAATGCGCGACAGGACGTCGCGCCCGAAATGCGTAGCATTTCGTGAGGCCAGGCGGGCCGCGCCCCGCCGCAGCCGACTAATTCAAAATTGCATGGAGGCAATTTTGAATTCAAAATGGAATAAAAGCTCGAATTAGCTTATACTTTACCAATGCACCAGCGCACTTGGCTAACACTGCTGACCTTTCCATTGATCGTGGCGTTCACGGTGCCGATGTTTCACCGGCAGGAGCCTCGGCAGTTGGAGGCCATGCAGCGGGCAGCGGCTGGCGACGACGACCCTTTGGCCGGCCTGGCGGACATCCAGGACGTGATAGCCCACATCCGAAACAGCTACGTGGAAGTGCCCAACTTGGGCAAGGTGCTGGACGGCGGCATCCAAGGAGCGCTAGAGCGGGCCAGCCTGCTCAATTCATACCTGAGCCCGGAAGAGACCCAACTGCCCAGCCCCGGCCCAGGCGAGACGGGCCTGACCTTGGTCAAAGACAAAATTATCGCATACGTGGTGGGGGTGGCCCCAAACAGCCCTGCGGCACACGCTGGGTTCCAAATCGGCGACTGGGTGAGAAAGATGGACAACGAGCCAATAAGCTCTATGAGCCATTGGGCGATGGAGCGAAGGCTGCGCGGGCCCGTGGGCAGCGAAGTGGAAATTTTGCGCATGTCGGCGGTTACGAGGGGACAAAAAAAGATAGTCATAAAGAGGGAAAAGTTGAAGCGGCAGCCCATAGTGTCCAGCGTCGGCCCCAAGGCTGTGATGGTGGCTCTTCCCGACCTGAGCGAAGGCAGGGCGGCAGAGCTGAAAGCCATCCTCAAGGCTGCCGACACCAAGCTACCCATAGTCCTTGACATCAGAAATTGCCCCAGCGGCATCTATGGCGAGGCAGCCAAGGTGGCTTCAATCTTTGGATGCAAAGGCACTTTCGCAACATTGCAGGAAGTGGGGCAGGCAGACAAACCCTTGGCTGTGCCGCCCAATGGCAATGCACGTTTTAAGAAGATTGCCGTGTTGGTAGGGCAGGGTACCATGGGCCCTGCCGAGGCACTGGCCTTCGCGCTGAAAAATCTTGGCACACAGCCAACTGACGCACAAAATCCTGCAACAGTGATAGTGTTTTTGGGCGAGCGCACCACTGGCAACGCCGTTGAGCTCAAGACGCTGCCGCTGCGCCAAGGCGGGGCCGTCGAGATCGTCGCCAAGCGATGGATGGGGGCAGGAGGCGAAAGGCTAGACATGGGGCTGACTGGAGGCCAACTAAGGTCAACCGGCTTGGCGCCCGATTATTCGCTGCGCGGGGTGCCGGATAACGAGGACTTTTTGCCAAGGGTGCTAGAGGCGTTAGAAAAGGGCCCCAATAAGCCAAAAGAGGTTCCGCAAAAGGTGGCACACATAGGGCAGGGGATGTTTGAATCAATCTTTGGTGCAGCGTACCCATCAATGTGCCCAATATCTGCATAGGTTTATAAGTGGCAAGGCGGCGCGGCGCAAAGCGGTCAACAAGCACACTATTAGTTTTGGCGGCGGCTATGCTGCTCTTCGGCCTCATTGGGGGCGCATTGCTGCAAAGGGCCTGCGCCGGCAATGGCATCATTGGCAAAAAGGTGGCTCCAATTGCAGGCGCTTCAGAGGCCCCCTCTGCCGGAGAGCGCGGTAAATCAAGCCATAGCCCCCTTGGGTCAGAAGTTTCCGCGAATCTTGCGCCCAGCCAGGATGCCCAAAACGGCGGTGTTCAAAAAAACGCGCCCGAATCAAACAGTGCAAAAAATCAGGTGCCGCGCATCGCGCTGGTGATAGACGACCTTGGGCAGGCGGAGATGGCCCTTGTCCAGCGGCTCTGCAACCTAGACGTTTCACTGACCGTAGCTGTTCTCCCATTTTTGCAGCACTCCCGCGAAAGTGCCGCTATGGCCCACTCTAGGGGCAAAGAGGTAATCCTGCACATGCCGATGGAACCCATCGGCTATCCTGCGGCTGGGAAGAACCCAGGCCCAGGCGCGATCTTGTTCGATCAACCAGAAGCCGAGGTGCGTGAAAAAGTGCGGCAGGCTATGAAAGAAATCCCCTTTGCAGTGGGGCTGAACAACCACATGGGCAGCCGCATTACGCCCGATGCAGAAAAAATGGCTTGGGTGCTGGGCGAGGTAAAAAAGAGCAATTGGTATTTTTTGGACAGCCGCACGGAAAAAGACACCGTGGCACTGGAAGTGGCCAGAAAGCTGGGAGTGCCTTCGATGGCGAGAAAAGTTTTTCTCGACGATGACCCCAGCCAAGCTGAAATGGCGCGCCAGTGGGAGAGGGCGCTGGCGTTTGCCGCACAGGATGGCCAAGCGGTGGTCATAGGCCACATCCACCCTGAGACGCTTACTTTCCTAGAGGCTATACTGCCAGCCGCAAAGCGGGAAGTAATTTTTTCGTACGCCTCGGAACTGGCGCGATAAGTCATTTTTATGCTTGTATAGTCAACGCCCTTGACCGTCGGTACAGATTGGCATGCTTCGCCTGCGCCTTCCATTCCGCTCCCCGCCTTTTGGAAGAGTGCGGTAAATCCATCGCGGGGCACAAGTTCGAGCATTCAAGCCACTTCCAGTGTCCACAGTTGGCGGCTCGCTTCATTCTCTCGGTATCCTGCGCTTACGCTTGGATACGCGAGACATCCGCGTGGGCGGCCATAATAATGACGGACAAAATGGTGCCATGAAGATTCTTCCCTTGCCCGTTGCCATTATCAGCGCAGTCTAGCGCATTCGCGCCTTCCTCCGGGCAAGCTGAATAGCTCATTGAACAACTATCCACGGGTTCATCTTGTTCTAGTTTTGAAGTGCGAGGACTATATGCAATAAATTGAGCCTATGGGCCGAATTAGGTTCCAGAGTTCAAGACCGTAAAGGAAGCCTTATTCCTTCCATTTTGTTTTGAATGGTACAGCATTTCGTCCGCCATCTTTAGAAAATCATCGAAGGTATTGTTTGGGCCAACCTTGCCCGTCACCGAGCCTATGGAGATGGTGACATAGCCGGTTGCGCTGCTCGAATGTGGTATGGCGCATTGCTGCAGTCCATCCATGATCTTGGCGACTATCCGTCTGGCGGCTTCCTCGTCAGTGTTGGGGAGGGCGATGGCGAATTCCTCGCCTCCAAAGCGGGCTACAAAGTCATCAGTTCTATCCATGGCCTTTGCAATGATGTCGGCTATGGCGATTAGGCACTTGTCGCCTTCAATATGGCCGTACGTGTCGTTGTACAGTTTAAAGAAATCGATGTCCGCCATCATAAAGGTCAGCGTTCCCTCTCTCCTGGACAATGTTCTCAAGACAGTACTTATGGTGGTGTCTAGATAGTACCTGTTGTAGATGCCTGTGACCGCGTCATGGTACGCCTTGTGGGCCTCTTTTTCCAGCCACTTAATGTCGGCCTCCATGTTCTTCATTTTTTTGATGCTTCGCATGTCCTTTATGAAAGCCACCACTATGTGCGAGCCGTCATTCTCCACGCGCTTTAAGGTCATCTCCATAGGCAGGGGCGAACCATTCTCCATTTGGTGAGTCCATTCAAAAGTGCATTCGCCGCTGGCAAACGCCTTTTTTAGGCAGTCTTGGAGTTTATCTATAGAAGACTCTCCATTTGGCTGCCGAACTGGAGCAAAGGAGAGAAATTTATCAATGAAATCTTGTTTGTCTTTGACTTCCAGCAGTTTGACGGCGGCCTCATTGCATGAAACGATACGATACTCTTTGTCCCACAGAATGTGGCACAGTGGCGAGGCGTCGAACATCAGTTCGTTCAGCTTGTTGGCCTGGTTTAGTTTTTCAAGGTAATCGTTGCGGATGAACGTGTTGACCATCATGTAACTGGCGGTGCGGAGCAGGTGTACTTCATCGTCGGTGAAATAACGTTCTGTTTCGCAGTCATCGAAACTGACGAGACCCCAAAATTGTCCTTCGTAGTTGACAGGCACCTGCAATATAGACTTTATGCCGTGGCTCATCAAGCTGTCTTTGTCTGGTCTGCTCATTTTAGAAACAGGGCCGTTTATGCACATGCCATTAGAGAAGCTGTCTGTTCCCCATATATAGCCATCGGCAAAGTGTAGCCCCTCTTTTGCGAGTTTGGGGTTTTTATGCGCGGGGACTCCATCGTTCCATTCGTACTTGTTGGCAAAAAAGCCATCGCCTTCCTTTGCCTCGCTTTTCCATATATAGATGCGGTGTACGTCCATGCAGTCGGCGAGGGCCTTTATGCCTTCGTTGAGCAAGCTTGGCCGGCTGGCATTGGACAAAAAGAGCGAGGCCGCCGTATTGAGTGCTTCGGCCATCTTTCTGCGGCGGTCAGTGGCTTTGCTGGACTTTACTGCCTCTGTTATGTCCATGCCGCGCTGCAGGTGGACTCTGCGCCCATCCGTCCAAGTGATGGTACTGTCTATGACGCGTAGGATCATATCTTTGTATTCGTTGTGTGTCTCCCATGCCAGGGTTTCAAATGGGCTTTGCGCCAATTCGCCTTTTCTGCAAAATGGGCACCGCCCAGTTTGGTCTGAGTGGAACATTTTCCAGCATTTTTCGCCCCTGACGTCGCGGCCTTGGGAGTAGTCATCTGACATTTTTTTGTTGGCAAACAGTATTTCATCTGTTTCCATATCTGAAACAAAAATGTAAAAATCCATTGAGTCGAGGATTGTTTCCAGCACGCCCTGTTTATCCATCGCTTCAGTGAAGTCAATCGAATGTTGAAGATGGACTTTGGAGCCGTTGGGCCAATCAATGTAGCAGTCTGTGTTTTTGTAAGTGCGCTTGGTGAGTAGGTTTTGCTCGACCCATTCTATAGTCTTGCTGGGGTCTTTGTCCAACACGCGGCAGGGGCAGAAATCGCATCTTTTTTCTTTGCCTTTCTGCAGGATTTTATAGCAGACTTCCCCTATTGCGGATTGGCCTATGCCGAAATGCTTCTTCATGTTGTCATTTACGAACAATATTTCGTCCGTCTTCGGGTCGGTCACGTATATCATCGTGTCCAGTGCGTTCAGGATGTTTTTCATGATGCTGATGGTTTTGTCAGATTCTTGCTTGTCGCTGGCAGACGCTTCTTGGGCGGCGCGGGCCCTGTCGTTTTCTATGAGGAAATTGGCCAAAATCTGCGCTGCGGATCGCAAGTGGGACTCACAGTCGAAGTGCTTCTCCTCGGACATGCTAAAAAACGCGGCGGCCCCCCACAGGGTTCCGTTAGAGAACAAGGGGGCCACCAAAAGGGACTTGACATTGAATGGCTTTAACAATTCGGCTTGGGACTCTGCAATCTGGCTTATGGTGGCATTTATGCACTCATCGGCTTTCAGCCCTGAGATCCACTCGCCAAACCCCGAATCAATCTGGAATGACAGAAGCCGCTCGTCTGCGGCGATGGCCTCGCCGTGCGTCCCTACCCACCTATAGACCTGTCCGAATGTTGTATTGCCCTCGGTGTGGGAAAAGCGAACAATGCTCACTGCGTCTATGCCCGCTGCATTCGCGATTGGTCTTATTCCTTTGGCCAAAACTTGGTCCACTGGGTCTGTCCAAGTATCTGCGAAAATTTTTAACGCCTCTCGGAGGGCTAATGAAATGGCATCTTCGCAATTGTTCCCGCCGTGCCGGTGCTTGTGGCTTGGCATGTGCATCGGCGGCTTCTTTGGAGAAGTTGTTCGCGTCATGATCGTGTACCTACAATACAGTGGAACGAGCCAGTGTGGCTCTGAATGGCATTGGCTCTTCTGGCTTATTGATGGCGGCTTGCGGAATGTGAGAAAAGGCGATCCAGCCCGTCATCTGGCTTCCCGCGTTGCTTTCAGATTCGATTTGCATTTCCGTCCACTTCCAAAAAAAGGAGGGCCTACCGCGCCTTTATGTTGCTCTGCGGGATACTCGAAATGGCCGCATGCAACCATATATTTAAGCCTATCATGGGCTTTGCCATAGCGCAAGAATTGTGACAATAGAGGGTGCTTTTCCTAAAAATTACAATAAAAAGGGGCGACTGCGGACATACACGGAACGCCACTAGGCGGCGTGTCCCCGTACTTGGTTTCTGATCTCCATCTCCCGCCTCAAGGCAATAGCATATAGATTTTTTAAGCAGGGGGAAGAGCACTCAAAGTCCAATTCGCACTAACCCTGTAGCCCACACACTACTTGCTGCCAGCTATCTTAGCCCAACTGTCCTTGAGTCCAACGACCCTGTTGAAGATGGGGCGGTCGAGTTGGGAGTCCGGGTCTAGGGCAAAGTATCCGGCTCTTTCAAATTGGAATCGCGTGCCCATTTGGACGTCCGCTAAACTAGGCTCCAGTTTGGCCTTGGCTATTTCAAGGCTATTGCTGTCTATGGTGTGCCTCCAATCTTGGTCATCTGGCAGGGCCATCGGGTCTTCTAGTTGAAACAACTGTCCGTACAGTCTCACTTCCGCGTTAATGGCTTGGGCCGCGCTTACCCAGTGGATTGTACCCTTGATTTTGCGCCCGTCTGCGGCATTCCCTCCTTTGGAATTTTCATCCCAGGTGCAGCGTAGCTCAATTACGTTGCCGGCATTGTCTTTTACGACCTCATTGCATTTGATTATGCATGCGCCCCTAAGCCTAACTTCCGCGCCAAGTGAGAGTCGGTGCCATTTTTTCGGCGGGTTTTCCATGAAGTCCTCTTGCTCTATCCACAGTTCACCAGAAAAAGGCAGCTTGCGGCTGCCCATCTCTGGCTTTTCGGGGTGGTTGGGCAACTCTGCGTCGAATGCCTGTTCTCGCGCAAAATTGGTGACCGTCAGTCTGAGGGGATGGAGGACGGCCATCCTGCGGGGTGCGCTTGCCTCAAGGCATTCCCTGATGCAGGCTTCCAATAGGCCCACCTCCGCCGTCATATCTCTTTTGGCAACGCCCACACGCTCGGCAAAGGCCCTTATCGCTTCTGGGGTGTAACCCCTTCGGCGCAGGCCGCAGATGGTGGGCATCCTTGGATCGTCCCAGCCTGAGACGTGGCCCTCTTGCACCAACTGTAGCAAGCGGCGCTTGGACATAACAGTGTGGGTGAGGTTGAGGCGAGCGAACTCTATTTGGCGGGGCAGGGGGCGCTTGAAGAATTTTTCTTCTTTGTCTTGTTCCAAAAACCACTCGTACAGCGGCCTGTGGTCTTCAAATTCCAAGGTGCAGATGCTGTGGGTAATATTTTCAATGGCATCGCACACGCCGTGGGCGTAGTCGTACATGGGGTATATGCACCAATTGTTGCCCGTTCTATGATGCCGCGCACGGCGGATGCGGTACATCAGGGGATCACGCATGTTCATATTGGGGTGCTGCGCGTCTATTTTTGCCCTGAGGACTTTTGAGCCATCCGGAAATTCGCCCGCCCTCATCTTTCTAAAAAGTTCAAGGTTTTCTTCGGGCTGGCGTTCCCTGAATGGGCTAGGTCGGCCAGGCGTGTAGAAGTTGCCGCGGTACTCCCGTATCTCGTTTTCGCTGAGGTCGCAGACGAAGGCCTTGCCCTGCTGTATCAAATATTCGGCGTAGTCGTACAATTGCTGGAAATAGTCGCTGGCGAAAAACTCGCCCTTCCACGAAAAGCCCAGCCACTTGACGTCCTCGCGTATGGAATCCACGTATTCCACGTCCTCCTTGACAGGGTTGGTGTCATCGAAGCGCAGGTTGGTCTTTCCGCCATACTTTTGGGCTAGGCCAAAGTTGATGCAGATGCTTTTGGCGTGGCCGATGTGCAAGTAGCCATTCGGCTCGGGCGGAAAGCGCGTCATGACGCGCCCCTCGTGCTTGCTGGAAGCAAGGTCGGCCTCCATGATCTCTTCGATGAAATTGAGGGGCTTGGTGGTTGGCTGGGGTTGTTCGGGTGTCATGGGCTTCTCTGGTGTTTTTGGTTGTCAGTTGATAATAGCTTGAATAATGCTATGTCGAGCCCCTTACGCTTTTCAGTTGCCCGTCATTCTTGCGGATTTATTTTGCGGCTCAAGCTTGTTCTTCAAAGGCGCCAATGTTAGTTTAGCCAGTTGTGGATGCCTTTGATCTACATAATAGCCACTCCCAGAAAAGAACATCTAAACTTCAAGTATCCGGAGAAATCGGTGCTGTTTATTCAATGGTGTAGTTCCATCCTCAGAGAATCCGCGGGGTTGACAAGGATAACAGGTATCATGGAAAAGCATCTGCAATCTAGAGTCATTGACACAGAAAGCATGTAGGTTTCTAGCAAGAATTACACCCTCGCATCAAAAAAGTTTAGACATGAGTAGCAAGAAAACTGGAAAGACGATAGCATTTAGGTATGCGATCATGTAACGATCAGGTCAAACTCACATCTATCCCAAATAGCGGAGAAGCCATGAGGCATGTGATCGAAGATACGATCAGAATCAATTCATCACTTTGTTTGGGCAAGCACCCAGCCTACAAAGTTGTACCCGAACACAAATTCAGATGTGTCAACCACGATACAAAGCTGCTTGTCGGTGACAATGTGCTTACTTGTGGTTTTGAAAGCATACGGGCATTCTTTGGACGGTGTATCTTGATTGCCCGTTGCAAGCTCATTACCAAGCACTTGCAACTTTACCTGACCGAAGTTATGTTACGAATTTACTTATGGCTATGCCAAATATCATACATGTATGTGTACCGAGGTGCCGATTTGAATCCACATTGGGAATTGTTTGATTATCTGAACTTAACAACATGACACAAGGACGCCAATGACACAAAAATATCAAACTAAGGCAAACACGATTCCGACCACAGCCATTACAGAACCGGGTATTAGTAGAAAAAGAAAATTAAATGGCAAAAGCGTGAGAAAAAGTTTACAACAATTCGAGCCAAATTTAGTCCAAAACGATACAGATGATATTAATCAGTTTAGAAACAAATTTATTTGTGGTGATTCCCTTGAAGTGATGGCAACAATTCCATCAGGTTCGGTTGACCTTGTTGTTACATCACCGCCATACAACTTAAAAAATTCGACTGGAAATGGAATGAAAGATGGGCGAGGTGGGAAATGGGCTAATGCAAGCCTTATAAATGGCTATAGCCATCACCACGACTGTATGCCGCATGACGAATATTCTAAATGGCAGCGACAATGCTTGACTGAAATGTACCGCGTAATTAAAGACGATGGTGCAATTTTTTATAATCATAAATGGCGTGTTCAAGCCGGACTTCTCCAAGATAGACGAGATATTGTTGCAGATTTTCCCATTCGTCAAATTATAATATGGAAAAGAAAAGGGAACTATATACTTGATTCCACAAGTTAGCAACTTCAACAATAACAACACTTGCTTGGGAGCATAGAAATGAACAATTTATTAGTTTATATGTCCAGCAGAGCGGTTGGGGTGAGTGCGTCATTTGAATTATTTGGATCATCTTATGATTGGCTCATTAATCCCAGAATCAATCATGTAGTTTCAGTCGCGGTTTTTTTCACCAAGGTCAGTTTCTAAATTCGGAGGTCAGTCATGTTTTCACGTTCAAGGTTCGCATCGCTCGTTTCCGGCATCGCAAGAGTCGCCGCCCTTTTTGGTCTGCTTTTACTGGCTTCGCCAGGGTTTTCTCAGGGCTTGTCTGGCGACGGAAGGCTCTCCATTTCTTTGAACGGTGCGCCAATCGTGCGTAGCGGAGCATCGTCTTCGACCATTCAGCTTTCTGCTAATGTGTTGCCACCCGATGCGACGAACAAAGAAGTCCAGTGGTCGTCTAACAATCCCAGTGTGGCGAGCGTGGACAGCAGCGGCAATGTCACCGCTGTTTCCGTTGGCACTGCCATAATTACCGTGACCTCTCTTGATGGGTCGTTCACGGCGCAGTGTGTGGTGACTGTCAATTCTGCAGGTCTTCCAGTGAAATCTGTTTTGCCTTGCGCTTCCGTTGGCGGGGATTTCATGCTCTTTATTAAAGCTGACGGCACTTTGTGGGCATGCGGCCTTAATACCAATGGTCAGCTGGGGTTGGGCCACACCAATACTGTCAATGTTCCTACACAGATCGGAACAGACACAGATTGGGCGGCTATCGCAGCGGGAACTTATCATTCTTTGGCACTAAAGAATGACGGCAGCCTTTGGGTTTGGGGGAATACTGCGAGCGGTGCCCTTGGCGCTACCGTGGCTAACAATAAGATCCCTTCTCGCATTTTGGCTGACAGCCGTTGGGTGGATATTGCAGCTGGCAACAGCCATTCTGTCGCTTTGAAAGATGATGGTACGGTTTGGGCTTGGGGTCTTTGTGATTATTTGCAGAGTCCTGATAATACAGGAGTTCCCAAGAAATATAGCAGTAATCTGAATTCAGATTTTGTTTCTGTCACTGCTGGCGACCGCTTGACTTTTGCCGTCAAATCTTCCGGCCAGGTTTATTCGGCCGGGTATAATGCGTTTGCTCAAACAGGGAAGAATGTTGCGAGTACTCAAGAAAGTTTCGGCATGGCCTCCCCCTTGAGTACTGTCGCCAGCATTGCAGCAGGTTCAGGCCACGGAATTGCGATATTTGCCAATGGGTCTCTTTGGGCATGGGGTACAAGCATGGCAGGGTCTGCCGGGTTGGGTTCTTCTACCAATGTTAAAATCCCTCTCCAGATCGGAACTTCTACTGATTGGGTCCAAGTTGTCAGCGGCGACTATTTTTCTGTAGCTTTAAATTCATCAGGAAAGATATTTTCTACCGGCAACAACACCTATGGGGCTCTGGGGTCGGGAAATACTACGGCTAGAACGACATTTGCTCAGATTGGCTTAGATTCGGATTGGACATTCGTTGCTGCAGGTGGGTACTCAACGTGTGCCATAAAAGCCGATGGTTCTTTCTATACTTGGGGTCAGAATAGCTCTGGTCAACTTGGTATTGGTAGTACTGGGTCATATTCTACTTTACCATGCAAAATTACATTTTAATAACTTAAAGAAGGTCATAGTGACCTATTGATCTGAACTTTGTGCCATCATTGAAAAATGTTTGCCTAGCAAGATTTGATTCGACCCGATAGGATAATGGAAAATCTAGTCTCTATTGAGTTAATCAAACGTCCAATACCAATTAGAACTATAGCCATCTGTTATTTCTAGTCTTTTGAATTTAAGGTTTTTGAGGGGCACGAAAATTTCTGGATCATTGGACATTTGATGAGCCGTGACTCTATTGACTAAAATGTATTTGATAACAAGTGTTGTGGATTGTGGTCCCTTGACAGAGACTGATACATCCATGCCATTGTCTAAGTAGCGTTTTTCTAATTTGTTGGCAAAGTTTATTCTGTCCTGTTTGTCACTATCGTCTTTTAGGATTTGTTGTCTGCGTTCATATTCGGCGAGTAGTGGTTTTTTGTTTGGGTGATCGTTTGTTAATGCTTGTATGTGGCGAAGGGCTCCTGACCATTGATATTTATTCATCATCTCTTTTGCCTTTGCAATGTGTTCAACGGCACTCAAGGCATTAAATGCGGCTAGTTCTGCTTCATTTTTCTTTTCTTCTGCTTCTTTCTTGCTTGAGTCTATACTAATAATTTTACACTGAAATACTTCTGGTATCTGTCTTTGGATGCTAGTGTCTGGATCCGGCTTTCTGCCTTTAACAAATCCAATAAGAGTAATGGTTTCGCCTCCTGAAAGCTCTGAGATTTTTTCAATTTCTTTGGGGTCAAGATATGCTGTAAGATACCAGAAAGGATCGCCAGAGAAATACGCTCCTAAATCAACTCTGTTTCCGTTTTTATTAATAAAGTCACCAGTTATCTGAATGTATTTTTCGTGGTAATTTGGATATGATGAGAAAATGTCGGTCGCAAGCGCGCTACCTTCTGGTTCAACCGGTGTTCTGTCTTCAACCGGTGTTCTGTCACATGCGACCATGAACAATAGTACGATCAAAAGAAATGATAGGTTTCTTCCCCAAGTTGTTTTTTGCTGTAACATTTCGAACTCTCCAACCAACATTGTACCACATTTTAACCAAACGAGATGTAAAGTTTGCTCTGGTTAGTTTTGACTGCAATGCCTTAGTCTTACGAATAGTTTGTGCTGGTTTTGGGATTCCAAGTAAACATGATGATTCCCTTGGTTTTTGGTCTAGGACTTGCTAGGGCTGCTGCCAAGGCACAAGACTTGCAACAGAGAGCCAGACGAAAAAAAAGCGAAAGACATGCTACAATCAAAGCATGGCAAGACCTCTGCGGCTCAAAAAAATCGACCCCCACACCAAGCGCAGGCGGCGCAGGGTGCGGGTTCTCTCTACCTATTCCTTGATGGAGCGCTTTCCTGACGAGGATACTGCGATAGCCTACCTCACGCCCATCCTTTGGCCTGATGGCCCTGTGTGCCCATACTGCGGCTCACGCGAAGTCACGCCCCGCAAAGACAAAGGGACGATGCACAATTGCCGCAAATGCCGAAAAGACTTCACCATCAGGGTCGGCACCATCTTCCATCGTTCCCATGTCCCGCTTCACAAGTGGCTCCACGCAATGTACCTCATCGTCACCGCAAGGAAGGGAATATCCTCCATGCAGCTCTCTAAGCAGATCGGCGTGACCCAGAAGACTGCGTGGTTTCTCTTGCACCGCATACGCGCTGCATGCGGCAACCAGATCAAGAAGTTGCTTTCCGGCATAATTGAAGTTGATGAGACGTACATAGGCGGCATCGAAAAGAACAAGCACTCAAAGAAACGCCTCCACCAGAAAGGCGGGACCACAGGGAAGACTGCCGTCATGGGTATGAGGGACAGAGGCGGACGGGTCGCCGCCAAGGTTGTCAGGCGCACCGACAAAACAACTTTGCAGGGTGAAGTTATAGGCGCTATCGAGCCGGGCTCGACTATCTGCACGGACGAGCATCTGGCTTACGAAGGATTGGGCGAGCTGTATGACCATAGGGCGGTCTGCCACAGCGCCAAGCAGTTCGTGGACGGCATGGCGAGCACAAACGGCGTTGAGAGCGTCTGGGCCCTCTTAAAGAGGGGTTTCTACGGCATCTACCACAGCTTTAGCGACAAGCATCTTCAGCTCTATGTGGATGAATTTGTTTTTAGGCTGAACGAGGGCAACTGTGCGATTGATACGATGGACAGGCTAGAAACGCTGGCTAAGGGGATGAAAGGCCAGAGGCTGACCTACAGGATGCTGACAGAAGATCACTGCGAAATGGTGGCGTAGGGCGTTTGTTCCGTGCTTGTGTTGGGTGCAATGGCAGTGATAGGAACTACCATTAGACAGAGTTCAAAGTGTACGGATATGGTTTTCTGAAAAAGTAGCAATCGCTTACCAGAAGCCATTTTTGCAGGGGAATCTGTCAAATAGAGAAATTGATCGTGGATGGCTTGTAGCGCATTGTTGATGCGTTGCAGGTTGTTTGGCCGTGCATTTCGCATGTCAGATGATTTGGTTCGGCTGTAAAACTGCTTAGATGTAGTTTTGGGACAATTCAGTTTCAGTGGGCAATTAGTTGTTTATTTGCAGGCTGCTAGGCTAGATGATAGAGTCAAGCACATCTATTGATAAGTGATTCATTGCTTGTGGAATCAAGTATATAGTTCCCAAAGAAAAGGCGGGATTAATTTTAATAAAGGGTATTTTCTTCCGACCTATGAAGTAATTTATTTAATTTGTAAACAGAATTTTAAGCTTACCCCAAAGGCGAGTTCTTATGGAGATGTTTGGGAATTTATGCAGGAAACAAAAAATATTCACCCGGCACCGTTTCCTGTGGCACTCATTGAGCGAATCATTGGAAGTACAGATGCCAAAATCATTCTTGACCCATTTATGGGTAGTGGCACTACAGCAGTAGCCGCAAAAAATCTTGGAAGAGATTTTATTGGAATTGAAATATCACCAGATTATATCGAATTATCCGAAGCAAGGCTATTGCGTTCAGCAAATGCGCCAAGAGGACTTTTTGATGAAGAATTACACTAAGCAATCATTGATTGAAGCGTTGCGAGAAATACGCAAACGTGGATGGATTGAAAATCTACGACAAGGAAATGCCGGGGCCATTGGCAACACATTAGAAGACTTACTTGGCATAGATGAAAATAATTTACCAATTCCTAATGCATCAGAATGGGAATTAAAAACTCAAAGAATTGGAACAAACTCATTGATAACTTTATTCCACATGGAACCATCGCCAACTGCTTATAAAATTGTTTCACAAATATTGTTACCAAAATACGGTTGGAAGCACAAAGAAGCAGGAAATAGATACCCAAATGACGAAATGAGTTTCAGGCAAACAATTAACACTGAAAACTATTCTGATCGTGGCTTTATCGTTGAAGTTGACAGAAAATCTCGTAAGATCGTCATTTCTTTTGATCACACAAAAATTGACAATCGCCATTATGAATGGAAAAAAGCAATAGAACAAAGAGTAGGATTATCACAGATTACACCTCAACCATATTGGGGGTTTGATGATTTATTTCATAAAGCTGGAACAAAACTACACAACTGCTTTTTCGTGAGAGCAGAATTAGAAAATCGACAAAATAAGGAATTTTTTCGTTATCAAGATATTTTAATGTTAAAAAAACTTTCACTGGAAAAATTTATCCATGCTATTGACACTGGAACAATATTCGTTGATTTTGACGCTAGAACAAAACATAATCATGGAACTAAATTCAGAGTAAAACAATCAACTATTCCTGAATTATACTGTGAAATTAAAGAGTTATAGTTCTGTATTGAAACAATTTAGCATCTGTCATTCTAAGTTATTCAAAATGTGATTGTTTATGTAGATTCTCTCGTTTCCGAATCTGTGTGCTAACTTTCAGTCATCATTCTAGCCATCTCTTCAACCTCTCCCTGACCTCTTCCGGACCCAGCAGGTACAGCGTGTCGAAGATGCCGGGGCTTATGGGCTTGCCGCAGAGGGCGACGCGGAGGGCCTGGGCTAGGTCTTTTATCTTTAGGCCGTGGCGGGCCAGGATTTCATCGAAGGCGGCCTTCAATGGGTCGTGCCTGTAGTCTTGCAGGGTGGCGACTTCCGCAAGCGCGGGCAGCGTCTTGGGCGTGATGTGTTCTTCCGCGCTTTTGAACTCCTGTGGGGCAGCCCAGCAAAAGGCCATGGAGTTTGCCATTTCGACTAAGGACTTGCCCTTCTGCATGGCGTGTATGGCCGCCTGTTTCCACTCTTCGGGCTTCGATTCCCATGCGCTTGGGAGGAATGGGCGAAGTAGCGGCTCTAGCTCTTGCCACGAGGAGCGCTGTATTAGTTTTTGGTTGATCCAGTTGAGCTTGTCCATGTCAAAGCGGGCAGGACTCTTTTGCACTTCGTCAAGGTCGAACAGCTCGATCATCTGTTCATCGGTCAATATCTCCTCTTCGGCGCTCTCTGAGGCTTTCCCGTCTATTTTGGGGCACCACGACAGTTTTGCAAGGGCCAGGCGGATGGCGCTGGGCAGCAGGCCAAGGGCTTGGTATTCGGTTATGCTGGTGGCCCCGTGCCGCTTGCTAAGTTTTGCGCCATCGGCTCCAAGTATCATTGGCACGTGGGCAAAGGTTGGCGGCTCGTTGCCAAGGGCCTGGTAGAGGGCTATCTGCTTTGGCGTGTTGGCTACGTGGTCGTCCCCCCTTATCACGTGCGTCACTTCCATGCCTATGTCGTCTATGACGACGCAAAAGTTGTAGGTGGGTACACCCGCTTGGCCACCCTCGCCCGTGCGGGCCATCACCCAGTCGTCCAGACTCTGGGCTGGGAAGTCTATGCGCCCCTTTATCTTGTCGCGGAGGACTATGCAGCCATTTTCGAGCCAAGGCTCGTTTCCGCTGGGCATTTTTAGACGCACTGAAAATGGCTGGCTGGCGTCGTAGTTTTTGTCGCGGCACCCGTTGCCTGCGTCCGCGCCCCTGTTGTACTGAAATGGGATTCCGCCAGTTTCAGCTTTCTTGCGCCTTTCTTCCAAGCTCTCCTTTGTGCAGCGGCAGCGATAGGCTAGGCCCATCTCCAGCAGTTTTTCCAGTGCTGGCCTATAGTGCGACTCCATGCGCTGCATCTGCCTATATGGCCCATTCGGCCCCTTCCACTCCTTTGGCCGACCCGGTATCGGCCCTTCGTCCCAATCCAAGCCGCACCACGACATCCCATCTTCGATGATGCGGATGTTGTCGTCCGTGTTTCTCTCTAGGTCTGTGTCCTCTATCCTGAGGATGAATCTGCCCCCATGCCTTTTGGCATAGAGCCAGCAGAATAGAGCCGTACGCACGCCGCCTATGTGCAGCATGCCTGTGGGCGATGGGGCGAAGCGGGTTACTACTTGTCTTGGCATGGGTTACCTTGTTGGCTGATGGAATTGGTTTGGATTGATCAATGGCTGTGGCGCGGTGGCGGCGCAAGGGCATTGCAAGATAATTATACCTTTTGCGCCCCTGTCTTTGCGCGATGGCGGCCTTGGCTGGCAACTATTTGAGGAAGAGCCTGACCTTTATCTCGAATGGGCCTGGGCCTTGGAAATGCTTGCGCTCAAGCACTATCGGTATCTCGATGCTGCCAGTGGAGCTTGGTTGTGCTTGCTCGCTGGCTGCCGAGGGTCGTAGCGGTTCTGCTTCTTTGACCGGGGCTTCCCTAACGTGTTCCCTTGGAGTGTCGAAGGGGGAGCCGCCATATTTGTCCGAAAGGCTTTGGAGAACTATCTTAGAGATGCCTTCCAGCGTTTCGTGTACGCCATCCCCCGTTGCGGCACACGCTTCAAATGTGGGCACTCCGAACCTGTTGATTTCTTTTTCCAACACGTCAATGGGCAGCGCATTGTGGGTGTCCCTTTTGTTCCATTGAATGACGTGGGGTATCTTGGCAAGGTCAACGCCCTGCTCTTTCAGGTTGTCTATGAGGTTTTGGAAGCTCTCTTTGTTGCTCTCCAGCATTGGTGCTTGGGAATCTGCTACGAACACGATGGCGTCTGATCCCCTCAAGACCAATTTGCGCGTTGCATCGTAAAACACCTGCCCTGGGACGGTGTAGAGCTGGATGCGCGTCTTTATCCCATGTATGGAGCCAAGATTGATGGGCAGAAAGTCAAAAAATAGCGTACGGTCTGTCTCGGTGTTCAGGGACAGCATCTTGCCCCGTTCGCTGTCGGGCAGGTCGTTGTATATGCAATTGAGGTTAGTGGTCTTGCCGCAAAGGCCTGGCCCGTAGTACACAATTTTTGCGGTCAGTTCTTTTGTAGCGGCGTTGAATAGAACCATTGACGATCCTCAGCACTGATAATTGTACACGGCGAAACAGGAATTGCACCACAAACTTTGGAGCGGGCCGCAAAACAATGGTTTTGCAAGCAACCTTGTGATTTTTGCCGCCCTATTCCGATTTGCGGTCTTTATGATGGTTGTGATTCCGCATCACTTGCTCCTCGCCTTGCCCGCCTAGAAAAGTGAAGCATGAGCCAGTAGCCCAAAAAGATGGACAGCAGGCTCAAGGCAAATCCCCCAAGCAGAAATGGTGCCAGCAGGGGCCTCATCATAACCGCCAATTGCCCCAGACCCTCTCTTGTGATGAAGCTGTTGAGTCCAATGCTCTCCCATGTGGCCTTTGACAAATTGGCCGCCCAGTTCTGTCCGAGGATCAAATTGCCAAGGATCAAATTAACACTGGCGAATGGGGCAAAAGTCCATGGATTGTTTACCAGTGAGGTGGCCAGCAACAGTGGGCGATGAAGACTTTTGACGAAGTAGCAGCACCCAAGGGCAATCCAAGTTTGAAGGCCGACCAAGGGCGACATTGCTATGGAGAGTCCGATGGCGAAGCTCAGGGCGACGCGCCTTGGGCTTATGTGCGGTATGAGGATGTAGCCCTTCATCCGCTGGAAGAATGTGGTTTTTGGCGTTGTCTGGTTGTTTGTCTCTACGTCTGTCATTTATGAAAAACAATCGCTTGTCAAATACAAAAAAACGCGCGGCACTGCGCCGCGCAATTTCATTATCCTCTTTTGCCCGCCATTAGTCAATCACATTGCGCGGGTGTCCGTTTGAAATCGTAAGGATGCAATGACGCTAGGTTAGCGCAACATGGTATCACTCACGCGCCCCTGCGAATTTGACGCGGATTTCGCTGGCTTTGCCCAGCGGCGCTGTGAATGTGGCAACGTACACGTCACTGTCCGGGGCCGCTCCTTCAAAGGCAAATGGCTGTGCCGATGAATCTTTGCTGAATTTTTGAAGTGATACTGGAGCGCCGTTCAGTGTGGCCGAAAGAGCCGTCCCCCACTTGGTCGGCGCGTGAACTCGTACATTCCACACACGAGATGAAAACTCGTTGTCGCCTGAGAATCCACCAGAGGCGGCGTAAATGTTCACTATTGTTTCCCCCTTGGCCTTGTCAAATGAAGTCGAGAGCTTGGTCTTTCGCACCTTGCCATCTTTGTAGGCGATAGACACGCCGTCGTCCTCGAATAAAGTCTGTTCGCCTGTTAAGACAGTGCTGGGGTAAACATCCACGGTCATCTTGCTCCAAGGTTTCTCTCCGATGTAGCTCACGTTCTCGACTATCGGCACTACCGTGCCACCACGGACGAACAGCGGCGACGTGCCAATGCCGTGCGTGGAACCGATAGTGCGAGGGCCCACGTATTCTTTGCCAGTCCAGACGTCTATCCACTTGCCATCGGGGATAAATACAGACCTAGTGTTGATAAAGTCGAGGGGAAGGACGTACTGTAATTGGACGCTCCAACCGGCGGTCAGGTTGTAGTACTCGATCTTGATGTCGTAACTTTTACCGGCTTTTAGAAGGATGTCCGAATAAATCAGAGCCGGCCCCACGTTGTTTCTCCTGAAGTTGTAATAGCCATCATCATCTGGGTTCGTGACATCGTTCCAGCGGTTGATGACCAACTTGCCGTCTAAGTACACGCGCACGCCATCGTCAGTATTTAGCGCTAGGTAGCCGTCCATTGCGGGTACTATCTTTCCAGTGAAGCGCGCTGCGTGGAACGCTCTATTGACCCCTGAGCCAGGCGTCGAGTCGCCCGCGCCTGAATACTCGTAATTGAGCGCGGCCAAGACGTTTCGCTTGATGATTGGATCCCCGGCCATTGCGCCATCAACGTTCCATGGCCTAGTCTCTGGAACATTCCACCATCGCTCGGTGAGGCCCATCTCGCCATCTTCATTGATAAGCCATTCAGTCGGCACAAGTCTTGGCGCAGCGGCCACGTCATCTACAATTGGGGCCACCAGTATCCCATCGCCGAGCAGGTATTGAGTGTTATCCTGTGCTTCTTTGTGCTGCGGGTAGTTGAAGTCAAGCCTCTTGGTCATGGGTATGCCAGTCCCGATGTTCTCGTGATTCAAAGCGTAGAGCAACGGCAACAGCCTGTAGCGCATGGTTACGTAATTCAAAATGACACCCTGTGCGAGTTCCCCGAACTTCCAAGGTTCCCTGAAATACACTGTGTTGCAGTGGAAGCGCAATATCGGCGATAACGCTTCGAATTGGCACCACCTAGTGAACCTATGCGGCGAAGGGTTCCTCGAGTGGCCAGCCAAGTCGGCACTGATGTATGGATTGGACGAAACTGCTCCGCTGCGAACGGCGGCCACGAGGTCATTCCGCAGATAATTGACACCGTTTCTGTTGCTGTCCATCAAAGTGTCGCCCGTCCACTGGACCGAGAAGCGGTGTGACGCTAAGTTGGCCGGCCTAGCGAATATACCGTTGTCAATGCCGTCCACGTTGCCCATGATCATCGGGCGTCTGTCTGGGTAGAACTGCTTTGTGACATCCTGATACAGGTACATGCCAAAACTCTCTTTGCTTATTCCAGCGAAAGGGCTGATGATGGTGGTGGTCCAGTTCCTGTCGAACCACCAGGCTGGCAGCCCTTTTGCAAATAGGCCCTTTAGCTGGGCGTTGCGGTATTCTAGGTCGGCTTTGGAAAGGGCGTGCTGGCCCTGCACGGGTTCTGGATGGTCGTTGAATATCGTGGATACATGCTTATCTTCGGCGAGCACTTTGAAAAACTCTTCAATGTTGGGGAAATAAGTTGTGTTCACTGAATAGCCGGTGCCGTCAGTGCCGATGCTGTTGCGCCAGTCTGTATCAACGACGTGAATGTCTATGGGGAAGCCCTCTGCGCGAAACTTGTCAATGTTGGCATAAACTTGCTGGTCGCTGTATTTGTAGTAGCGGCTCTGCCACAGCCCCAGCGATTTGAGTGGCGTAAGCTCGGAATCACCCGTCAGGGCTACAAAATCTTTCCTTAGTTGTTTTGCGTCCCCTTTTGGCAGAAATATGTACATGTCTGCAGAATCATTGGTGCCGTCCCACCCATTGAAGTCGGCAAATTTCACGTTGCCCGCTGGCTGGGGCGCATAGCCCCACTCGGCTGGCACAACCCTTGGATTGTCTGCAATAGCCCAAGCATTCGGCGTGGAGCCAGGCTCGGGGAGGAAAACATGTGCCGACGGCAGCGATTCATACTTCCATATCTCGCGGCCCTTGGAGTCGCTGACCGTGATGCCGTCCAAGGAATTGGCGTTGTTGGGCACATTTATGGTGTAGCTGTTTGTAGAAATTTTTGTGGCTGCGCGTCCCGCCTGTTTTTTGGCGGAAGCCCCCGGCCAAGCCTTGCCCACTATGTGATAGGTCTTTCTGTCCTCGAACCCATTGGGGCCTTTTAACTCTATCCTCGCAAGAGTGTCGGACAAGATCTGCACTCTGACGCTCCCTATCACAGCTTCATATATGCCGCCCACTTTCTCGGGGGCGGCACTGGGCGCGTTTGCGCCAGCAGCCGAAACTGGCGGGAGAGAGAAGCACATCATTGTGGCGGTTGTCGCTGCTGCGATGATTGTAGCTAGTTTTGTTTTCCTGTGCATGTGTCAACTCCTTTCGTGGGATAAATTAATTTTACAACACGTGGCTTGTCCAATGGAACGCTGCAATGGATTGTTCGAGTCTATTCCATGTGCCTGAAGCTGAGGTCTTCCAGCGGCACTATGTTGTTGCCATCATAGCGCAGCACGGGTGCGTTGGATTTGGAGATGGCCTTTGCGATTAACTGAAATTTGCGCCCAGCTAAGTTTTGCAATTCTTCCAAGTTTATGGCGCAAGAAAAGCACCTTGAATAGTCCTCTCCGCCATACAGCTCGTCAGAACCCAAATTTGGTTCCGCTATGATGCTCAGGCCAGACGCTTCGGCCAGCATGCGGAGTTCCTTGCAAAGACCATCGGAAACATCTATGCATGCGTGGACTTCTGGAATGGCCGCCAACTTTACCCCTAGGCCGATGTTCGGCCTTGGGTCAAGGTGCGCCAATATGTCAGCGTCTGGGTGTTTTGGGTCCCACCTCTGGCCGGACTTCAGTTTTTCCAGTCCTCTGGCGCTGGCACCGGGAAGATGGTCAACATAGATGCAGTCATTCGCTTGGACACCATTTCTGTGCAATTGGCGAACGGCCGCGCCAATTGCAGTGATGCCTAGGCCAAGGCCACATTCGCGCCCTACTGTGTCGCCGCCGATTACTGGTGTACTGTACTCTTCTGCGGCCTCTGCAATGCCCTCAAGCATTTCTTTCAGTAGTGCCGCGCCAACATCCCTGCCTACGGCCAGCGTGAGCATGAAACCCAGAGGGCGCGCGCCGCTCGCGTCCAAGTCGCTTATATTCACCGTCATCAGTTTTCGCCCCAGCATCTTTGGCGGGTGCCATTCCAAGTTGAAGTGCGTGCCAGACTCCATCAAGTCTGCCGTTGCCAACAGCATTTCACCTGGCCCTAGAGCAGGGACGCGCCCGCAGTCGTCCGTCAGCGCCGCCCCACCGGGGAAGCTCTGCCTTATCAAGTCAATGATGTCGTTTTCGGATAGACGCAAGTTGGCACCTTGATTACAGTTGATTATTATCTGCTATTGCCAATTGTCAATTGAGCTTCTTGCAAAACCCCGACGTACGTCTGCTCCCGACCTTCAGATCCCTCAGGCTGGATTTCGTAACTTGCTTGTTTACAGCGTTTCACGCCACTAAACCCTGTTCTTCCGGTGACTTGCAAAACTGACGTTTTGCAAGTGGCTCAACTGGATAATTCCAACGAAAAATGAAAGAGTTGACGGCATCCGTTGTCAGCGGTATCCTTGCTTTGGATACGTTCCTTATAAGGAAGGTGGGTCTATGCTTTGGATACGCCACGCACTCACCCTTGTTTCGCCCGATGGCGGAAGGGCGGTCGTGTCCGGGCGTTGTCGGCGACTTGGCTTGGTCGCTCAAAAAAGCAATGCCGTTGCTGGATTTGGCATGGTAGCTCCCGCCCCCCATCCACTTCCCAAGAACCAAATAAACACAGTATCTGCGAGAAGGTCTCCGCGTGGCGGGTGCCCTTCCGTTACCTTTGCGTCGCAAAACGCACCAACTCTGCTGTATGGCCATCCACTGCTGTCTTTGTGTAAGGCCAGCCAATACATGCCTGTTCTAAACCATTCCGACCGCGCCGGGACTGTTCTGCGCGGCCGTTTATTTCACCAATGGCGCGAAAACGCGCCCACACATGGGGAGCATCCATGAAAAAAACATTGTTTGGTATGGCGGCAATGCTGGCCATTGCCGGGGCCTCGTCCATCTTCATAGGCGCGTTGAAACCAGAGGCGCCAAAAGCACTTCCAGAAGCGATGATTCAACGGGCTATCAAATGGGACTACAAAGTTGTCGCCGCTAAAGGGAATCAAGTCGAAGATGTACTAACCAAAGCTGGAGATGAAGGCTGGGAACTAGCAGCGATGGCCATAAACTCAACCGGCCTAACTTTCAATTACAACATGGTTTTCAAGCGCCCAAAGGAATAGCGCAAGCACCAACAACGGAAGGCGCCCCATTATCGGCCGTCTATTGCACGATGGCGCAGGCTACGCTTTTTTTGGGGGTGTTTTTGTGAACACGCAGATGAAGGGCTGAAATGGGGCATCGGCCTCCATGCCGCCAACCCCGGCTGTGGCCTCGCGAATGAAAAGAGACTGAGCCCAAAACCCAAAATGGCATTCGACCTCAAACGTGCCGATGATTGCGTCCGTTTTCCTCTTGTAATGCCAAGCTGCATTCAGAATGAAAGAGAAGGAGTCGCCAAATGAAACCGCACAAAAAATTGTCAATCGTGTTCGCAGCAGCGATCTTGATAGCGGCCGCGATCTCACCCCAAGAAAAGGTTGCGGTTTTGCCGCCGCAGGGGGGGAGAAACGTGTTGGAGATAAACAAAAAGACTGTCAGGAGCGCGTTTCTCGAATACATCTCGGAGCCTGGGTCGGGCTTCGCGGCCTTAGACAGGCACAGCATAGACATGATGATTCAGAGGGAACCCAGCGTACAGCCGAATATGCTGTACAACGAAAAGACTGCGATGGACATTGGGAAAAAACTGGGAGTGCCGCTGGTCTGCATTATTGACCTGACAAGGGATGAACGCGATTTTCTGATCGAGTGCAAACTGGTGAGAGTGGACACCGGCAGGGCCGTGTCCAAGAGCGAGATAGTTTCGGGCCTCACCAACGCGGAGATAAAAAAAGCGAGCGAAGCTCTGATCAGGAAGCTGATGACTGGGGGAGGAGCCATAATCGCCGCCGGGGCTCCAGCGGTATCCGCAGCCGTTCACACCGAACTGCCTAGCAGTGCGGCAGCGACCATTGCATCAACGCCATCGCAGGTGGCAGCCGCTCGCGCCGAACCGCCTAGCAAGGCCGCGACTCCTTCCGGCGATGGCAATGATAATGCAAACAAGAAAGTCAATGAACCTAAGAGCTCTTTGAAACCAGAGGTACCCAAAGTGGCCCCTGATGCGACAGTGGCACGAGTTAGGTGGGACTACAAAGTTGTCGCCGCTAAAGGGAATCAAGTCGAAGATGTACTAACCAAAGCCGGAGATGAAGGCTGGATATTGGCCGCAATGGACATAAATTCAAACGGTTTCACTTTCAATTACAACATGATTTTCAAGCGCCAGAAGAAATAGCGCAAACGCCAACAGCGACAAGGTTGGCTGGAACTGCTTTCCATGATCTCGATCCCCAGCGGGACAGGGCATTAACTATAGTCCCCGCCCTTCAAAACCAGAACAAGATGAACCAGCGGATAGGTGTTCAACTAGCTAATCAGCTTGCCCCGAGGAAAGCGCGGATACGCAGAATAATGGCGAACAGGGGAAAAACGACCATAACGCCATTGCTGTCCGGTGCATCGTGAATGCCGACAGCGGAACGGAAAGCGCAGCCGTAATCTATGAGAGCCAGTGCAGATCAATAGGGGAAACGCTTTAACTAGCCCCTACTCCTAAAACCTACTGATTTTTGCTCTGCAACACTCCAAGACGGATTCTGGCTATTCTGTTGGCCAGCGACCTCAATGGGCAGTTGCGCGGGGGGATGTCTTCATAGTGTGCGCTCAACGCGGCTATGAAGGCGTCAATGCTGGCGTTGCTGTGTGCGTCTATTCTGGCCTTTGGTATCAGGGCGCAGGCGGCCCAGCGGTTGGCTTGGGCCTCGCCTTTGGACCAGAATATGTCCCCTTTAGGGCCGCTGTGCTGGACTAGGTGGCCGATCTCGTGCGCCAGCCGCCACATTGCCGCCAAGGGTCCATGCTGGCTGGGGATCAGTATCACGGGCGCTTCGCCTGGCGGGCCTGGCACGTAGAGCGCCGCAGGGAGCTTTGCAATGGTCACCCAAGCGCCCAATGATTCGGCAAAGGAAGCCAAGTCGGTCTCGCTCGGGTAGCTTAGGCCGTACCACTTGGGCATCATCGTCTATTGGCTCCTCTGGCTGGTGCTTCTATGTTTCGGCTCGCTTTCGCAGTCTTTTTGCGCCATCGCAGATATTGATTTCCGGTGCTGGCCGCGATGCGTTGGTTTCAGCCCTGCTTGTTCATCTCTTTGTACCGCCGCGCCCTTGCCAGTGCTTCTTTCCAAGCGGCGTACAATTCTTCCTTGTCCTGCTCGGTCAAGTCCTCGGCCCTGATGTCGTGGAACATGGCAGAAGCTATCATTCTGTCGCGCTCCGATGCTCCCTGCCACTGGTCGTCGCCCAGCCAGGTGGGCTGCGTGGAGGGGCTGTCCAGTAGCAATCTGTAGTCCCGCCCGATCAGGTCGCCCAGCTTTTTTAGCACGTCAGCACTAGGTTTGTGGGTTCCATTGGCGGACAGATATTTGTACAGGCTAGTTGGGGCAAGGCCCAAATACTCTGAAACAGCAGCGTTGCTGGGGGCGTTCAGCTTGGTTCTGGCCTCTGCCACCCATTCGCGGAATGCCTCTCTCTGCTCCCAAAAGTCTTTAGCCATGTCGCCCTCGCAGCAGTTACTAGTTTAGCGCAAAGAGGGGATGGACAAATGCAATTGACAACGGATAATTGACAATTGACAATTGTGGAAGCGGGCTGCGCCCGCGCTGGTTTCCTTAAAATTGGGTAGCACTCACTTTGTGGGGGCTTTCATGAGTTGAATGAGGGATTGTTGGCAATGGCTTGGAGTTTTGCAATTACATCAATGGATAATTGACAATGACGTTTTGTATTGCCAGCACTTCATTTGGCAGCGGTCGGCGCAGGTCATAGTGGAGGCGTAATCAATGAATCGCGCTTACTTTGCACTTCTCGCATTTTTTGCCATCTGCGCTTTGGCGGGCCATCGCCAGGTACCTGCCCAGACTAGGCGCTTCGTTCATTATGTGGGGGGCAGGGAGGCTGGCGGCATAGAGGCGGTGTTTTCCAAAGACCGGGCCACGATAAAAAACACATTGCGGATAGAGCGCAGGGGCAGCGTGGCCGAGCAGAGCGTGAAGCAGGAGATTTTTCGTGATGTCAGTGGGGCCATACAGGGGTCATGGTCCATGCAGCCCGGCGGGGACTTTGCCCAAAGTGGCTCCGGCGCATGGAGTCCTAACCAGCCTAGTTTGGTCATTGTCAGGCCAGAGGGTAGTGGAGAGGCAAAAAAAGAAGCAAAGAGAAAACTCGGGGAAAAATCAAGGGAAGAATCAAGGGAAGAATCATCGCTGAAAATTGGGGACGATACGCTTATCTGGCCGCAGGACGCTGATAAAAAAATGCGGGAGGCGGCCAAGGGGAAGCTCCCGCTCAAGATTGCCACTTTTGCTTTCCCAAGCTCTTATGCCGTGCTTGACTTAGAATTCGATGGATCCTTTCCTGCTCCGCCTTTTGCTGATGCTGTCAGGTTCAGGGGTACGATAGCCGAGAAACAGGGCACCGCTCCGTTTTCCACGTCCTCGATCACTTGCTGGATAAGCCCAACAGAGGGGCTGGTGAGGCAGATAAGCTCACAGGGAGGGCTAGTGGCCATCACGCAGAGGGCCGAGATTAAACCGCCCTACGGGTTACAGGGGCAGGGGATTTTTGAATGGGCGTTGCGGAGGCTGCCGCAGGAGCCTTTTTTGGCGTGGCGTGATGAGATACGAGTCCAAGGCCTGCCAAGGCTGGTGGAAAACGAGCAGCAAACAAAAACTAGGGATGGAGAATACCTGCTAAAAAGGGCCGCAGTGCCAGAGGGCAGGGAAGCTCTTCAGGGCCTTGTCAGGAGGCGCAAGGGGGCCAGCGATGACGCACACTACTTGAAAGATTCGCCGCTACTGGGCATCTATGACCCTGCGATAGGCGGGCTGATTGAAAGGCTGAACATCAGATCAGGCATCACTAGGTGGGAAGCTGCGCTAAGGGTGAACGACTTTGTCTTTGAGTTTATAAAGGACAAGTGCTTGGATGTGGGCTTCGCCTCGGCCCCCGAAGTGGCAAGGTCGCCAAGGGGGGATTGCACCGAGCATACCGTGCTGATGGTTGCCATGTTGCGCCGACTCGGAGTACCCGCTAGGGCTGCGCTTGGCTGGGCTGCATTGGACATGGGCAATGAGACTATTTTGGGCCTGCACACTTGGGCAGAAGTAAAAATAGGCCAGCGCTGGATTCCGATGGATCCAACCTTTGGGCAGGCCCCCGCTGGGGCGTTCAGGGCCACCATCAGCACGTCGGCTCTGGATTCTGTGACCGGCATGGACTGGGGGGGCTGGCTGTCCCAAGAGTCAAGAATCAAAACAATCGCCGCCCCGCCGCAGATGCACAAAAATACACTGGCCGTCGGCGGCGTGACGATCAGCGCTAAGAGAGGGGAATGGCGGAGGTCAGACGGGATGTTTTTTTTGGAACATCCCGAATTTGGGCGCGTGGAGGCAAAAGGCGGTATCAGAGTCTTGGAAGAGCCTGGGGCAAAGCACATTTACGTGCAAGGACGTAATGGCATAAGGTCGGCAAGGTACGAAAAATTCTCTATGCGGCTGGCTATAGACTTTGGAGAGGGCAGGTGGCTATATTTGGAGAGCCTGAGTGAGTCCGCCGCCATCGCCCTGCTTGGCGAGATAGCGATCAAAGACAACAATTCCAAGTACTGATGCCAATTTGCGTTCTTGTGAGCGCGAAT
>JAITFL010000116.1 GCA_031281385.1 Holophagales bacterium
ACCCCTGCCTCCTACAACCTAATCGCTACTAAAAACTCACCTCCGCCACAAACGCGTTATAGACATGCTTTGTCTTTTTGTCTTGGACGAAGACCACGGCCTTTAGTTTTTTGCGGTCTATTTTGTTGTGCCTAGTATTAGAGAGCTGTTTGTTTCGCTCGGAAGCTGTTTTTGCCCACTCGGTAATAAAGGCATCGGCCGCTTTTTCGGATTCAACGATGTTGAACGTGACTTTGGCCATGGTGGAAGGGGCCACCGACTTGAATTCGCGCACCACCATATGGTGCTGGACGATCCCGTTGCTGCCCTTAAATTCTTGTTCGGTTTGGATCAGCGCGACATTGTAATCGGCTCCTTCGATCACTTTTGAAAATTCGCAGTCAACCGCAACGACATCGCCGCTAATGGTGGCCTTGGCCTCAACCTTGACTTCAATCCCCGCTACCAGAGCTGCGTCTATCTCCTTTTTGGCTCTGTCGAAAGAAGTGGACGTCCCCAGCCTGTCACCACCAACCGCAGGAGAAACAACGCCATCAATGATAGCCGTGGGGGTGCCAGTGATCATTCCGCGCCCATAGTAGTCCTGCCTTTTTTTGGTCGCGTGATTCATCATTGGGTCATATAGCGGAATGGGAAGATGGTATTTCAACACGGCCAAATATTGGGACGGGTAGCTTTTTTCTAAGGCATCAAACGCAAAAGTGGCCGCAACGCAGGGGCCGCATTCAGACCCTGTAAAAACCTCTGCCAGCACCGTCTTGCCTTGCCAATTTTCGGGGGCCTTGAACGGCGGCGGCGTGAATGGACGGTGAGCTTTTCGCAAATTCAGCTCCTTGTCAAAATTTGCATCGCTGCCATTGATCTTTGCGAAAAGGGCTTTGGCATTTGTGGTCGCACCTACGCTACCCGAGATGGCAGCCTCAAAATAGGCATCAAGCGCGTCTTTGTCGCGCTTCAATGCTTGGTACGTCTCTCCAAGCGCAACATAGTAGGCAACGGTAGGTTGGGAAGATTTTCTATATCCATCCAGCACATTCAAAGCATCCTGCCCTTTTTCGTTCATCAACAGAGCCTTTGCCAATGGAATTTCAAACATGTTTTTATAAGAATTCATTGCGGTTGTGCGCATCTCGCCTTGGTATCTGGCAAAAGTTTCTGGTGCGTCCAGCAATTGTTTGCCTTCGGCCCTGTACGCCTGGATGGTTTTTAGAGCGTCCTCCGGAAATTTTGCAGCTTCTCTATGGTTCAAGACCATGTCGGCTGCGTTGACTAACACCAAAAAGCGGCCCGCGATCTCGCTGGACGCAATAACTTCCTTTTGCACTGCCAGCATGTCGCCAAAGTTGGCCGCGTTTCTGGTTTCGGCAACGAGCAGGTTGTAATCTATGTTATAGGCGATGCTGCTGTTGGGATAGGCGGCCTTTATGCGTTTCAGCTCTTTTATTCGAGCCCGCATGTCGGTGATACGCATCGCAGCAACATACTGGGCCTGCTCGGGAGGCTGCTGTTGACTAGATTCTCTGGATTCCTGTGCGGCTAAGCCGAGGCAGAGGTAAAATCCCAAAAGAACGCTCAGAAATGCGCTGGGAGTTAAAAAGGGCATTTTCATTGTGTAATCCTTGTGTTGAGCCTTTGTGAGGCGTTTTGTTTGAAATAAATACTACGGCCAGCCTGCAATTGCCAGTCGCGAGTTTCAAAAGGCAAAATATGGTTGCCTGAGGCACAGGCAAGCCGACAAAAACTGAACCCTCAGCCTGCTCGCGTTCAGGACAAATAATAGCCTAGCCGCTAGAAGGTGTATGTCCCCTTTAACGTAAAGTACGATGGCAGACTTGGATTGAAGCCTTCCTTGTATGGCAATCTGCTGGAGCTTCGCCACTCTGTCATGGTGTAAGTGAAATCCACGCGAAACATGTCATCTTTGAAACCATATCCAACGCCCATGCGCCAGCCCAATTTCATTCTTTTCTCTCCCTGTTGTCTGACATCCCCGTAGCCGGGTGGCACGTTGGTCGTCTGCTCGACTGTCCAAGAGTGGAATGACGGCCCGGCCGTGACGGTCAGGGGCATTTTCTTTGACACGTTGTACACTAGGTCGAAGCCAATAAACACGCCTAGCAGGTCATAGAGGTTGGGCAACGGCTTCACGATGGCCCCCAACTCATCGCGCTCGGGTTCGCCTGGTTTGCTGAGAAGCCTAGTGTAGCCGACATTTGGGCGCATCAATAGCGTTGACCGCTTGTGATAGAACTCCATGCCGAACTCGGCGTGGTAGCAGCCAGGCCCGCCCCAGGGTACACCTGTTAGTGAGAGCGAGTGATTTTGGGCGATGTTTTGTCCAAACGAAACGTACGCCTTCAAGGAATCGTCTTCGCTCTGCGCCATAAGTATCGCCGAAGAAGCCAGCAAAAGGACGGGCGTCAGTGCTTGCGATATTTTGTTTATTTTCATTGTTTGTCTCCTTCCCTAAAACCTTATGCCTGTTGACATACTAATACTACGCCTCTGGGTGTTTCGCTGAATAAAGTAAGATTGCGCGTTGCCTGACCAAAGCCAGCCATCAGCGTACGGGTTGGCGGTGGCTGCCAAATACGTGGGCTCGCCTTGGGCGTTCACGCCGTTTTGGATAGGCCAGGGCCTATAGTTGGCAAGGCCCGTATTTCTGCCGCCTGGAATTTGCGGAATCTTTGGGATGTGGTTAAATATGTTGTTAACATTTATGTTCAAAAACCAAGACAACCTTTTGACCAACGGCAGTGTCAGGTTGTAGGTAAAATTGTTGTAAAACGTGTCATAAGTGGTGTACGGGTTAAAAGGGATGTCCTTGTAGTTAACCATTTGGTTGCCCCCTGTGCCTATACCACCTGGATACGCATTAATGCCAGAATAAACTGGATAGCCTACCTCGACCCTGACCACATCGTTGGTGAGGGAGGAGCCTGTGTACGTGCCACGCAGCGTGAAATTGGATCTGGCCTGGCCTTGGGTCAGGTTGACTATTAAATAATATGACAAAGTAAATTCGTTCCCGACTTTTACTTCTGGCATCCACGCACTGCGGCCGCCCCATTCGGCAAATTTGCTGTCAAACCATTCCAGATTTTGCAGCTCATAAAATGATGCTGCGCTTCCACTTGGCGCACTTGTGGACGAACCATATGCCGACTGGTTGTGCCAGAAGCTACTAAAGGTATAATTGCCGCCAAAAATCACCTTTCTGCTGATGGGAAAATCCCATTGCAACTCTAGACCTTTATACGTCCTACTAAATTCATTGGTATTTTTCAGAACGACTCGGAGCCTATTTGATGGAGCACCGCCCGTAGGAGGCGTGTAAGCATATACTTCGCCCGGGAAATAGTCATACAAGTCCGCATACGTGCGAAGGTCAAAGGTGACTTTGATGTATCCGCCATTATTAAAAGCCCTGCGGTACCATAAGCTGTACTCTGTTGACGTGGGCGGCTTGAATCCTTTGTCAACATTGCCGGCCTCCTTGCCGGAATTCATGAAGGCGTATTCGATCCCATAGTTGCCTGGGTTCATAACGTCCGCTAGGTCAACCAAATAATAGCCCTTTTGTTTTTTGATTGGGTCAACCTTGTCTCCGGTCCACAGCCTGCTGGAATAATTGCCCCACTTCTTTTCTGCAAAGGGCCAGTACAAGTTCATGTTGGCCATCTGGTGAAATTGTGCGTACGAGGCCACGAACAAGTGTTTTTGGTCGCCAAACATATCATATTTGTACTCACTCCTTGGAGTTATCTTTGTGTATTTATGCACAGTTGACATGTCATCGGAGAGATTAAACATATCCGCGCGAAGACCCAGCATAAGGACGTGGTGTTCATTGATAGACCACAAATCGTTGATGTAGAATGACGATTGAGTGGTATAAATGTTGCCATTGCTATTCCCGTAGTATTCTTTCAGGGTCGGCAGGGCTTCAATGGGCAGCAGACCCCCGAAAATTGGATTTATGCCGCCATTAACCCAGATTGGGACACCATCGCCTGGATCTATCAGCGTGACCCCATTATAATTTGGGCGGGTGAATACATGCGGCTCTAAATCTCTGACAGTCGCAGTCCCAACGTCAAAGACGATGAACTTGCCTGCGTACCGTGAAACGGGTCCCACCGGGTGGCCGTACAAATTGCCAATTTGCGATGATGTCAGATCAAATGCTATTTGACCCACCGGACTGTAGTACTCCTTAGCTTCGGGCGGTATCCCCTCGGCATCTGCGGCCTCCCTGTTAAATCCGATGTCAATCAAGTGTTGCCCCTTATATTCCATCATGTGCTGGTAGTTTAGGTTCATTGAATTGACACCGCTCCCGTTAGAACCCGATGTGTTGAGTCCAAGGATGTTAAAGTAGGCAAATGGTCTTCTATTGTATTCGCTATGTGCATTCCAATAGCTGTCAATCATGCCGTTGGCATAATACTGACTAAAGTCTATTATGTTCCCGCTGCCGGTGAGCGGCGGCTTGGGGCCATCATAGGCCCAAAGGCTGCCGTACGTTTTTATCTGCACGCTCTCCTTGCCCGCCTTGGGCTGATCGCGGTAGTTCTGGGATCTCCCGTAGCGCGCATCCAAGATGCCACTAGCACCCAAAACGGCTTTATACGAAACATTCCAAGCATGGACGCTTGTCCCTTGCCCATATTCTGGGCTTGAGTCCCCCATGTTGAAGGCGCCATTGATGTTTTGGAATGTATAGCCTTCCAGATAGTAGTAGCTTAGTTGGTGGTTGGGGGTGATTTGCAAATAGAGGTTAAATGTATTGTTGCCAGACTTTGTAGTGCCATACGCCATGGCGTCAGGATTGTCCAAATTGGCCAAGTTAGACCTTCTCACCACGTCGCCATAATATGGGCTGGTGGGGTCGTTGTCCAAGAAAAAGGTTCCCAGTCTTGCATATTGGTGGTAACCGCCGGCAGCATAGGTGTACAAGCTCCATTCGCCCCCGGCATTGACATTGGCGGACGATGCGTACGGGTTGCTATTGTAGGTTGTGGGCGTAATATTGCCGCCAAATGCAAAAGTTAGGTAATTGGGAACGATTGGACCCATAACCGAAAACTGCCATGTTCTAGAAAAATTGTCATCGCCAGGGTTGGAAATATTGGCATATGCGCCCCTGTTGTCGGGGTATGGCAGATTATACGCAGTCCAGATATTGCTATTGCCGCCGCGTTGGCCGGTATATCTCAGCGAGCCGCTGAATGTGTTGCCGCCCCTTTTTGTGGTGATAGATATGAGACCGCCGTCCGTGTTGCCCAGCTTGGCGTTGAGCGGCGACTGGACGATGGCAATGGACTCGATCAAGTCTTCGATTGTGGTGCCGGCGTCGAACAAAGACCCAAGTAGAACATCGTTTACCATCTGGCCATCTTGCAGGACTTTGTTGCCGCGCTGCACGTTGCCACGAATACTGAAACCTGCGGAGTTGGTCAAAGTGCCATTGATGCCTGGTGTCAGGTTCTGCAACGCAGCCACGCCTCTTCCACCGCCAATCTCTTCCAGCCGATTTGTTGTGAATGCCGTCTGTACCGATGTGTCTGTCTTGTCCGGAGTAATAATGTCGGCGGCTGCCCCGGCTACAATTTCTATCGTCTCGCCCTGCACCTCCATGGGCCGCAGCTTGATGCTGCCATTTGCAACGATGCCTGCAATAAGCGTAATTTCGGATTTGCGGGAAACGTAGCCGTCCAGTGAGTATGTGATTGTGTACCTGCCTGGGGGCAATAGGTTGATGCGGAAAGTGCCATCGGCACCCGTCAGGTTGTCCCGGGGGGTCAACAAGGTTGGCGAAGTAACATAGACCCGCGCACCCCGCAGAGGCTTGTTGTTAGAACCCGTCACGGTACCAGCAAGAACGGCACTGGTTAGGTCTTGCGCCGACATAAACGCGCCAGAAGTGCCTGCCGCCAGCACTGCCACCAAGGGAGTGACCAAAATTCTTTTGTGCATAATCATTTCTCCTTAAATTCTAAAGTTTACAAACAAGGGCGAACTCAATGCCCAAGCCGTAGCTGGTGCCAGTGCTGATTCGGTATTTTTCTTCGCCGTAGTACACCCCCGGTGTCATGTCCCAGTGCTTGGTGCCGAAATAACGCGTGCCTACCTCCAAAGCAAAGCTATCGTTAAGCGAGTACCTTATGCCAGCAAATGCACCAGGCGCCAAGCTGGCGCCCTCTTCATGAAAGGCACCGTTGCCACCCACCGTGTAACGAGGCGGAGTCCCAGAGGGGTTCACGCTAGGCGTGATTTCAGGAAAGTCGCTCTGGTTATAAAACTGCCACCTGAATTCGCTGTAGACCTTGTAGCGATCTAAGCGAATGCCGGCGTACCACTCGGCGTTTTCTAAGACCGCATCTAGAGGCTGCCAGCCGAACCCGGTCGGCATCTTTGAGTGATACGACACCGCCAGCGAAATGCCATGCGCCGACTCTTTTCGGCCATCATAAGACCAAAAGGGGTGCAAACTCAATTTTCTAAAAGTACCCGCAGGGACTGATGGATCGTCCATGTTGTACTGATTGTGCGTTTCAAAATCAATCAAGTTCTGCCACCGCGATGGGACATGCTCCCAAGTGATCTCGGCTGCTATGGCGCGACCAGGGCCAAACATCTCCCGCCTAGCCTGAAAGCCGAAGCCGATGATCTTGTTGTCGTACTTGGTCTGCTGCAGGTCGCCTCCGTACAAGCCGAGCCTTATCTTTAGGTCAAACTTGTACGGGCCAAACTCGGTCTGCTGCGAATGCAGACCGGGCGCAGCAACTCCGAGTAGTGACATTAGGCATGCCAGATGTGTTAGTTTTGGTGTTTTCACAGATTCACCTCCATAAAAAGGAATTTGGCATTTTGATAGAACCCTCGTCAATAGGCACAGATGAACTGTGTCCGCACAAACGAGAGCATGTTGGAAAGCCAGTTTGGTGGCGGGGGCGGGACAAAAGAAGCGCGGATGCCTCTTGGCCAGTTAAGGCGCGGCAGTAGATGGAACAATTCTTTGCTCTACTATAGCCCTGTTGCGATGGAAACAAATTGGCAGATTTTACATTACCCATGGTTACGATATTCCTCTACAGATTAGTCAATCATGTATTGTAAATCACTTTTCAGCATTTTTTTCATTATCCTCCAAAAACAAGTGGCCTTCCTTACATTACATATGTAGTTGATTTTTAAACATGTTGTGAGTTGCTATCGAAAAGCCAACCAAAACCGCGCTTGAGCGGAATGAAAGGCGTAGGCGAAGCACGCCAATCTGTAACGATTCTCAAGTGCTTTATACCAAATTGCGTTCATCTGAACGCAACTTGGTATAAAATATTGTCCCCGCACGAATCGCACACCTTGGAGCCATCTCCCAAGCATCAGCTCCCATATCGAATCACCCACGTAGCCCAAAAATAGCTAGGTTTTGCAAGTATCTGGCTATATGATTGTTCTCATGCGATTCTTGATTTGCCGCACCGATGCCATTGGAGACCTGCTGGTGACCCTTCCGGTGCAAGAGCGCATATTGGCGAGTGACCCAAGCGCCGAAGTATATTGGCTTGTGAGGGCTGAAACCGCGCCTATTTTGGATAGCCTGCCGGGTACTGCGGGCGTTCTGCTGCGACAGCCCGATGCTGACGAAATGCGACTAGCCGACCTCATCGGAAATCTTGCCCCCGACGCGCTGCTGAACATTTCCCACCGCGACAGAGCGATAATACCCGCTGCAAAGAGGGCAGGGGTGTCAATCCGCGTGGCTAGGCCAAGGGGCTTGAAACAGTTATTGTGCGCCACGCATCGGGTCTGGTCTAAGAGAAGCGGATCGGGCAGGCATGAATTCGAACACGCGATAGATTTTTTGAGGCCCTTTGGCTGGGCGGGCAACTATTCGGAAATTCCGAATAGTTCAAAAGCTGCGCCAGAACTGCCGCGACTGACACTGACCCAAGAAGAGATAGCGAATGGCGAAAAAGAATTGAGCCACATCCCGCACCCGCGCTTGGGTACCATACTAAGAGGCAGCGGCGCGGGGGCGTCCCCTAGTTCGCAGTGGTGGGGGGGGATGCTGAGCGAATCAAAGGGCGCTGGATGGAACCCCATTGTCCTTTCTCCCCCTGAGAGCTCCCCACTGCCGCCTGCCGACATCAGGGGTCTGATGGGCAGATTATTCGCTTGCGATGCGGTGATAGGGCCCAGCACCGGCCCAACTCACCTTGCCGCCGCGCTTGGAAAGCCGACGCTGTGCCTGATGGGGCGCAGAATATCGCATGGCCCAGACCGCTGGAAACCGCTTGGCCAATGTGTCAAGGCCATTCAATACACGGGAGAGGAAGACGACTTGGAAGCTGGCATGGATAGACTGACATTTGATGAAGTGGTGGCTGCGCTGAATAAGTTACAGGATGGGAACAGCGGCGTTTTGCAGGTTCGCGCAGATAGGCCATCAAGATGACCTGCACCGCCGATGCCCCCAAGGGCGCCACTTGGGTGCGCTTCCCTCGCTTCGTGGGAGACGCGGTGATGCAGTTGCCCATTTTGCGGCTCCTGCGCCAAATGGACGTTGGGCCTATCATCGTCTGGGGCCCTGCCCCAACCGCCAGCCTTGTTCGCGATGGTGAATTGGCCGATTTCGTTCTTCTCGAAGAAAAAAAAATGGGCATTTCTGAACTCTCGAAAACCCTAAAAGAAGCCAAGGCCGCCCGCTCAATTCATTTCCCAAAATCGTTGAGAACCCCGATAGCCGCATGGCTGGCAGGGGTGCCGGAGAGGATAGGCGTTAGCGATGGAGGGGCTGGGCTTTTCAACACCCACCACGCGCCATTCTGGAAAGCGACCGGCCCCTTCGTGCTGCGCTACCACGCCGCGCTTGTTGGGCGATGGCCCAACTTGCCGCAAATGCCATTTGCAGACTACCATTCAACGGCCAAGGCAATTGCGCCCAGCGCGAGATACATTTGCCTGATGCCCGGCTCGGCATGGCCCTCAAAGTCTTGGCCCGTGGAGCATTTTAAGGCCCTAGCCTCGATGGCTTTCCAAGAGGGGATTGAAGTTGTTGCGCTCGGAACCAAGGCAGAAAGGGCGGTGGGCGATGCAGTGCTAAACGGCAGGGGCCACAATTACTGCGGCCAGACAGACCTGCGCGAAGCGGCGGCACTTTTGCAAGGGGCAGTGGCGGCAATAGGCAATGATTCGGGACTAAGCCATCTGGCCGCCGCCTGCGGGACAAAGACCATTGCCCTATATGGCCCAACAGACCCCTCTGGTTCAGCCCCTTGGGGGCCAAACGTCATCGCAATAGACCCAAGTAGCCCGAACTGCCGCCCCTGCTTCAAAAAATCCTGCCCCCTGCCTAGAAGGGGATGCATGGAAGACATAGCGCCCGATGAAGTTTGGGGGCTGCTCAAAAATGGATACAGGGGTTAGGTATTAGGGATCAGTGGCTAGGGTAAGCAAGGAAGCGGCTTTGCCGCAATGAATATCAGTTGCGGATTGAGCATTTAGCGCTGAACGGAGCCTTCTCCCCACCTGTATCGCCTTCCTCGGAGCCGTACCCATGTATCCGCTCGTTCATCGAAGCCTTCTCCGAGCATCCACCCGCCCATCAAAGTCATGTCCATGTATCTGCCCTTGCATAGGGCAGTAAGCGAGGCGAGTACCCGGGGTCTGGGGTGCAAGCGGGGCAGCGCGAGCCTGCGAGCGATGCAACCGAGCGCACCCCAGTTAGCATCCGGGCGGGCTCCATGAACCGATGCTAAACGAACAAGTTGCCGGGCCGTAAACCCGAGGACAAAAAATAAGCACCGGGCGAATGACCTCATCGCGCACTCAATCGGCGCGATGAAATTACCATTCAGCGGCAGAAAAATTTTGAGGGTTTTGCAAATGCCTCAACCATCAATTTGTTAATCGAAATATCAAAGGCTCAAACTGGCTAGATTTCACAATAGGCTCGGTATAATAAACTAACCATCGCAAGAGGTGCTTCCATGCGCTTTTTCCCCCATATCGCTCTAGCGCCAATCATGTGTCTGGCTCAAGCCCCGGCGCCCGCCATCTCGTTTGAAAAGACCCACCACGACTTTGGCAGAATGGAGGACGGCCAGAAGGCTTCCCATCGCTTCAAGGTGGCCAACAAAGGCACCGCCGTCTTGGAAATAACGGAGATAATACCATCGTGCGGGTGCAGCTATTCCATCGCCGGACAGAACAGCCTAAAGCCGGGGGAAGAAACCTTCATAGAAGTCGTGTTCGACCCAGGCGGCATGACGGGCAACATCCAAAAGACAGTCGCGGTGCGCTCGAATGACCCAAAAAACGATGAAGTTATCCTAACCTTTGAGGCCACGGTGGTTCGCGAGATAATGGCCAGCTCCACCTACGCCATCTTTAGCGGCGTGACGCGCACAGGCCCTGCCATGTCAAAGACGATACGCCTCGAATCGGGAGACGGGCAGCCGATTGTGGTCACCGACACCAAGACGCCCGGTGCGCCCTACCTTTCGTGCAACCCGCAAAAACAGGGCAACGATGTGATTTTGAACATCAGCCTAGACGGCAAACTGCTGCCGCCAAAGATCAACCAAGGCACTGACAACCTTGCCGTCCGCACCACCAGCAAAAAGGTACCCGTCCTGCACTTCCAGATCCATTGGGAAGTGCAACCTGCCATTTTGGCCGAGCCAGAGTGGATCTCATGGCTGGGCGCGGCGGCGGGAAAAGAGCAGAGGGCTTCAATAACCCTAAAGCACCCACAAGGCAAGCCCTTTAAGATATTGGACGCAAAGTCAAGCTCTTCCATTCTGCGCGCATCTGGGATCACAAAGAATAGCGCTGCAGAACACAAGTTCGAGGTCATTCTGTCTGCCAAGGCAAAGGCCGGCGCATACCGCGAAGTGCTGACCCTCAAGCTGGACGACCCCGAACAGCAGTCGTTGGAAATCCCCATTGTGGCAGTGCTGCAATGATAGGAAACAGGGACTAGGGGTCAGGGAAAAATGATGCGGGCTTCGCCCGCGTCCATTTTGCCGCGCAAAACGCGGCATCCTAATACCTATTTTTTCTTGCTTTTCAAGCCCATAGGTTGTAACCTAACTTGGGCGAAATTGGCCTTGATGGGGATTTTGTGACGAATAACAGCCGCCTTGGAAAAATATCGGGCGTTTTTGGAATGCTCTTTCTGTCCCTGATATGGGGGGGTACCTTTGTGGTCACCAAGTTCGTGCTGCGAGAGGGCATCTCCGTTGGCGCGCTGGTGTCCCTGCGCTTTTTGCTGGGCTTCATTTTCCTAGCGGCGATGATGCTATTGCTCCGCAAGGGAATTGACAAACAGTCTGCCAAGGACGGCTTGGTGCTTGGGGCGATCTTGGTGGGGATATTTTGGCTGCAAGTGGATGGGCTTAGGTTCACAACAGCCAGCAAGAGCGGCTTTATCACGGGCCTTTCCGTCATCTTTACACCAATCGCCAGCCTATTCCTAAAAGAAAAGTTCAAGGCCGCCCAAGGCTTTTGTGCCATCCTGGCCCTAGTGGGGCTCTTCTTCTTAGTCCGCGACCCAAACGCCCCTTTCGGGGGGTGGAACAGGGGGGACAGCGAGGCGCTTGCCTGTGCCGCGCTCTGCGGCCTGCATATAACCCTAACGGCCCGCATGTCCCGCCGCTCTTCTCCCTGGACTTTGGGGCTGGGCCAAATAACTGTTGTGGCAGTCGTCAGTTGCGCTCTGACGCTGGTTCTGCCAGCCGACATCTCCGCCGGGCAGAGCATGGGCGGGTTTGACATGCTGGGCGCAACGCTGCAAAAACCAGAGGTGTGGATTGGCCTGCTGTACCTCTCACTGCTGGCCACGTCTTTGGGATTCTACATGCAGCCCCTGCTCCAAGCAAAGATCACCGCCACCAGTGCTGCGGTTGTCTTTTGCACCGAGCCGGTTTTTGCCGTACTCATCGCCACCAGCGGCCTAGTGCCCGGCATCCACGAACACCTCACCCTAGTCCAAGCACTTGGCGGCGCACTGATAGTCGCCGCAACGCTTTTGGCGGAAATCGGCCCGTGGATGGTGGAAAAGTGGGGGCGGAAGAAACAAGCGTAACATTATCAATTGAATTTATTGCCAAACTATCCGCGGACTCATCAGAGCTATCTCCATGCATCCACCCGCTCATCGAAGTCATGTCCATGTATCTACCCCTACATAAGGCAGTGAATGAGGCGAGTACCTGGGGGTCTGGGGAGCAGCGAGGGAAGTACTCGCATGCGAGTGCGACCGAGCGAATCCCCAGTTAGCATTCGATAAGTTTTTCCAAGACCCAGCGGTGAACTAAACAAGCCGTTGGACACTTGCCCAGCAGTCAAGCAGCGCATGACCGCGCTGCGTCACGATTCGGCATAAACATGGCGCGGCGCAGCCGCATCAATTACGGATCGCCCCCAGCTGCTCGTTGCACCAAAGAAACAACAGCCCAAATGTGGTAGAGTTTTAAAAGTGTTTCAATTGGCAGTACAGAGTTACAAGATACAAGATAAAAAACACTGCGTAATGCGAATGTAGATTTGGCTTCATCCAAACCAACGCGAAACAGGCATCTCTGGCCCCCCCATTTACAAAAAACCCATTTGCTGTCAATAATGGGGTACAATCTCTTTTATATACATGGTGGGTGAACAATGGCTATCCAAACCTTTGTCAATATGAGCCATCGAAACTGTAAGATGGCGATGAACGCGGTTTTTGCCGCCGCGCTTTGCCTTTTTTCTGCGTCCGCGCTTTTGGGGCAATCCGACCAAGGCCCTGCGCTCCTCGTCCAAGCCGCGCCGCTGAACCCTGCCTTTGTGAAGTGGCAGGAGGCCCAAAAGGAAAGGAAGGCGCGCATAGCACTGGGTCTGCCCGCTGACCCAATGACATTCGGGCAAGCAGATCCGTACGGCTGGCGCTTTGGTTACATACCAGACCCATGCTTGCCCCCAACGCCCAAAGCTCCCTTGACCCAGTCGGAAGCTTTAGTCAAGGCTGGCTTGGCGACTTTCCAGCCAATAAACGACCCACGAACTTGGCTACCTTCTGGGCTGCCACCTGGGATCTCCCCCATACGCAACCAAGGCAAATATGGCACATGCTGGGCATTCAGTTCCATAGCCGCATTGGAATATGCCTTGTACAAAGCTGGCACTCCAATGGAACTATCAGAGTGGCATTTGTCGTATTTTGCGTACAATCCCATAAGTGGCTTTCCTGCCTTTACCAAAGACCCAGTCGAGTCCGGGAAGCATGAAACATTCGACCAAGGCGGCAATTTTTCGATGGCCCAGGCCATCATGTCCCGAGGGGATTTGGCCGGCGGGCCAGTCCCTCGTGCTTCCAGCACTTACGCCGGCGCACTGCCCCTAGCAAGCACACCTTCGGTTGCGACCATTTCAGAAGCCTTACTATTCAAAACTGCCAGCCCAGACACCATCAAGGGCCTAGTGCAGGAGTATGGCGTGGTGGCTATTTCCATGTTTTGGCCCGATATTTATTCCCAGCAATATGACAGTTCCACATACTCGTTCCGTTACGTGCAGAGCGATGAACCAAAGACGAACCATGGCGTCAACATTGTGGGCTGGGATGACACTTGGCCCAAGTCCAAGTTCCCGGCAGGCAATCAGCCTTCGACAGACGGCGCGTGGATTGTCCGCAACAGTTGGGGGCCACTCCCCTATCCCCCCCATGATGACGGCTACTTTTACATGTCCTACGACACCACTATTTCTTACATCGGTGTATATTCTGGGTTCACCGAAGTGGATGCAAAAACATACCAACATGACATGCACGGAAGAGTTATAGGGTATCGCTTTGCTAGCCAGACCACATGGATGTCTAACATCTTCAAAGCCACTGCAAACCATTCAATAAAAGCTGTGGCGTTTTACACTGTGGGAGAGGGTGCGACCTATGAGATATACGTCAAGAAAGGCGTTGGCGGCAACCCGAATACCGGTACGTTGGCACTTGGCCCACAGTCTGGCACATTGAAAAGTCCGGGCTATCATAGGGTGCCCTTAAGTAGCCCTATCAGCGTTAGCGCAGACGAAAAATTTGCCGTCATCGTAAAAGCGACCGATCTTGGTGACTGGCCATTTAGCGTTTCTGAGGCTTACGAGGGCTTTTCCGATAGTGCAACGGCCACCTTAGGAGTTGGCTGGATTTCACTCAATGGGTCAAATTGGTATGACGCAACTGATGTCCTTGAATCAACATCCAGCATCTGCCTAAAAGCATTTGCAGATGACGGTACCGAAACACCAGACATCAGGGTCTCCGTCACGCCCAAGACTGTTTCCTTGCAACCGGGCCAAACACAGACGTTCACGGCAACTGTCACCGGCACAACCAATCAAACCGTAGTTTGGTCAACCAATGGCGGCTCGATAACTGCGGCGGGTGTCTATACTGCCCCTGCCGTTGCAGGTACTTACACAGTCACAGCCATCAGCGTTGTTGACGCTTCCCATCCGGGTACTGCCACGGTGACAGTGGCGGCGGCCTCTGCGATTTCGGTTTCCGTAACGCCCAAAACTATATCCTTACAGCCGGGCAAAACGCAACTTTTCACAGCAAATGTTACGGGTACTTCCAACAACGCCGTTACATGGTTTGTCTCATCTGGGCAAGGAACCATAACCCAAGCTGGCCTATACACGGCCCCGGCGATTGCGGACACCTACACGGTCACTGCCATCAGCCAAGCGGACACGTCCAAATCTGACACAGCGACAGTGGCGGTCAGCGCGGCATCTATAGTGTTTACAAGCATCCCCAAGGCCCTCTTTGTAAATGGCACCGCCCAATTGCAGGCGGTAGCAGATGGGCTGGACAACACCGCCGTCAAATGGGATGTCCCATCTGGGCAAGGAACCATAACCCAAGCTGGTGCCTACACTGCACCCGCGACAGTTCCCTCTGGCGATGGGAGAGCAACGATAACCGCCACCAGCGATCAGGCTCCAGACCTGAACCGCCAAGCCTGGATACTCATCAGGCCCTTGGACTTTGCCAATTTCGGCAGCGACAACAACACAAAGACAAACCCGCAACTGTTGGGCTTGGCCCACGCCTTTGGCTCAAAAAGTGGAGACCCAGAGTACGACCAAAAATACGACATAAACGGCGATGGCTTCATTGACGATGACGATTTGGCAATGCTCTTCAAGATCATGGGGTGGTTACTTTAGTTTTGACTTGCGCCCTAATTTTTTGCAGCACCCAGCTAATTTCGAGCTACAAGGTTTCGATTAGCAAATTGACAATGGACAATTAACAATTGACAATGAATGAGGTTCCTATGAAAAAGACAATCATCTTCCTTGCACCCGCCACCTTGGCATTGGCTGGCCTGCTGGCCTGCGGTGGGGGCGGCGACAAAAAGCCTGTCCCCGCCACCAAGCTGGAGTACACCGACCCGGCTGGCACAGGCTACAGGTTCGTTAAGGATTCGGCGCGTAGCACCCCTACCAAGCTGGTGCTGGAACTCAAAGGCCCTGCATCGGGAGTGGGACGCGGCGTTTCATTCAGCGTTACGTCCGATGCGACAAAAGTCAGCTTTGTCAAGGTTGAATCGTCCGACCCAGAATTTGTGCAAAATGAGGTTTTCGACCTAGGAACGAGCGAATACAAGCTGTTCAAGGGCGTGGTAGATGGCAACTCGCTGGGAGTGTCCGTTGCCCAAAAGGGTACCACGGCCTCGGACAAACCCCTCGATGGCACTCTTGTCCGCATCGCGCTGGAGATGAAGATAAGCGCTAACATGACTCAAAACACGGCAATTACATTCACGGCGTCAAACGCAAAGGAACTGCCGTCCAGCGGCGGCTCCCGGTCTATAACCATTGCCTGTGGCGCATTGGTGGCGAAGTAATACCAGTTACAAGTTACAAGAGGCCGCTGCGCGGCAGTATTGATGCGGCTACGCCGCGCCATGATTATGCCGAATGATGACGCAGCGAGGTCATTCGCTGCGTGTCCTTGTGGCGGGTACCCATCGGCCTGTTGCATGGAAAATCGAGTCGCAGCGTTCCATATCCGCTCACCGCCTGTCGGCGGCTCGCTCCATTTCACTCGCGCCTCTTAGCCCATTCGGGCCTTCAGAGAGGTTTGGAAAAGCCTTCCGAATGCTAACTGGGGATTCGCTCGACCCCGCCGCGCGTACACATCGAACCCTCTTTTTAAGCCGCCCAAGTGCTGCTGGCGTTTGAGGCTGCACCGCAGCCTCAAACGCTCATTACACGAGGGCGTCTTCCCCCCAGACCCCCGATACTCGCCGCGCTAACTGCCCTATGTAGGGGCTGATACATGGGCACGGCTTCGATGAGTTGGTGTGCGATGCTGTTTTGCAAGTGGTTCGCTTTTGTGCCGTGTTAATGTTACAATCAATTTGAGGGGTGGGCGATGGAAACACCAAAAGAGGTTCGCAGCTTGATTGACCAGCTCGGCCAGGCCTTGGTACAGGCCATTATCTCCGACACTGCGGGCCAAGACCTCATCAAGCAGATTCAGCAGACAGGCTTTGAAGTTGGGATAATGCTGGAGGCCACGGTGGCACTGCACCAAAAAGACAAAGAAATCGAAGGGCATGAAGAAGAGTGCGATGACGAATCAATGGAGATAGCAGAAGCACTGGCTCGATATTTTTCTAGGGACTATTCCAGAGCCGCTAGGCACAAGGAATCTGAGACCTCTTGTGAAAACATCAGAAATTTCCAGTGGTCCGAGGAAGACAAAGCACTGATGTGCAACTTCCGCATCCGTCTCGATTAGGTTTAGTCAGCCAATTGAGTTTCTTGCAAAATTCTCTTCGCCCTCATCGAAGCCATTTCCATGTATCAGCCCAAATATAGAGCAGTAAGCGAGGCGAGTACTAGGGGTCTGGGGAGTAGCGAGGGAGCCGCTCGCATGCGAGCGGGACTGAGCGAATCCCCAGTTAGTATTCGGGAAGCTTTTCCAAGCCCCGGCACAAAACGCAACAAGCCGAAAAATGCTCGTCCCGAGGTCAAGCAGCGCATGACCGCGCTGCGGAGCCCAATCGGCATAAACATGGCGCGGGCGAAGCCCGCATCAGATATTGCCGCGAAGCGGCCACAGCTCACTGCCCACATTGTCAGAGTTTTGCAAGAAGCTCAACGGACAATATAAAGATGGCGATTATTCTATCCGACCCAGAAGAGTACACTGATAGGCCCAAAATCGCCGCGCCTGAGCAAAAATTTATAGCCAATGCCGCAGACCTTGGGGTGGAGGGGCTTCAAGGAATATTCCATAGGCTGGCAGAACCCCCATATCGCGCAGAACAGGCGTTTGAGGGGATATACAAGCACCGCTGGACTTCATGGCAACAGTTCAGCAACCTGCCGAAGAGCCTTAGGGGCAAGCTGGAAATTGTTTGCCCGATAGAATGGCCGAAGCCCGCCCAGTCCTTGGTTTCTAGCGATGGCTCCACCAAGCACGCAATAGAACTGGCCGATGGCCACTTGGTTGAATGTGTGTACATTCCATACGACAACCGCGCTACGATGTGCATCTCCAGCCAAGTGGGTTGCGCTATGGGCTGCGCGTTTTGCGCCACGGGGCTGATGGGGTTCAAGAGGCACCTAAAATCGGCGGAGATTCTCGGGCAGGTTATGTCCATGCTGTGTTTTCACAACCATCCCCCAAACCTTCCATTTAACATAGTCTTCATGGGCATGGGGGAGCCGCTCAACAACTTATTCGAGGTGATGGAAGCTTTTTCAACATTGACAAACCCCTTGGGTCTGTCTATGCCGCGAAAGCGCGTAACTGTTTCGACCGCAGGGATGGTGACTGGAATAAAAGAACTGGCGATAATCAGCCCCCGCCCCCGCCTTGCCGTGAGCCTAAATGCAACGACAGACGAAAATAGATCTAAGGTCATGCCGATAAACAAATCTTGGGGCCTAGAGAAATTGGCTGACGCGCTGAAGCCCTTTCCGCTTGAAAGGGGAGAACGAATCACCTTGGAGTATGTGGCCATAAAGGGAATCTCGGACAGCATGGAGGACGCGGCTAGGCTTTCGCGCTTTGCGGGCGGATTTCCATCTAAAATAAACCTCATTCCATTCAATCCATCGCCCGGCCTAGATTTTACGCCCCCTAGCGAAACTAGGCTGGACGAGATGGGGGCATACCTAGCAGACAAGGGGCACATCGTAGCCATACGCCGCAGCAGAGGGCTGGACGTGGGGGGCGCCTGCGGGCAACTCGCTGGCGCAGGGAAAAATCCGTTGAATGGCGACTAATGCTTTCTCGCCCTTGGGTGCGCGGATTCGTATGTCTTCGCCAGTTGGTCAAAGTTGAGGTGGGTGTACCTTTGGGTGGCGCTTAGGCTGGAGTGGCCCAGCAGCTCTTGAATGGCCCTAAGGTCCATCCCCTTGTTCAGCAGGTGCGTGGCGAATGAGTGCCTTAGCGCGTGGGGGCTTATTTTGGCCCTAATGGCGGCATCGTCTAGGGCCTGGGACAAAAATTCGCGCACGCTCGTGGTCGTCAGGCGCCCGCCCCTTTGGTTGATGAACAGGGCCGCAGTGGGCGGCAATTTTTTTGAGCTCACAAACTCGGCGCGGAATGTCTTATACGTTTCCAGCGCATCGGCTGCGGCATCATGGAAAGGCACGGCCCTCTCTTTGTTGCCCTTGCCGACCACGCGCATCATTCGCCCCCTCATGTCTATGTCTTGAAAATCCAGCCCTGTCAATTCTGACACGCGCAGGCCGCAGGCGTACAGCATTTCGAGGATGCATCTGGTACGTGAACTCACAAAGTCAATAGGGGCGATGCTTTCCATGAGGTTCCAGCTTTCACCCTCGGTTAAGAAATTTGGCAACCTTTTGGGCAGCTTTGGATTCCTAAGCCCAGACGCGGGGTTTCTGTCTAGGCGTCCAGTTTCGTAAAGCCATTTGAAAAAGCCACGAACCGTTGAGAGTATTCGGGCCCTAGTGGTTGGGTCTAGGTCATTTTCGCCCAGTGCAAGGGCCAGCCGCTGGACGTCCCTGGGCTTTACGTCCCATGACCCCCATTTTTCTTTTGCCGCGTGGCCCGTTAGTTTTTCTAAGTCTTGGCTCTGGGCCTTGATGGTGTTTGGCGACAGGCCCCTACCGCTCTGCTCCAGCAGAAAAGCGGCGATGTCGGCATCCATCGCGCCGCCATTCTCGGCATCGGCCTTGGCCTCTTTAGTCATTGTTCCTATCGGCGGCCAGCTTATAGACGTCCGATGGCGCCATGCCCAAGTGCCGCGCCAAAGGCTTTGCCGCATCGCGCAGCGTCATCCCGCCTTCCCTTGCCGCGTCCAAGAACCTGCCGGCCCATTCGGGGAGCTGCCCAATGGGTTCACCGTGGTCATTCAACGCGGTTTTTTCGTTCTCGATGGTGCGCTTGGCCCCCGCGCCAGCAATTACTAGCACGATTTCGCCCTTTGGTTCGGTACCCAACTGCGCCAAGATTTGGGCGGGCGTCCCCCTGTGCCACGTCTCGTGCAGCTTGGTCAATTCGCGCCCAAGGGCTATCTCCCTATCTGGCATGGCTTCGTTGATGTCGTTCAGGGCTTCTTCTATCCTGTGGGGCGTTTCAAAAACAACAGAAGTGTCTTCCCTGCCGGCCAACTGACGCAAGAAAGAACGCCTGGCTTCCGCCCTGCTGGGCAAAAACCCCAAAAAGCTAAAAATGTGCGAGGGCAGCCCCGAAGCGGCGACAGCCAGAATGACAACAGACGGGCCGGGAAGGGCGACAACCTCTGCGCCGGATTCCCTGGCAAGCCGCGCCAGTTCGAAGCCAGGGTCATTTATGCCTGGCGTGCCCGCGTCAGAGCAATAGCAAATGGTCTTTCCTTGGGCTAGTTCACTGGCCAGCCCACCGGCCTCACGGGCGCCGGCGTGGTCATCGAAGCGCCTCAAGGGCTTTGCAATGTCCAAGTGTTTCAGCAGATAACCCGTGCGCCTAGTGTCCTCGCAGACCACAACATCGCACGAACCCAGCGCCTCAACGGCCCTGTAAGTAATATCCCCCAAGTTGCCTATGGGAGTGGGGACGAGTATTAGCCGACCTTTCATGGGTACAGTTTATCGCGTTTCCCCTATTGATTGGCACCGACTCTCATAGATTACGGCTGCGCTTTCCGTTCCGCTTTTAATGCAGCCTATCGCCGTAAAGTCTTTGACGCTGCCGCGCAGCGTCAAAGACAACGGCGATAAGTCTTCATTCCTTGTGAAGGTGCAGTTAACCCATCGCGGCGAACGGATTTGCGTTTCAACGACAACCCCAGCGTTCCACTAGGCGGCTCGCTTCACTCTCTCGGTATCCTGCGCTTGCGCTCCGGATACGCGAGACTTCCTCCATCGGTCTCTGCGGCACATCGGCTGCCAATGCTGCCATGTGCGTTTTCAGTTTGTTCGCCTTCATTATCGGCGCAGCCTATGCACTCCGTGCCATTCCCTACGGGAAGGGCTATGATGTCATGCGAACCAATTGCCAGCATTTTGCTTTTCCCCCAATCCGCTCTATAATGGAAAATCATTCAGGAGTGCATTCCGTGACTACAACCACCCTTGCAGAGTACGACCAAGTTCCGTACCTCGCCAATCCGCTTCCCCAAACCCACCCATCGCGCATAGCTGCAATAGCCAGCATGTTCGGGCTTTCATTCGTACCCCCCAAATCCGCAAGGGTGCTGGAACTTGGCTGTGCCTCTGGCGTCAATTTGCTGGGCATGGCCCATTTTATGCCAGATGCCAAATTTGTGGGCGTTGACCTTTCCATCGTCCAAGTTCACGAGGCCCAAAGGCGGGCCAAGGCCATTGCCGCCAACAACGTGACCTATCATCACATGAGCATAGACGAAATAACCCCCGATTTCGGCGAGTTCGACTACATCATAGCCCATGGCGTCTATAGCTGGGTTCCCACAGATGTGCAGAAGGCTATCCTACGAGTGTGCAGGGAGAACCTGAGCAATGATGGAATAGCCTTTGTCAGCTATAACGTGCTGCCTGGCTGGAGGATGAAGCAGGCCGCTAGGGACGTATTCATGGCCCTCACTCCCCCCAACGTCCCCGCCGCCACGCGCTGGGAATATGGTATCAACTGGATCAGGGAGATGATGGAAACCAACAAGTCGGAGGATAAAAGGCCGCTTCTGCACCAAACGATAGCAAATGAACTAGAAAACATTTTGGTCAAAAAGGATTTGCGGTACTTGGCGCATGAGTACCTTGAAGTTCACAATGAGCCACTGTTGTTCAGGGAATTTTTGAGCCACATGAGCGATGCGGAGCTGACCTATTTGGGCGATGCAGAGCCTAGCACCATGGTTCGCCACCTGACGCATCCAGTATTGTCGGAGTTTTTCAAAAAGCACCCCCCCGGTGGCATGGCCGAGACGGAGCAGGCCATAGACATTATTACGGGGCGCACTTTCCGTCAATCATTGATGGTGAAGGGCAGCCGCAAGGCCAAGATGAACAGGGCCCTCACGCCGGATTTTTTCAAAAACCTACACATCCAAGCCCGCTTGGCAAAGACAACAGACCAAGACGGCCAGCTAAAATACGTACACCAAAGGCACGGCCCACTAAACGCCCAACCGCCGTACGGAACGGGCGCCTTGGAAGTGTTGACCGAGCATGCGGGAATGCCGGCCTCATACAAATCGCTGCTTGACAAATTTGTCCAGGCCACCCAAGGGACAGAACCCATATTCGCGGAAATCCTTTTTTCCATGCTTGGCATGAACGGCATAGAGATTTTTGCAGACCCGTATATGCCAAATCTCCCAAAGGGTGCAACGCCGCTGGCCATCCTAGACGCAGAAAGCGGCAGGAATGTGACCACCAATTCCGTTGGCGAAGCCATTGGGCTGGATCCGCTCCAAGTGCTGATTCTTCCCATCTTGAAGGGCGACTGGGATCGCGATGAATCAATCGCCAAGCTCTTGTCCATGCACTCAAAAGGGTTGTTCAACATCAACCCCGCCCCAGCGGACGAAGATCAGATGAAACAAGTGCTGGGCGGCATACTCGACAAGGCCGAGGGCGTCTTTAAAGTCTATGGCATTGTTGGGTAGGATAATAACGCGCAGCCAGTGCGGGCGCGTTTTTTATTGATTGACAAAAACCACTAAGATTTATGCTCGGCCAGCCGATAAGTATCTAGCATGGGCGCTTTGCCCAAGCGAAAAAGAGGTATGGGATGGCCCAAGGAAAAACAATGCTGATGGTGACGCTGTTCGCCCTGCCCGTGTTGGCGGGGGGGACTTTTGCGGGCTACAAGTACCTGTGGGAAAAGCCCAAGCCCGACCTTGACAAAAAATACTTGGCCTGCATGGTTAGCGTGGCGGAGCAGGATGGCAAAAATGGCCTGTTGGTCACGATAGAAAACTCTGGCCCAACGGCGTATAACGTGGAATGGGAGATAATCGAACCAGTCAACGTGGCCATCAGGCGTGGAAACAAAATAGTGAACAAAAAGAGCACGGAGACCTTTTTCCACATAGCTTTAGACCAAGAAAAGCCATCATCGGGCGAAGTGAAGCTGCTCAAGTATGAAGGCACTGCGGACAAGGCACTGGCTTTCTAAAAGCCTTTTGCAAAAATACCCGCACGCCCATCGAAGCCATGTCCATGTATCAACCCCTGCATAGGGCAGTAGGCGAGGCGAGTACCCGGGGTCTGGGGAAGACGCCCTAGTGCAATGAGCGTTTGAGGCTGCAGTGCAGCATCAAATGCCAGCAGCACTTGGGCGGCTTAAAAAGGGGCAGCGCGAGCTTGCGAGCGATGCAACAAGCGAGTTCCCCAGTTAAGCATTAGGGCGGACTCCATGAACCGGCATTGAACGAGTCAAGTCACCGGGTCATCTTCCCGAGTACGTAAGAAATACACCGGGCAAATACCTCCGCCGGGTACCAATTTTGCCCGGTAGTACCGCAGGGCGAATGACCTCGCCGCGTGTTCATCTGGCGCGATGGAATTGCTATTCGTCAGCAAAAAAAGATTTGGGATAGTTTTTCAAGTGTATCCGTTGTCTTAACTAAATTAGGCAACTTGTTTGTTTACATTGTTTACGCCAGAACCCATAATCTCTAGCAGTAAATTCAAAGCAATCTATCGTGGGCATCAAAAAAAATCTCAAAAAAAACAGAAACCCCCTTGACAAAATTTCGTTTTTTTTTCATAATGGGTATATGAATACAGCCGACCTCACCCGCAGCCAACAGAAAGTCCTCCAATTCGTCGAGCACTTTGCCCAGACAGAACAAAGGAGCCCAACCTTAAAAGAGATTGCCGATGGCGTCGGGAGCGCCGCCGTCAGCACTATCCACAAGCACGTGCTGCACCTGATCGAAAAAGGGTTTTTGGAAAGGAGGCACGGACGCGGCAACAACATTGTCTTACGAGCGCGCACTGAAAACGGGGCGCGCCACGGCGTCCCGCCACAGGGCGGCCCATCTACCCATCTATCGGCGGATTCGGCTGTAGTCAGCGGGTTCGCCTCTAGCGGCACTGATGGCGTTGATGGCTCTACCAAGGTATTCCCTTTTTACGGGGACGTTGCGGCCGGTGCGCCTTTGGTGCCTGAATCGTACGCCACGCCAATAGAGCTTCCGCACCCAATCCACCGCAACAAGCAAGACTTGTTCGTTCTTAGAGTAAGGGGCGACTCCATGATGGACGACTCCATCTTAGATGGCGACCTTGTCGTGCTGCAGCGCAGGGGCGAATACCGCAACGGCGACCGCGTGGTGGCCCTAATTGACGGCGAAGAAGCCACGCTTAAAGAGCTAAGGCGCGACGGGGAGAGCATTTGGCTCATCCCCCACAACCCCAGCTTGGCCCCGCGCCACTACGACATAGACCGCGTGGAAGTGCAGGGCGTCCTCGTGGGCGTTATGAGAAGCTGCTGAATTTTAAGTTGTGGGTTGAATATTTAGCAAAACCTAGCCAATTTTGGGCTGCTAGGCTCCTATTAGCAAATTGACAATGGACAGTTGACAATTGACAATTGTGGATACAGGCTGCGCCTGTGTTGATTTTCTTAATTGGGGCGGCATTCGTTTTGTGATAGCTTTTATCATCTTGAATGAAGGATTTTTGCAAGTGTTTCAACAATCAGTGACTAGTCGCCGCTTGTATGTGGAACCATAGATGATACTTACAATAAGCACACTCATCGCTCTGGCGGCGCAGCCAGCCGCATTGCCCCCTTGGTGGGACAACTGGAAGCAGCTTAAGGCGTTCAGCAGCCCCTTTGTGCAGGAGGGCGAAAGCGCGGCTTTCGGCAAGCTGACAAAAAAAGGCTCGATAATAGCCGCAAGGGGCGGCAGGCTTCGCCTTGAATACGACAAAGGCGCACTGCTCCTTTGCGATGGCGTAACTCTGACACAGTACGACCCAAGCACCCGCACCGCCCAGAGCCACCAAATAGACAGCATCTCGGAAAAATGGCCGCTCCTTCGCCTTCTCACAGACCCTGCATCGCTGGGCCAAGTGTACAGCGTGGCCTCGCCAGATGGGGCAACGGTGGTGCTGTCCCCCAAAAGGCAGGGCTTGCCGGAAGTGTCGCTACAGGGCAAGGGCGCGTTTTTGCACAAGGCAGAATGGAAGGACGGCACTGGCGCAAAACAAGCACTGACCTTTACTGCGCCAAAGTCCCCAGCCGACCCGGGCAAGGCACCATTTGTCTTTAAGGCACCAGCGGGTATAAACTGGATTCGCTAGAGCGGCTGGGGATAGACCCCTATTTTTTAATCTCTTCCGCTTTCAATATCAACACAGGCTGGACAGGCACATCAGCGTATTCATTTATCTTTTTCGTCTGCACCTTTGATATTTTGTCAACCACGTCCATGCCGGCCACGACTTTCCCAAAAGGGCAGTGGCCGTAGTCCATCAGGCTCTTTTCTTTGAAGTCCAAGTTTTTGTTGTGCTTCACGTTGATGAAAAACTGCGAGGATGCGCCAAATGGGTCACCCGGTACGTAGGCCATTGATATGGTTCCGCGCGTGTTCAGCAGCCCCCTAGACTTGGCCACGTCTGCCTCGTTTGCGCCGATGACCTTGGACGCTTTTTTGCCCATGTCGGGAGTGTGGCCACCGCTCTGGATCATAAAGTCGGGTATTACTCGATGGAAGATGAGTCCATCAAAAAAACCCTCCCTGACCAGTTTTTGAAAATTCGCTACAGTCTTGGGCGCGGCATCTGGCAATAGTTCTATCGTGATGTCGCCCATAGAGGTCTTGACCCTGATCATGGTGCTATAGGGCACTTGGTCGGCTACAGCGACTTGTGCGGCCTCTGCCTGCGGGGGCTGAACGTCAACGCTGTCGGCCTTTTCGCCCTCACGCTGACAGGCGAAGAATGTGGCCGCCAATGCTATGGCTGCAATAGCGAATATGCGGTTGCGGGCTTTCATGTCAGTGCCTCCTGAATAGAAGTAATTATAGCAAATTGTTTCTCTATCAAACATCCGCCCGTTCCCGAGTGCCGCAGGGGGTCTGGGTGGTAGCGAGGGGGGGCCGCTCGCATGCGAGTGGGACCCGAGCGGACCCCCAGTTAGCATTCGGAAAGTTTTTCCCTGCCACGGAGTAAAATGCGACAGGCCGAATGATCTCTGTTCCGCAGTCGAGCGGCGAATGACCTCGCCGCGTGTTCAACCGGCACAATGGAGTTGTCAGTACATGACAAAGCATATCAGATGAGTTCCGACCGGCGCTGCTGAACGAACCAAGCTTCCCATCGTACCCTTCGTACGCATGTGGGGCTATTAGCCTCGCACAATAAACTTGGTTTGGTTGTTCAAGTACCTCCACCACACGCAAATTACATGACGCCTATGGTTTGCCAGATAACACTTTCCTGTATATCTCCTCATACTGCTCAACTATCGGCCCTTCGGCAAAGTCGTTGAGGGCCCTTTTTTTGGCGCTGCGGCCCATGTTTTGCCTCAGTTCTGGGTCTGCGAGCAGCCTTGACACGCTTTCGGCCATGCCTGTAATGTCGCCAACGTCAGAAAGGTAGCCGTCAACACCATCCCTGACCACCTCTGGTATGCCACCTGCGCGGCTGGCTACTATGGGCGCTCCGTGTGACATGGCCTCTAGCGCGGCTAGGCCAAAGCTCTCAGTGGAGCTGGGCAGCAAAAAAATGTCCGTGCAGGATAGCACCGAATCAATATCCAGCAGTTTGCCTGTGAAACGCACGTCGGCTTCCATGTTCTTTTCCCTGGCGTAATTTTCGGCCTCCAGCCTGTCGGGCCCATCGCCCACCATCACCAGCTTGCAGGGGTGGCTCTGTCGCACAGCCTCGAAAACTCTCAAAACGTCCATTACGCGCTTGACGGGGCGAAAATTTGATACATGCGCCAAGATGGGTTCGCCATCGGGTGAAAGCCAATCTCTACAGTCCCTGCTGCATTGCGCGTTTTCGTCCACTTTGGGGGGGCAGGCAAAGTTATAGACAACGTCTATTTGGCGCGAGACGCCAAAGGTCTTCAGTGTCTGGTCTTTCAGGTAATCAGACACAACTGTGACGGCGTCGCTCTCTTTGATGGCCAGCCTCACCATAGGCAGGTAGCTGGGGTCGCTGCCTACTGCTGTTATGTCTGTCCCATGCAGCGTGGTGACCACCTTTATTTTGCCCTCTAGGGCCATTCGCGCCAAAAGTGCTGCGCTGGCGTGGGGTATGGCGTAATGCGCGTGGATTATGTCTAGGTGGTGCCTGTCTGCGGCGTCGGCCATCTTTGACGCCAATGCTATTGAAAAGAGGTCAGTTTCAAAGAGAGGGTAGGGGCTGGCCGACACTTCATGGAATATGACATGGTCTTCAAAGCCAACCAACCTTGGCGGTATGGACGGGCTAAGGATGTGTACTTCGTGACCCTTAGATGCAAGGGCTTTGCCCACCTCGGTGGCCACCACCCCCGAACCTCCATAAGTCGAGTAGCAGGAAATCCCGATACGCATCCAAAGCCCCCTAGTGATTTTATTCCAATTCTAATTCAAAATTGCCTCCATGCAATTTTGAATTAGTCGGCTGCGGCGGGGCGCGGCCCGCCTCTTGGCATCCAATGTCCCATTGGATACCAAGGCCGCCCTGTTGGGCTTTGCGGAAGTGTCGGCCTCCCCCAGCTTTTCGTCCTACTGCATATTTCAGCTTCGTTCTGGCCTCACGAAATGCTACGCATTTCGGGCGCGACATCCTGTCGCGCATTCCAATTCCAAATAGAATCGTGGCTGATTCTATTTAGAATTGGAATTAGGATAACTATTTTGGTGGAAATGGCAAAAAGGTTGCTTATCTGTACTGGCCTTTGTCACCAAAATGGCCCGCTTTGCATTCGCCAACATGCCCATGTTGGCACCACGTTTTATCGCCAAAGGATTTTTTCCAGATGCCCCTGATTGTCTATTTTGCGGACTGGCTGCTGACGATCTTAATTTATTTGATTGTTTTTGGGGCCATTCTAAGTTGGTTCCCCTCATCTAGGGGGAGCGCAGTGGCGAGGCTCATCAATTCAATTACTTCTCCGCTCCTGACACCATTTCGCGCCATCATCCCCACATTGGGCGGAATGGACTTCAGCCCGCTTTTGGCCATGCTGCTGCTGTCATTTCTCCAGCGGCTTTTGCGCGTTGGCCTAGCGTCATGAAAGCCCGAAAATGAAATACACGCCAAGAGACATACAGCGCCGCGAATTCGACTCCTCTTTTAGGGGGCTGAACCCCGACCAGGTGTATGAATTTCTCCGCGAGATAGCCTCAGACCTAGAAGAATTGCTGCAGGAGAACCAGCAGACAAATAATGAACTGGCCGAACACAGAAACCGCATCCTCCAATACCACGAACAGGATCGCATTTTCAAAGAGACTCTGATGCAGGCCCAGAGAACTAGGGAAGAGTGGATGGAGATTGCCGAGAGGGAAGCCGACCTGATGAAGAAAGAGGCCCGCTTCCAGTCTGATGAGCTTATCAAGGCCGCCCAGGAAGAGGTGGCGAGGATGGAAGTCCAGCTGCGCGGCATGAAGCTGGAAAGGGTGCGCTTCCTGCAGGACATGGACGCCCTAGCCGCCCGCACCAAGCGCTTCCTCAGCCAAGAGGCCCCAGAGATGTTCCCCCCTGCAGACGTGACTAGGAAGTTGGAATAGCTTGAATCCTTTGCAAAAGCCATCCCCCGAGCATCCGCCCACCCATCGGAGCCATCTCCGGGTATCTGTCCATACATAGGAGAGTGGGCGAGGCAAGTACCGGGGTCTGGGGAAGCCGCCCAAGGCTGCATCAATTTCTTAATACTTCTTTCAGTTTTTTGGGTCTATACTTGATAGAAATGGCCTGAATGATTGTCTTTTGGCTTTGTCATAGGCCCACAATTAAGGAGTTGTCATGGATCGCCGAAGTTTCCTTCAAAACACAGCCGGGGCGCTCGGAAGCCTTGCAGCCGCTGACGCGCTTTCACCGCTGCTTTCTGCGTCTCAGGCCGCCAGGCCCGACCTTGCCGTTGTCAAGGGCGCGTCTGTAGAAAAGATAGTCCAAGCCGCCATAGACGCCATTGGCGGCATCAAGCGGTTCATATCAAAAGACGACATCGTGGTAATCAAACCAAACATCGGCTGGGACAGAAAGCCCGAATTCGCGGCGAACACAAACCCCGAACTGGTGGCCGCTTTGGTGAAACTATGCTTTGGAGCGGGGGCCAAAACCGTCAAGGTATTCGACCGCACATGCCACGACCAGCGCAAGTGCTATGAGAACAGCGGCATTGAATCTGCAGCCAAGGCCGCTGGCGCCCAAGTACCCTTTGTGGGCGGCAGGTCGCTCACTTCAATTGAAGAGAGGCTGTACAAGGACACAAAAATCCCAGACGGCGTATCCATCAAATCGTGGCCTTTCCACGAGGACGTGGTAAATCCCAAAATCAAGCTGATCAATGTCCCAATTGCAAAAAACCACGGCTCAACAAAACTTTCCATGTCCATGAAAAACTTGATGGGCATAATGGGCGACAACAGGGGCCAGGCCCACCAAAAACTGGACACCGCAATTGTTGACGTTGCCACTGTCATAAAGCCCACCTTGATCATCATTGACGCTATCCGCGTACTGATGGCAAATGGGCCCACGGGGGGCAACGTGGATGACGTCAAGAGGCTGGACACCATAGTCGCTGGCGTTGACCCCGTTGCGACCGATGCGTACAGCACGACTTTCTTTGGCATGGAGCCAAAGGACATCGGCCACATCAAAGAAGCGGCAGAGCGCGGCCTTGGCAAGATGGATCTGTCCAAGCTGAACATTCAAAAAATCGAGGTCTAGCTTATGAGCCTCTGGGCGAGGAGGCTGTCCCAGTGCCTCTTCCTGCTTCTGTTCCTCTTTTTGTTCATACAGACCGAATCCAAGGGGGCGGACAAGCTGGGCTACCCGGCCAAGCTGTTCCTAGACTTTGACCCTCTGTTGGCATTGGCTACGTTCCTCTCTGGCCACGCCATATTAAAGGGGATGCTGCTCTCGCTCGTCCTTGTGGCCGTGACTATTGTCTTTGGGCGGGCCTTCTGCGGATGGGCATGCCCCTTTGGGACTCTGCACAACATCGTGGGAGCGTTGAAGCGATGGAGTGGCCCCCAAAAAGTGCGGGGCTGGTTCAAGGCCAAGTACTTGCTGCTGGTATTCCTACTGTCCGGCAGCATCGTGGGCATTCAGCTAACTGGCATCTTTGACCCCATTTCCCTGCTGGTGCGCCATCTGACAATCGGTGTATATCCAGCGTTCAACTATGCGGCCATTGGAATAACAGAAGCCGCTTACAAAACCGATATAGGTTTTATTGCCAAATTGGGGGATGGCTTTTACTGGATTCTTAGCAAGACAGTGCTGGCGTTCAAACAACCGTACTTTTTGCAAGGAACTTTGATAACGCTATTGTTTGTGGGCATCTTGCTGCTCAACCTATCAGAAAGGCGCTTCTGGTGCCGCTACGTCTGCCCGTTGGGCGCGTTGTTGGGCATCTTGGGCCGTTGGGCGCCATTTAAGCGCAGAACCCTAGAGGCATGCAACAACTGTGGGCTTTGCGACCGAAAGTGCCAGGGCGGGACAAAAACAGACTCTTGGGCGGTTTCGGAGTGCTACTACTGCATGGCCTGCGTTGGCGAATGTCCCAAAAAGGCCATAACATTCGGCTTTTCGGCCAAGCCTGCCGAAGAGTCCATAGCCCTAGGGCGCAGAAATGTGCTACTGGCGGGCGGGGCTGGGCTGGCGTCCATTGCGGTGTCTAGGGCCACGCCCAACTTTGACCCCCAAAGGCCAAACCCTGCGCTGATCCGCCCCCCTGGCGCATTGCCCGAACCCGAATTTTTGGCTAGGTGCGTCAAGTGCGGCGAGTGCATAAGGGTCTGCACCACAAATGGGTTGCAACCAACCATGCTACAGGCAGGGCTAGAGGGCATCTGGACACCCGTCCTAGTGCCAGCCGCCAGAAGCTATTGCGAATACAATTGTACGCTGTGCGGCCAAGTCTGCCCAACCGGTGCCATCAGGAAGCTTACCCCCGAGGAAAAGAAAGAGTGGCGCATAGGCACTGCTTGGTTCGACAGGAGCCGCTGTCTGCCTCACGCGCTCAACGAATCCTGCATCGTCTGCGAAGAGCATTGCCCCACGCCCACAAAGGCCATCAAATTTAGGGTGCGCGACCGCTTTGGTGATGTAATAAAACAGCCCTACGTTGACATAAACCTGTGCGTTGGCTGCGGCAACTGCGTCTCTGCTTGCCCACTACCAGACGCGCCCGGCGTTATAATCACCAGCATCGGCGAAACAAGGTCGAAGAAAAATCAAATTTCCCTCGGCGGCGTGATGGGGGGAGAACTGCCATATTAACTGTACATGCGAATCTTGACACCCCAAAATGGGATGCCAAAATGCGCCAAACAACCCCACTGACCTGCGACTAAACGCAGACCACTACTGCTGTATGGTTTCTTTTGCCTCTAGCAGATGGGCGTGGGCCCTAGCGGCGGTAGCTTGGCAATGACGAAGGTAGGACTCGTCATTCAGCTTCATCGCGCCCCTCAAGTACATGGCGATGGCTTCTTCGCTGTCTAGGCTTTTGTTGTATTCAGCGTCTTCGTTGTCCATGACCTTGGTTCCCCCTTGTGCGCATTTGCGCTAATTAAGGATGCTAACAGACAAATATGTCAAATGGGGAAATTAATGGCAAAAAAAATGAGGACGATTGAAATTTTTTTGCGGTATTTGCACCCCCCCAAAAAGATGGACACAAGCGACAATCAAACAAATGGCGGGTGTGCGCTATATTTGAAGTGCATGCAAAACTCAATTTTTTGGAAACTATATGCTTGATTTCACAAACACAACACATTAACGGAAAATATTGTGTCCGGGATGGGAAGCGTTACAGCCAAGACTAACGAGTTGTCCCGTGCCTCGTCTAGCCTTGCGCGTCCTGCATAGACTAATATGATTGGCACACAGCATTCTTGGAACTTCGCCGTGGACGCACTCTTGGGCATTGTGGTTTGCAATTGCAATCTACTTGCCCCCTATTTTCCCTTGGGCTACAATTTTTCTTTTGCGCTTCGCAAAGCACCGAATCCAACGAGGCCCCAATGACAGCCAACCGCACACCCCACAATCCCCCCACAACCATCGCGCCCCGGCTACGCCGCCTGGTGTTCTCGTTCCTGCTGCCTAGCACCGCCGCGCTCGGGGTACTCGGCACCCTAGCCTGCAAGGACGCGAAGGCGCCGATGCCGCCAAAGCCGCCTGCCGCGCCACTGGCACCGCTGCCGCCCATCCCCCCTGCTCCACCCGCCCAGCCGCGCCGCCCCAGCATAGACCTACCACCAGAGGCGTACCCTGTCATCAACGGCACCTGGGAGGGGACTGCTGGCGCGCCCTACGATTGGAAAATCAAGTTGGACGTCTTCGCCAAAAACGGCATCCAAAAGGTGCTGTTCACGT
>JAITFL010000145.1 GCA_031281385.1 Holophagales bacterium
ACAACCTCATCGGCGCCGGGTCTGCAGAGGGCAGCTTGGACGCGGCCAACATCCTAAAGCCCGCCCTCAGCCGTGGCGAGATACAGTGCATCGGAGCCACCACCCATAAGGAATTTGCAAAATACGTTGAGAAGGATCGGTCTTTGGTCAGGCGCTTCCAGCCCGTGAACGTCAATCCGCCGGATGAGGCCGAATCCTTGAAGATACTGGACGGAATCAAGGGCCGCTACGAGCAGTTCCACAGAGTCCGCTATTCCAAAGAGGCTGTAGAATCGGCCGTCTATCTGTCAAACCGATACATCACGGATCGCTTTTTGCCAGACAAGGCCATTGACTTGATGGACGAAGCGGGAGCAAGGGTGAAGCTACGGCACGGGGGCGGCAAGGAAAGAAACATATTGGAAGCCGAATTGCAGAAAGTCATTAGCGAAATGAACGAATCCGTGCTCAACCGGGATTTTAATAGGGCCGTGGTTCTGCGTCAAAAGGAGATTCAGCTTAGGGGCGATATTCAAAAAGCAAAGAGAGGCCATTCGGAATCTGACTACGAGCGCTACAGCCTAGTCGAAGCCGATGACATCGAAGACGTCGTGGCATCTTGGACTGGGATACCCATCAAGTCCCTTAAAGCCGAAGAAAAGCAAAACTTGGCAAACATGGAAGCCAAACTGAACGAAAGGGTCGTGGGCCAACAAGAAGCTATTTCCGCTGTGTCGCGGGCGGTCCGCAGGGCAAGGACGGGGCTGAAAAACCCCAACAGGCCGATGGGCTCTTTCCTGTTCTTGGGGCCAACCGGGGTGGGCAAGACCGAATTGGCAAAGACCTTGGCAGGCTTTTTGTTTGGCGACCCCAAGAAAATGTTACGCTTCGACATGAGCGAGTACATGGAGAAGCACGAAGTTTCAAAGCTCATCGGGGCCCCGCCGGGGTACGTGGGCTACGAAGAGGGCGGACTGCTCACCGACAGGGTATCAAGAAATCCCTACAGCGTGCTCCTGTTCGATGAGATGGAGAAGGCCCACCCAGACTTGCTGAATGTTTTGCTCCAAGTATTCGATGATGGCATCGCGGCGGACGCATTTGGGAACCAAATAGACTTTAAAAACACCATCATTATTATGACCAGCAATGTGGGCAGCCGAGAACTGCTTTCATCGAAAAGCCTTGGGTTCGGGGACACAGCCGAGCGGTTTGAGCCAAAGGCGAATGACGCGCTAAAGGCGCTGAAGCGGGCCCTTCCGCCTGAGTTCATCAACAGAATTGATGAAATTGTTGTATTTAACCGGCTCGGCGATGACGAGTTGAGGCAGATAGTGGGCATCCTCGTAAACGACTTAAACACCTCACTGCAAAAGCGCGACCTGTTTGTTACCCTGTCCGACTCGGCAGTGGAGTTTGTCATAAAGTACACCGCCCCTGACCGCTCTTACGGCGCCAGGCCCCTGCGCCGCGCCATCCAGAAATTGGTGGAGGATCCATTGGCCGAGCTGATGATTGATGGCGAAGCGATGTCCATGGGCAATGTCCACTTTGACTATTTCGAGGGCCAAGAAAAACTGGCCCCCCTTTTCATCCCCGCTTCATCATTTTCAGATGGGATCATTGAATATGAAACCAAAACTTGATCAGGGCGGCGGTGCTCTATTTTCAGCAGCCCTTGGGCGTTTTTCTTTGGGCCGCCACTATTTGCATACAAACTTTTTTTTGATTGCGGAATGTAAATGATCTTGCGCTTTCGTAGCCCCCGACTCCGATTCATTGGCTTGGCCGCCAGCCGTTTCTTCTGCGGCTTGGGGCTTTCGGCCATTCTGTATGCCGCCTGCGCTTGTCCATTGGTCGGGCAGGATCCCGACGTCATCGCCAAGATAGATGTCATTGGGACCCAAAAAATCACCAAAGAAAATCTTTTGTACAGGGCAGGCATCCAAGAAGGCGATGACATCCGCAGCATAGATTTTTCAGCACTCATTGAAAAACTTTGGGCCATTGGAGTTTTTGAGGACATCAAAATCAAATCCAAGGACGAAGAAGGCGGGAAGGTGCTAGTAATAGAAGTAAAAGAACGCCCCCTTGTCAAAGAGGTTGATTATCGTGGTGGCACCACTCTTCTTTCAACAATTAATGATAAAATAAAAGAAAAAAGGTTAGAAATCACGCTCGATACAATTTATGACCCAGACTCTGCCAGAAAGATCAAAAGTGAAATTGTTGACATTGCCGCAGAAAAAGGGTTTTACGATGCCATTGTAGATGTTCAGCTAGAGCCAATGGGTGCTGGCATCTGCCGCTTGGTTTTTGACATTAAAGAAGGCGGAAAGATTAAAATTGTAAAAATTAAGATTCTTGGCAACCAAGTTTTTAGTGATAGGCAAATCAAAGGATTTGGCGGCATAATGAAAAAAACTAGGGAACATTGGATGTTTAGCTGGTTGACCAGCAATAGTCTGCTTGTTGAAAAAAATATTGATGAAGATGTGAAAAATTTAAAAGACGCATACCTGAAACTAGGTTATAAAGATGCTTTTGTCGGACAGCCAATAAAAGACATAAAGGATCATACATCCCCAAGGCAGCAGACAAAAAATGTCAGACTGGCCGAATTAAACAGAAGCCCCAAACTAGATTTAAGGGCAACGCTCACCTTTCAAATCTTAGAAGGGGAGAGATACTACGAAGGCAGGCTGGGATTCGAGGGCAACGACAAAGTCCCCGGGTTGAAAGGGACAAGGGGCGAAACTGTGTTCCGCAGAAAAATCGGGGTGGCAAGAAGGGACAGCCAGAGCTGGCTGGCAAAATTCTTCAACGTCAGGGCGCGAACCGAGGATCTGCCCCAAAATGTCAATAAATATATGGATTTTTATGCCCTCAACAAGGGCGTGGAAGAAATATCCAAGCTGTACAGGGATCTTGCGTACATCAATGCAGCGGTTATCCCGTCTTTCAAAATTCGAGAAGAGAACGGCGTCAACAAAGTTGACACCACCATAACGATGCGGGAAGGAGAGAGATACCACATAAGAAAGATCGAGTTTGCAGGTAACACTACCACGCTGGACAAGGTGCTACGCAGGGCCATATTCCCGCTGACAGAGGGCGAACCTTTCAGCACCGAAATGCTGCAAAATTCGATGCTGGGCCTGAACCAGCTTGGTTTTTTTGACATCAAGAACCATTACCCCGACATCAAGCAAGTGGAAGACAAGCCTTTAGTGGATATTACCATCAGCGGCGAGGAAGCCGGCGTAAACGAGTTCATGGTTTCGGGCAACTTCTACTCCGCATTTGGGCTAAGCCTTGGCGCAACCGTGTCCACCAAGAACCTTTTTGGGGGCGGACAGACTTTGGGCATCAGCGCCAATGGCGGGCAGTTCCAGCGTTCTTTTTCTGTTGCTTTCACCGAGCCATACGTCTTTGACAAGCCGTACTCCTTTGGCATGAGCATTTCGGATTCCACTTTGGAATATAGCGCAGACGTGGTTGGGGCGGATTATGCGCGAAAGCAGTTCACAAGAGGGGTGGGCCTGTCATCGGGGACAAGGCTTTCTACTTTCATGCCATCTGACAAGTGGGGCAGTTGGACGGTCTATACCCAAGTCGCGCTGGGCTACAGTCTGCGCCTGATGAGGATGGAAGGCGGGCAAAACTACTATTTCCGCACATTGGAAAGCCAAATGACTTCCACCGCCAATTTCCAGGCGGTTTACAATACCGTCAATCATCCATTCAAACCAACGGACGGCTTTAAGCTCGGCTTGTCATTCGAGTACGGCGGATGGCAGTTCGCCACCGACAAGCCATTCCACAGGACTATGATAGATTCCTCTTATTTCAAAAGCTTCGCCGAGCGGCATATCATCGCGTTGAATGCCAGCTATGGGTACCTTGCCAATCTTGGCAGGGAAGAGCTGCCAATATGGGACAACTATCAGCCAGGCGGCGAGACGAGCATCCGCGGGTACAGGTGGGGGATGGTTGGCTCCCAGCGCAGTGACAACCTTGGCAACCCAATAGTTGTTGGTGGCAACAAGCAGTTCTTGGCAAATTTGGAATACCATCTGGTGCTTGCCGAGCAGTTCAGGATTTTGCTTTTCTACGACATGGGCAACGCTTGGGGCCCTGGCGACAAAATTTTTTCAGAGGCACTTAGACGCAGCGCGGGAGTGGAGTTCAGGTTCTTTATGCCAATCAGCCCAGCTCCAATGCGGCTGATCTGGGCAAGAAAGTTGAACCCCTATTGGTTCGACACGCTTGGCAAAACCGACTTCCAGTTCAGCATCGGTACCACATTCTGATGGTTCCAATTAATCACCAACGTATTGCAGCCAATCGTCCATTTGTGTAAAATCTCTAATTGATACAAAGGAGTGACCATGAAACTTGTTAAGCTGGCATTGCTGTCCGCCTTGGCGTGTTCAGTCCCGATGCGCGCCCAAGAAGCGCCCCGCTTCGCTTATTTTGCTTTGGAGCATGTGCTTGAAAACTCTGCCCAAGCCAAGCGGGTCTTTGCCGAGGCAGAGGTTTTGGGCAAAAAGCTGGAAGAGGAAATCAAGACAAAAACCACCGAGTTGCAGCGGATGGAGCAGCAACTGACGTCTTCCAGCATTTCGGATGAGGGGAAAAGCAGGATTGCCAGAGAACTAGAAGACGGCAAAACTTCGCTTAAAAGGCTACAAGAAGACGCCCAGTCACAGTACAGCAGGGTGGCCCAGTCGGCTCTGGCTCAGCTAAACAAAGAGATACTTCCAATCGTAGAGGCACTGGCCAAAGAACAAAAACTTAACTGCGTATTGAATTTCAATGCCAATCTCAACCCTATCGCTTGGGCGGACGAAGCATGGCTGTGGCGCTTCTCGCAAGAAGTTGCAAAGCGCTATGACGCAGCTTACCCGGGCAGCGGGGCGGCCAAGCCCGCAGCCGCTCCAGCAGCGCCGGCCAAAAAGTAAATAGAGAACATAGAATTGAGTTCAGTGCTTATCACCGGTGGGGCTGGCTTCATCGGGTCTAACTTCGCCCATTTTTGGGCAAAAGAAAAACCGCAGGACAAAATCGTCGTGCTGGACAAGCTGACGTATGCTGCCGATGTGCGGAACCTGGAAGGGATGGGCAATACTAGGCTTGTGGTCGGAGACATCCAGAACTTGGAGCTGGCTAGGCACCTGCTGGATTCTTTTGAAATCAGGACAGTCGTGAACTTCGCAGCCGAGAGCCACGTGGACAACAGCATCAAGGGGCCGGCGGCGTTTATCCAGACAAACCTCGTGGGCACATTTTCCCTTTTGGAAGCCGCTAAGCAGGCTTGGGCGGGCGAAAAGACGTGCAGGTTTTTGCACGTTTCCACCGATGAAGTCTATGGGGCCCTTGGGGAAACTGGCAAATTTACAGAAGAGACCCCATACGCTCCCAACAGCCCCTACAGCGCGTCCAAAGCCGGCAGCGACCATCTAGTCAGGGCCTATTTCCATACTTATGGCCTGCCAGTGCTGACGACCAACTGCTCAAACAACTACGGCCCAAGGCAGCACCCCGAAAAATTGATCCCCTTGGCTATAACGCGCATGTTGAAAAACGAGCCCATACCCATTTATGGGGATGGCAAGCAGGTGAGGGACTGGCTTTACGTTGAAGACCATTGCGCCGGTATTTTTGCCGTCCTTCAAGGCGGAAGGTGCGGGGAGACATACAACATCGGCGGAAGCAACGAATGGAAAAACATTGACCTGATAGACCTGCTCTGCGACGAGGTGGACAAGGCCATCGGCAGGGAACAAGGCACCAGCCGCAAACTTAAGACATTTGTCGAGGACAGGCCAGGGCACGACAGGCGCTACGCGATAGACGCGTCAAAGATAGAGTCCGAACTGGGCTGGAGCCACAAGACGAGTTTCCCCGATGGCATTTCCAAAACGGTGCAGTGGTATCTGGCCAACTTTGGCAAGTAGCCAAGCTGGTCATTCATTGCGAAGCTTCGCCTTCCGAGTGAATGTGGGGCGGGTGCAACACAGCGGAGTGAAAGAATGAAAATATTGCTGCTGGGTTCGGGGGGGCGCGAACACGCGCTGGCCATTAAACTGACGGAATCAGCGACGCCTGTCGAGCTATTCGCCGCTCCGGGTTCCGATGCCATCTCCGGGCGCGGAACCTGCCTGCCGTATTCGGTGGATGACAAAGCCTCGTTGCTTGGCTGGGCAGCCGAAAACCGCCCCGACTTGGTGGTCATAGGCCCGGAGGCCCCGCTGGTGGGCGGAATGTCGGACGAATTTGCCCGCATTGGCATCCCGGTTTTTGGACACCCCGCAGCCACGTCAAAGCTAGAGGGTTCAAAGTCGTTTGCCAAAGAGTTCATGTTTCGCAACAGTGTACCCTGCGCGGCTTCCAAGACAGTGAGCGAATTGGGCGAGGGCGAGGCGGCCATCAATGATTGGGCTTACGGCTTTCCCATTGTTGTAAAGGCCGATGGACTGGCGGCGGGCAAGGGAGTGGAACTCTGCCAAACAAAGCAGGAGGCCCTTGAGACGCTAAGGGCTTTCTTGGCCGGCAAGTTTGGGGACGCATCAAAGACCGTTGTGCTGGAAGAGCCGCTGTTTGGAATGGAGCTCAGCCTGCACGTCCTGGTTGACGTGACAGAAAACGGCGCGGCCTACTGCATGCTGCCCGCCTGTCAGGATCACAAGCGGATATTTGAAAACGACTTGGGGCCAAACACAGGGGGCATGGGGGCATTTGGCCCCATACCATTTTTGAGGGAAGAGGACGTTTGCCGCATGAGGGCGGACTTGGTCGAGCCGACAATAAAGGGCATGCAAAGCGATGGTCTGGAGGGGCGGGGCGTGCTGTTTTTAGGTATCATCTGGACCAAAGTGGGCCCAAAGCTACTGGAGTACAACGTCCGCTTTGGTGACCCAGAAACGCAAGTGCTGATGCAGCTATTGGACGAAGATTTGCCAAATCTGCTTTTTTCAGTCGCCACGCACAAACTAGAGCGAAAAGAACCAAGAGTATTTCCAGGAACTGCCATTTGCGTTGTCCTTGCAGCCCAAGGCTATCCAGGTCCACCGCAAAAGGGCGCGGACATAGAGATCAAATCTCCAAAGTGCTCCATAATCCATGCGGGTACAATAAAATCGCCAAGTGGCTGGAAGGTGGGCGGTGGACGCGTTGTCAACTTGGCAGTCCGCGCCGGAAGCCTGGAAGAAGCAAGGAGCATGGTGCTTGAGGATTTGGCCCAAGTGGGATGGCCTGATATGCAAGTCCGAAGGGACATCGGGCTAAAAGCCCTGCTGCACGCTCGTTCAGGGAAAACAGTTGAAGACCTTTGGTGAGGCTGGCTATTTTCTGTCTAAGACAAACGTGACGGGCCCATCGTTGACCAGTTCTACTTCCATGTGTTCCTGAAAAAAGCCTGTATTCACGTTCAATCCGAGGTTCTTTAGCTGCGACACAAAGATGTTGAACAATGTGTGCGCCTCGCTTGGCGGCATCGCCGAGTCGAAGGACGGCCTTCTCCCCTTGTCTATGCTCCCCGCCAGCGTGAATTGGCTCACCGCCAATACTTCGCCGCCAACGTCTGCCAGCGGCAGGTTCATCTTGCCGTCAGCGTCCCCAAACAGCCTGAGCCCTGCTATTTTGTTGGCGCACCAAGCCGTTGTTTCGCTCGTGTCGCCCTTTTCCAGGCCGACCAGCAACAACACGCCAACGCCGATTGACGCGCTTTGGTCGCCGCTCTGCACTTGGGCACGGCTGACCCTTTGAATGACTGTCCGCATTGGTCTTCCTCGGCTAAACTTATACCATGATCATCCACGATTTAGACGATTTGGTGCTGGAGCAGGGCGATGGTGAAGCGGCGGTCGAAGAATTGGGGCGCGAAGTCATTTCCGAGGGGCAGTGGACAGTCGTGGCGTATTTGGTGCGGACCCGGGACAGGGAAGACGCTTGGCAAGGGCCATTCCTATGGCTGCACCGCTACCAAAAGGTGAGCCAAGGGTGGAAGCTCGCCAGCCGATTCAGGACCACCGAGCCGCGCCAATTGGCAAAGCTTGCCACCGTGCTTCAGAAGTGGGATCAGGAATTTTTGTCCTGATCTTTGTTGATAAAGTTTTTGCTGCGCCCCCATGATTCTGGCGAGGGTACGACGTAGTTCGAGGTAGGCTTTTTTGGCCCTACGTATTCGTCGAATGGCTTTCCGAGGCGGCTCTTGAAGCGCATGAACAACCACGTGCAGCATATCAACAAGAAGATCTCTGGAAATTCCATGGCCAGCCTGCCAAGCGAAAACCTGTATGCAGGGGGGGACGTTCCAACGGAGACGTATGGCGGCCAGATGATCCACAGTTTTTGGCCTGGCTCCACGCCAAATAGTTCCTCTTTTGGAAGCCTTGTCGCCTTTTGTCTGCCCTCTTTATCCACCGTGATAAGGACATCCGTAAAAACATCGTTGATGTCTCGCTGAACTTGGCCCACCAATACCAGGCTGATGCCTGGCCTCTGCCACCGCCCCGTTGCGGCCAAAAGGGCCACAAAGTGCCTCGTCAGCAAAAACCAAGCGAAAAGGGCTATTGCAGCCCACAAAAAACCATCAATTGCGATTCTCCATGCCTTTGTGCGGTAGAACATGCGATGTCCTTTGGTGGAAATTAGACAGGCCGAAAACGAAAATGATTGGATATGGATGGTGCAAAATAGCCGCGTGCGCCTTGTTTAGGAAATCTTGTCCACTCCCATGAAGTCGCGCAGGGCGTTGGGGATTGTCACCGAACCGTCCTTTTGCTGGCAGTTTTCTAGGATAGCCACCAAAGTTCTGCCAACAGCCAAGGCCGAACCATTCAGCGTGTGCATGAATTCAGGCTTTTTGGCATCTTTGGCTTTGCACTTTAGGTTTGCCCGCCTAGCTTGGAAGTCCCCGTACCAAGAGCAAGAGCTGATCTCCCTATAGCAGTTTTGGCTGGGCAGCCAAACTTCCAAGTCAAAAGTTTTTTGGCTTCCGAAACCCATGTCGCCCGTGCACAGGGCCACCCTTCGGTACGGAAGCTCTAGGGCCTCTAGCAGAGTCTCGGCTTGGCGCGTCAGGTGTTCCAGCTCTTCCTGTCCATTGTCGGCCCTTGTAAACGCCACCAATTCTACCTTGTGGAACTGGTGTTGGCGAATATAGCCCTTAGTGTCCTTGCCATAACTGCCCGCCTCGCTGCGGAAGCACGGGGTAAAGGCGCAGTGCCTTATGGGCAGTGCATCGGCAGCAATTATCTCGTCGCGGTACACGTTGGTGACTGGCACTTCTGCCGTGGGTATAAGGTACAGAGGGTCTTCTCCCCTACGAGTCTTGAAAAGGTCTTGCTCGAATTTGGGCAACTGCCCAGTTCCATACACAGAATGGGGCAAAACCATGTACGGTACCAGCAGCTCTTCCCACCCTGCTCCGATGTTTTGGTTTAGGAAAAATTGTATCAGCGCCCTCTCCAGTTTCGCCCCCATGCCCCTAAGGATGGTGAAGCGGGCCCCGCTGATCTTCGCGGCCCTGTCAAAATCAAGGATGCCCAGCGAAGAGCCAATCTCCACGTGGTCTTTTGGGTTCTGTATCTCACGCGGCTGGCCCCAGCGCTTGATTTCTAGGTTGTCGTGTTCATCCTTGCCCAAAGGTACGCTGTCGTGGGGGAGGTTTGGCACCACGTCCAAAAATGCCTTAAAGGCTGCCTCGGCCTCTTTTTCGGCGGATTCTAGGGATTTGAGCATGCCGCCCATCTTTTGTTGCTCGGCTATCAAGTGATCCGCAGGTTCGTTTTTCTTTTTCAGCTTGGCAACTTCCTCGGACACCTTGTTCCGTTCCGCCTTTAGTTTTTCGGCCTCAGAAATTATCCTACGCCTTTCAGAGTCTAGGCGCGAAAATTCGGTGGAGTCTAGGGTAAACCCCCTAGTCGCCAATTTCTTGGCCACAGCTTCTAGGTCTTGGCGTAGCAGCGCAGCATCCAGCATTAAATCTACTCCCAAAATAATTATCATACCAAATGAGCCACTTGCAAAACGTCAGTTTTGTAAGAAGCTAGAATAGCATTGGAACAAAGCGGTGGGCTATGGGATTATACCAAATCGCGTTCAAGCGGGCTTGAACGCAAAAGCGCCAAAGTTTTTGAAAAAGCTGGGAAACCCAGCATTTTCAAAAACTTGCGGGCATCGGTTCCCGCTGCCTTTATACCAAGTTGCGTTCTACTGAACGCAACTTGGTATAATGTCCAAACTGCGATGAGATTGTTAGGAGGCCCTAGTGCTACTTTTCCTTGATACAGCCAACCTTGATGAAATCAAGAAGATCAATTCATGGGGCGTGCTCGACGGCGTCACGACCAACCCCAGCCTGATAGCCAAAGAGACTGGCAAGCCATTCGAGTCCATCATCCACGAAATATGCGCGATAGTGGATGGCCCCATAAGCGCCGAGGTCATCAGCCTAGACGCGCCGGACATGATATCCGAAGGGACAAAGCTGGCCAAGATACATAAAAATGTCACCATCAAGCTGCCCATGACGGCAGAAGGCATAAGGGCATGCAAGCACTTCAGTTCCAATGGCATCAAGACAAACCTGACGCTGTGTTTTTCAAGCAACCAAGCCCTTTTGGCCGCAAAGGCCGGGGCCACCTTTGTCAGCCCGTTTGTCGGGCGCCTAGACGACATCAATTTGGACGGGATGGATCTTATACGCGAGATCGTGGCCATTTACGACAACTATGGCCTAGACACCAAGGTGCTTGCAGCGTCCATAAGGCAGCCCCGCCACGTTGCGGAGTCGGCTCTTGCCGGGGCCCACGCGGCCACAATTCCCACAAAGATATTTGAAGGCCTGATCAGGCATCCGCTCACAGACAAAGGAATTCAAACCTTTTTGGAAGATTGGGGAAAAAGCGGCCGTTGATTCATGTATTCGCAACTCACCACGTTTGCGCGGCGGGCTTTTTGTTAGGAGCAAGTTGAAATGTCACTTCAAGAAAAAAACGACGCGCTTAGGGCCAAATATGAGGCCGCTAGGCTTGGGGGCGGGCCGTCGCGCATCGAAAAGCAGCACCAGCAAGGCAAGCTGACCGCGCGCGAAAGGATAGGCGCCTTTTTGGATGAAGGCAGCTTCGATGAAGTTGACGCGCTTGCCATGAACCCATCTCCGGGCGAGCAGATACCCGGCGATGGCGTAGTGGCCGGGTTTGGCAGGGTGGACGACAGGCCCATCGCTGTTTTCGCACAGGACTTCACCGTTCAGGGCGGTTCGCTGTCTTTGACAGTGGCAAAAAAAATATGCAAGGTCATAGACATAGCCATGAAAGTGGGCTGCCCCGTTATCGGCATGAACGACAGCGGCGGAGCGCGCATCCAAGAGGGCGTAAATTCATTGGCCGGGTATGGCGAAATATTCCTGCGGAACACAATGGCGTCGGGGGTCATACCCCAGATCAGCCTGATAATGGGGCCATGCGCCGGTGGCGCGGTGTATAGCCCCGCCATCACGGACTTCATAACAATGGTGCGAAACACCAGCTACATGTTTGTCACAGGCCCAGAGGTGATAAAGGCCGTAACGCACGAGGACGTCACAAAAGAAGAACTTGGCGGCGCTTCCACGCATGGGTTCAAGTCAGGTGTGTGCCACTTTATGGTTCCGTCCGACCTTGCCGCCATTGCCCACACTAGGGAGCTATTGAGTTTCTTGCCATCTAACAACATGGGCGAGGCACCGCGCCGCGCAGCCCTGAACCAAATGCCCTTGGAGAACCCAGAACTCGACGCCATAGTACCCGAAGATCCAACAAAGCCTTACGACATGAGAGCCCTCATCCAAGGCATAGTTGACGATGCACATTTTTTTGAAGTCATGGAAGCCTACGCCCAAAACGTAGTCATTGGTTTTGCCAGAATAGAGGGCAAGTCCATTGGGATAGTGGCCAACCAGCCAGCCAGCCAAGCCGGTGTGCTGGACATCAGCGCGTCCGAAAAGGCGGCCAGGTTTGTCAGGTTCTGCGATGCCTTCAACGTCCCCTTGATAGTCTTTGAAGACGTGCCTGGCTTTCTGCCCGGCACCAACCAAGAGTACAACGGCCTAATAAAAAATGGTGCCAAGCTGCTTTACGCATTTTGCGAAGCCACGGTGCCAAAGATAACGGTCATCACGCGCAAGGCATACGGTGGGGCCTACATCGTCATGGCCAGCAAGCACATCAGGTCCGACTTCAACTTTGCCTACCCAACGGCGGAAATTGCCGTCATGGGAGCCGAAGCGGCGGCCAACATCCTGTACGCAAAGGAAATCGCCAAGGCGGATGACCCCGTTGCAAAAAGGGGCCAAGTGATAGCGGATTACAACGAAAAACTGGCAAACCCATATGTGGCGGCAAGCCTTGGGTACGTTGACGAAGTGATATTGCCCCGCGAGACAAGGAAAAAGATAGTGCGCGCCCTTGGCCTATTGGAAACCAAGCGCGACCTAGTGCCAGCCAAAAAGCACGGCAATATACCGTTATAGCTTTGATGAATTTATAGAGCAGCCTTGATGACAGAGAATGGCCGCAGGTTGTTGACAGGCGATGGAATCAAAATCCTAGGTTTTTTTGTTTTCTGCACACTAGCAGTAGTCTTGGCGGATTTTCTGCCATTTCAAAAGCCAATTACAATTTGGCTTAGGCCCTTGTTTGTTCTTGCAGTTTCTTGGTTTTGCCTGCGGGCCGAAAACCAAGGGCTCTCAAACATCGGCATCAGAATCGGCGCAAAATTTTTTAGGGACTTGCTGTTGGGGGCGCTGCTGGGCATGGCGATAATATTAACATCTGCCTTTGCCATTGTGCTTTTCGGGGGCATTGCTTTTGAAAGGGCCGATGGCGCTGGTTTAGGCACTTTGTTTTTTCCGCTTGTACCTTTTTTGGCAGTTGGCATTTTTGAAGAGCTGCTTTTTCGCGGGTACGCCTTTCAGCGCACCGTTGCTAGGCTGGGGCGCACCTTTGCGTTGCTGCTATTCGCCCTATTGTTTGTGGCCGCCCATCTGGGAAACCCGGGAATGGAAGGCGCGGCGATGGTTTGGCCTTGCATCAACATTGGCATAGCCTCTGTGCTGCTGGGGCTGGCCTGGATAAGGACAAACAGCCTTGCATTGCCCATAGGCATACACGTTGGCTGGAACTGGAGCCAGGGCGGATTGCTGGGCTTTGGTGTCAGCGGCGCAAAATCGGCTGGTTTTTTTGAACCAATGTATTCGGAAGCCCCACAATGGATGACAGGCGGCGTTTTTGGGCTGGAGGCAGCCATGCCGACGGCAGTGGTCGCTTTGGTAGCTTGCGCCTTATTCGCCGCAAGGTGGCCCGGCAAAAAAGGCGCGTGCTAAAATAACGTTATTTGCTGGAGGGAGCATGGATCGTTTTGGCAGTTCGCAATTGCGTATAGTGTGGGCCGCTGTTTCAATTTTTTTCTTTGGCCTTTTCTTGGCCGGGGTCAGCACGTCCAACGGGCAGAATGGCTTTGCGGTGCATGTCTTTGGCGCGACAATTTCCCAAGACCTTCTCGCCAGCATGAGCGGGCTGGCCGACCCAGCCCAGCTTCTGCGAAGCGCGTTGAGGGGATTCATAGTCTGGTCTGTGCCATTCACCTTTTTGGCCGCCGCCTACTTTCCCATCGTTGACCTGATAGAGGCGTACAAGTTGAGGGGCGTATTCTTGGGGGCTCTCTTCGGAACCGCGCACGGCCTTTATTACAGTCAGTTGCTAATATTGCCCATTTGGGCCATTTGTGTGCGGCTGTTGGGTTCGCTGATCCCCGGTGCCTTGGCGCTGGCCGACCTCCACGCGCTGATACTTGGTGTTCAGTTGCTCATTTGGGCCGTCATCTTCAACCGCCTGATAGTGTCCAATAGAGGCATTCCCTTGGCCTTGGCGCTTGGCTTGGGAGCCATAGGGACAAAGCTATACTATTTTGTTGATTTTGGCGAAATGCTTGGCATGAAGGCAGGCTTGGTAAAGGCAGCCGAATTTTTATACTATTTCTTCCCGTCCCAGCGAGTGCCAGAAAACCCAGTTGCGGCAAACACGCTTCTCATAGGCATCGTTGTCCCATTGGTTATTTCTGTGCTGCTGGTCTTTCTGTCGTCCAAAAGGAATGGCTCTTCGCACAAGCGGGCATGAGAAATTGAAAATAGTCACCAATTTCAGGCGTACCATCGCCAAGGCGGCAATATGTTTCGCCCCGCTTCTCTTTTCCCAAGCCCCGCAAGAGGGGCAGGATTTGGGCAGGACTCGGCAGAGGCTCCAACAGCTTCAGCGGCAGATGGGCCAAGTGGATGAGCAGATAGGCCAGCTCCGCAAGAGGAGGAGCGGCGTCATGGTCGAGCTGCAGAGGATAGCGCTTAGGGCCGCCAAGGCCCGCGCACAGGCAGAAGGGGCCCAGCTTAGACTTGAAGAGATACAGCGGGAACTGTCACAACTGTCGGCCAAAAAAGCCGCCACGGCAAAACAGTTGTCTGCGCTGACAGAAAGCTTGCGGCGACAAGTAAAGTGGCTTTACGCCCTTGGCCCCTTTGGCACACTAAGCTTTTTGCCAAGCAGCGCGGACATAGAAAACTATTTAGCTAGGGGCAGGTACTTGGAATGGTGGAGAAACCACGAAACCAAAAAATTGCAAAAGGCCCTCGAACTCCATTCAGAATTGGAAGCCCAAGAAAAAGAAGCTAAAGACGCACAAGAGCGCTACTCCAAATTGAGCCAAGAAATGGCCTCGCTGCACGAAGAACTGAAGGCAAACGAAGAACAGCTGTACGAGTACTTGGGAAACATACAGAGGGACGAAAGCCAAAAAAGGGCCATGCAGGCCGAAATGAACGAAGAGTCCATCTTGCTGGAGAGGATGCTGGCGTCCATCGTCTCCAAGCCAAGCCCAGCCGTTCCCTCGCCATCTGGCGTTTCATTTCAGCACCTCATCGGCAGGCTGCCAAAGCCAGTCGAGGGCAGCCTTGCAACCGCATACGGCGTGCAGGTTCACCCACGCTTTGGAACGAGGACTCACAACAACGGAATACTAATTTCTGCAAAGGGCGGCGAATCTGTTAAGGCCGTCGCGTCCGGCAGGGTGGTCAGGGCAGAGCCATTCCAGAGCGTCGGCCTGATGGCAATAATTGACCACGGCGGCAGCTACTACACCATCTATAAGCACCTGCTTGCCCTAACAGTTTCTGTCGGGGATACGGTGGGGCAAGGCGAAACCATAGGCTACGTCGGCGAAACCCCCGACGGCCCTATGCTAGGCTTTGAAATCAGGAACCGCGCAAACCCCGACGACCCCCAAAGGTGGTTCGCCTCGAAGTACCAGCCGGGGTATAGGTAGGAGAGTTTCGGTGAAATGGAATGTGTGGGCATCTTGCAAAACTCTGACATTATTGGGTCGTGAGGCTCCCGAATAGCGAATTGACAATTGACAATGGACAATTGACAATGGTGGATGCGGCTCACCGCCGCGCCAGTTTTATTAATTGGGGGACGCTCATTTTGCGGGGACTCCCTTTAATTGAGCGAAGGACTCTTGGCAACGACTCGGAAGTTTTACAAGTGCCTCTAGGGGAAACAAAAAATGGCTGACAGCAAAAAAGAGCAAGAGCGGGTGGAACTTCATCGCACTATTTGGGCCATAGCCAACGACCTGCGCGGCAGCGTTGACGGCTGGGACTTCAAACAGTACGTCCTTGGCGTGCTGTTTTACCGCTACATCTCTGAAAACATTTCTGCGTACATAGATTCTGGCGAGCGGGCCGCAGGCGATGCATCCTTTAGCTATGCCGCGCTGTCCGACTCAAAGGCAAAGAAGGCGAAAGACGACATGGTGAAGACGAAGGGGTTCTTCATACTGCCCAGCCAGCTCTTTGAAAACGTGCAGAAGCAAGCCCCAAGGGACGAAAATCTGAACGAGACGCTTGAATCCGTGTTCAAAAGCATAGAGGCGTCTGCAATGGGCACCGACAGCGAGGCCGACTTCAAAGGGCTATTCGATGACATTGACGTAAACAGCAACAAGCTGGGTTCCACAGTGAAAAAGCGCAACGAAACCCTTGTGAAGCTGCTGAATGGCATAGCGTCAATGAAACTGGGCGACTTCAAAGAGAACACCATAGACGCTTTCGGCGACGCTTACGAGTTCCTGATGGGCATGTACGCCAGCAACGCCGGAAAGAGCGGTGGCGAATACTACACGCCCCAAGAGGTTTCAGAATTGCTGGCAAGAATCGCCATTGAGGGCAAAACGTCCGTCAATAAAGTTTACGATCCCGCCTGCGGCTCTGGCTCGCTGCTGCTCAAATTCGCAAAGATACTTGGCAAAGAGAACGTCCGAATAGGCTTCTTCGGCCAAGAGGTAAATATCACCACATACAACCTGTGCCGCATTAACATGTTTTTGCACGACATTGACTATGACAAATTTAGCATCGAGCACGAAGACACATTGACAAAGCCTTTGCACGAGGATGACGAGCCTTTCGAGGCCATCGTCTCTAATCCGCCATACTCGATCAGGTGGGCGGGCGACGACGACCCCATCTTGTTCAACGACCCCCGCTTCACACCCGCAGGGGTTCTAGCGCCAAAATCCAAGGCAGACTTGGCCTTTGTCATGCACAGCCTGTCATGGCTTGCCACCAGCGGCACGGCGGCCATCGTCTGCTTCCCGGGCGTGCTCTATAGGGGCGGTGCCGAGCAGAAAATACGCAAGTACCTGATAGACAACAATTTCGTTGACTGCGTCATACAACTCCCCAGCAACCTGTTCTTTGGGACTAGCATAGCCACCTGCATCATGGCACTAAAAAAATCCAAAAGCCAAAATAGCACATTGTTCATAGACGCCAGCCGCGAATTTGTCAAAGCCACCAACAACAACAAACTGACCGCAGAGAACATAGACAAAATCGTAAAAGCCTATTCCGGCCGCAAAGACGAGCAGCACTTTGCCAAGCTGGTACCCAACGGCGACATAGCCGCGCAGGGCTACAACCTTTCCGTAAGCACGTACGTCGAGCAAGAGGACAAGCGCGAAGCAGTGAACATAGCCATGCTCAACGCAGAGATAGAGCGCATAGTCGCCAAGGTTGACATATTGCGCCAAGAGATAGGCAACATAGTCGAAGAGATAGAGGGCGTGGGGGCGTGATGGGTTGAGTGTGCTTTGCGCATGGTGTGTTTTCTTCCTGCCCGTATCGCCCACCTCGGAGCCAGCACCAATTGACGATTGGGCGTTTTCTCATTCGGGCCATTGGAGTTATTTCATCTTGTTCTGATTTGGAAGCGCGGAGACTATAATCTATGATGTAACAAGGGGGTAGGAATGTTAGTGGTCAGTGGCTTTTTTGAAAATGGCGTGTTTGTCCCTGACAGGCCCCTTGCCAACATCAAGGGCAAACAAAGGGCCGTGCTGAACATAGAAGAAATGGACGATGGCAAAAAGCAAGC
>JAITFL010000185.1 GCA_031281385.1 Holophagales bacterium
ATACGCAACCAGTTCTTTCAGACGGTTGACGAGGTCATGGACTCGGTCGGGGAGTGCATGAAGGACGCGACCGCACCTTTCCTGAAAAGCATGTGCGGGTGCAACTATTTATTGCAATAGAAATGTGAAATGGTATTACTCCCCAGACCCCGGGTACTCGCCTCACTCACTGTCCTATGTATGGGCGGATGCATGGAGATGGCTTCGATGGACGCAAAGGGAATTCCGCAATTACCTCTCTGGTATCACCGGATTCGTCCCTCACTTGCTGGGCTTGGGGCCCATGGTGAATACTAGGGTGCCGCCGTTGATTATTTCTTGGTATGGCAGGAAAGGGTTAGTCCAGTCTTTGCCATTCACTTTGAGAGACTGCACGTAGATGTTTTTCTCGGACAGGTTTTTTGCCTCAACGGTCAGGTATTGGCCGTTAGCCAAGCTATATTTGACCTTTGGTAGGCATGGGCTGCCAATGGCGTAGTAGTCGCTGCCTGGGCAGACGGGATAGAAGCCCATGACAGTGAACAAGTACCAGGCAGACATCTGGCCGCAGTCGTCGTTGCCCGATAGGGAGTCTGGCTTGTTGCCATATTGGGTGCGGATCACTTGGTGGATCCTCTCGGCAGCCTTGGCGGGCTGGCCGACATACGAATAGAGGTAGATGATGTGGTGGCTGGGCTCGTTGCCGTGCCAATATTCGCCAATGGTACCCACGTCTTCATTTTCCTCGCCCGTTGAGAATTTGCCCTTGTATGCAAAAATGCCGTCCAATTTGTCAGTGAAGGCCTTTTTGCCGCCCATCAGAGAAATGAGGCCAGGCATGTCGTGGGGCACGTACCAAGAATACTGCGCACTTGTGCCCTCTGTGATGTCGCCAAAGTTGGCCGCGCCGCCGCCATAGTTGTGGGCGTCGAATGGCTCGCGCCATTTGCCGGTTGAATCATTTGGGCGCATCCAGCCAACTGTTGTGTCAAAAAGATTCTTGTAATTTTTGGCCCTCTTCATGAAGTAGTCGTAGTCATCATTTTTGCCAAGGGCCTTCGCCATTTGTGCGATGCACCAATCATCATAGGCGTACTCCAAGGTTTTTGACAGGGATTCATTCTCTTTGTCGAATGGCACGTGGCCCAATTTTGCGTATAGTGCAACGCTGTCGTAGTCGGGGTTCATGGCTGTTGTCCTTACCGCTTCGTAAGCTCTTTGCGGGTCAAAGCCCTTGATGCCTTTCAGGTAGGCGTCAACAATGACTGGAACTGCATGGTAGCCGATCATGCACCATGTTTCGTTTCCATCGAGTTCCCAAACCGGCAGCAGCTTGTCTACACTTTGGTCGTAGTGCGCCAGCATGGAATTAATCATGTCGGCGTTGCGCTTGGGCTGCAGCAAGTTGAAAAATGGGTGGACGGCCCTATACGTGTCCCAAAGCGAAAAAACCGAATGTCTTGTAAAACCATTGGCTTTGTGGATGTTGAAGTCAAGGCCCCGGTACTCGCCGTTGATGTCTTGATAGACATTTGGCGTCAAGAATGTGTGGTACAGGGCAGTATAAAATGTTTCCTTTTCTTTTTGGGTGCCTTCTATTTCTGCAACGGAAAGCTCTTTTTCCCATTTAGCCTGTGTCTCTGCGACAACTCTTTCAAAGTTCCAGTGGGGGATTTCCGCGTCTAGGTTCATCATGGCGTTGGCCGCGCTGACAGTCGATATGCCGATTTTCACCTGAATCGCCTCGTCTTTTTTTGTTTTGTATTTGGCGATGAATTGCAGATTTTGGCCAGACGCCTCGTTGCGGCTACGGAAGCGGTACGTGTTGTATATATGGGGCTTGCCGTCCGCCATTATCATGTGGTCATCGAAGGGCTTAGAATACCTTGCCGCAAAGTACAGGTAGCACTCTTTGCCCCAGCCATTCACCAAGTGGAAGCCCGTCAACGCCTGGTTGTTTTCCACACGCACGTGGGACCATATCATTTTGAAGCGGTTGCCGTGCAACTGGTGGTGGAGGTCGGTCAGTATAGAGGTCTGGTCGCTCTCTGGAAAGGTAAAGCGCATGATGCCGGATCTGTCTGCCGCCGCCAGTTCCACGTTTACGTTATTTTCTAGCTTTACTTGATAGTAGCCGCAATATGCTGTTTCGTTATCGTGAGAGTACCTCTGGCGATAGCCAGAATCGGGGTCTGCCTTAGTTCCTGCAACTATTTTTGGCTCGCCGATTTGAGGGATAAACAAAAAGTCACCCAAGTCGGGGATGCCTGTGCCGCTTAAGTGGGCGCAGCTAAACCCCATGATGGACGTGTCGGAATATTCATAGCCCGATGCAGTGACCCAAAGGGCGTCGTCTGTATCGGGGCCAAATTGTGCCATGCCAAAGGGCGTGGTAGGGCCTGGGTAGGTGTTGCCCTCGCCGTGGGTACCCACAAAGGGTTTTATAAAGCTCACCTTTTTGTCCGCGCTTGGCTTGACCTGCGCCAATTTATTTGCAACTGGTTGCGGCCCCTTGTGCCAATTGATCTGCGGAAGCAGCAATAGTAGCGACAGCGGGAAGAGAGTTGCGGACAATTTACTTTTTTTCATGTGTGGCTCTGAAATTAGGTGAATGAAAAAGTTAGAGAATAGCGAAAATCAGAAGAACAAAATAGTCATTTACAATCATACATGAGGACCGAGGACCAAATGACGATAACGACCACCTTGACAATAGTTTTTTCCATCAAGGCCGGGGTTCTGCTTGGACTCTGGATAGGCTGGAAGAATGGCAAAGCGAAGGGCGAAGGCAGGACAAGGATGGATTTGGAACCCAAGCTGCGGGACGCAGCCAACCATTTGAAAGAGTTGGAGAGAGCCATCGAACACCAAAAGCAGATGGCCGAAATGCAGATGCAAGGGCTGGAGAGGGACAAATGCGAGTTGCGGCAGCATTTACTAGATTCCAAAGAAGAAGCAAAGGGCCTTGGGGCAGAACTGGTTTCCTCAAAAAACAAGGTGACAGAACTAGAAGCTATATACGCCAAAGACAAAGAAGCTTTGGAGACAGAGCGCAAGCAGTTGCAGGAGTACAAAGAAGAAGCGAAGGGCCTTAGGGCAGAATTGTCCGATTCAAGGCTGAGGGCCACGGAACTAGAGGCCATTTCCGCAAAGGACAGAGAGGTTTTTGACGCGGAGCGCAAGCAGTTCGAAGACCTGCGAGCCAAATTCAGTGCAGAGTTTGAAAATTTGGCAAACCACATATTTGAGCAAAAGAACGCCACTTTTCAAACCCAGAGCCGGGATGGGCTAAATTCGCTATTGACGCCCTTCAAGGAAACGCTTGAATCTTTCAGGAAGCGCGTTGACCAAGTGCATAGCGAAAGCCTCCAAGGGCAAAGCTCACTAAAGATCGAATTGGGCCATCTGCAACAGCTCAACAAACAGATCACCGAAGAGGCGTCCAACCTGACGAGGGCCCTAAAGGGCGACAAAAAGCTGCAAGGGAACTGGGGGGAGCAAAAAGTCGAACTTCTGTTGGAGATGGCAGGGCTGCGAAAGGACATCGAGTACGAGAGTCAGCCGACATTCAAGGACGATGAGGGCAATAGCTACCGCCCAGATTTTGTGGTGAACCTGCCAGAAGGTAAGCACATCATCATTGACAGCAAAGTGTCGCTGGTGGACTATACAGCCTACGTAGGGGCCGAGACGCAGGAGGAACGCCAGTGTCATCTAGCCGCCCACGTTGCGGCCATCAGGAGCCATATCAAGTCCCTCAGCGGGAAGAAGTACCCCGATCTGATAGACATTGATTCGCCTGATTTCACTTTTTTGTTCATAGCCTTAGAACCGGCTTACATCGCCGCCGCAGAACACGCGCCAACGCTATTTCAGGAAGCCTTCGAGGAGCGCATTGCACTTGTAACCTCCACTACTTTGCTGCCAGTGATCAGGGTGGTCGCAAATCTGTGGAGCCTGCAGCGCAGGGAAAAATCAACGCAAGAATTGGCCGACCTCGCCAGTCGCGTGTACGACAAGCTGCGGGGATTCATCGAAAAAATGGACAGGCTCGGCAGCCAACTGGAGACTGCACAAAAATCTTACAAAGACGCTATGCTTACGCTCAGGGACGGCAGGGGGAGCCTAGTAGGCACAGCCGGAAAATTTTCAGACCTAGGAGTAAAAATAACCAAAAAATTGTCCACGTCAGCGACTGTTGCGACCCAAGACGAGCAGACAGAGCAGGGCGAGGCGAACCATCTACTAGACCTAGACACCGAAGACTTTAGCCTTGCGGGCAAACGATTGGGCGTGAAGCAAAAAAATTAGCCCGCCATGAAGCTAAAATATGCAATCAACCGAAAAATTAGGGAAAGCTGACACTTCCGCAAAGCCCAAAAGGGCGGCCTTGGTATCAGGCATTACGACTATGGGCTACAATAAGTTGAATTGCTATAGATTGTACATCATAAGCGGCAGTAATAGGAATCAGAGGTTAGGGATCAGGGGCCAGAAGCCGCGTCATTTGGTAATATATTCCAATTCTAAATAAAATCATGGCTGATTCTATTTAGAATTTGGAATTACAACTGCCATCAAATCAGCTCCGGCACAAGCGATGTCAAAAAATGTGCCTCCACTCTGAAGACTTGGCGTATCAACGGTGCGGTCAACACATCGTGCGGCGGGCCGTCAATGGCTAGACTGCCCTTGTCCAGCACTACAACCCGCCCAAAGCGGTACGCGGCGCGAATGTCGTGCAGGCTCACCAATATGCAAGAACCTTTCAGTGCCAAATTTTGCGCCAAGGCACACACTTCAAGCGCATGGCGCACGTCCAAGCTGGACGTCGGCTCGTCCCACAACTGCATAGGAGCCCCGGTGGCAAGCGCGCGCGCCAAAAAAACCCTTCTGCGCTCTCCACCCGAAAGCTCTGTGATGGGCCTATTGGCGAGGTGCGCTATATCCAGAGCCGCCATGGCTTCATCAATATTTTTGTCGTCGCCGCCATGCGCAAAGCGCCCTTGGGCAACGACTTCCCTTACAGGGAAGGCAAATTCCGCCGCGCTGTCCTGCCCCAGCCAAGAGAGCGTCCGCCCGCGCTTTAGGTAAGGGATGCGATCCAGCTTTTTCCCCATCCAGTAAACGCTTCCCGCCGACTTTAGCAGACCGGCCAGTGTCTTGAGCAAGGACGACTTTCCCGCCCCATTTGGGCCAAGTATGGCTATACACTCGCCAGCTCTGGCCTCAAGGCTCACATCGGCCAACCGGCCTTGAATGGTCAAATTGTCGGCCCTCAGCATGGCCTCTTCCTCAAAAGCCATAGCAGAAATGGTCCGCCCACAAGCGAAGTGATAACCCCAAGGCGCATCCCCGAACCCAAAAAGCGCGTCGGCAAATCGCATATCAGAACCAAAGAAGCCCCACCCATCATAGAAAGAGGCAACAGGCGCCTGTGGTCAGGGCCGTCAATGAGGCGCACAACGTGGGGCACTACCAAGCCGACGAAGCCTATTACCCCCCCTACGGCCGTTGCCAAGGCGGTTAGGACAGTTGAAAGCGCAATCAGTTGCCAGCGCAGTTTGGCTACGTTTACGCCCAGGCTCTGCGCCCCCGAATCGCCTAACGCCAGAAGGTTCATCGGCCTGCCAAGGGGCAACAGCAAAATGGAGGCTACCAAAATGCCGGGGCCGGCCATCCAGACGTGTTCCCAAGTGCGATTCTCTATGCCCCCCATCAGCCAAAAGAGTATCTGGGCTCCAAGGTGTGTGTGCGACGCCGATGTTGACAGCAAAAAACTTGTAGCCGCCCCAAACAGGGCATTCAGTGCAACGCCGGCCAAAAGCAAGTGTTCGGGCGACGCGCCCTTTCTTGCCAGAAGCATTACCGCCCCCGTGGCCATGAAAGCCCCCAAAACAGAAAAAAGGGGCAGGCCCAGGACTCCCAGCCCGCCTCCCAAGACGATAGACAGCACCGCCCCAAGGGCACCTCCGCTGCTCACGCCCAGCAGCCCAGGACTCGCCAGTGGGTTGCGAAAAAATGCCTGCATCACAGCACCCGACGCTCCCAGCCCCACGCCGACGGACAATCCGACTATTGCCCTAGGAAGCCTAATGTCAAAAAAAATGATGCGGCTGGATTCTGCCGCGTCATTCCAGATGGCCGCCCATATTTCACTTGGCGGCAGCATGGCCTCGCCAAGCGCTAGGGACGCCGCAAACGCAAAAATCATAAATAGCGCGAATGTGGCGAATATGATTGGCGGCTTGGGCATTAGGTAATTTTATATCTAATGCCAATTTGCAATCAAACGAACCTCTTGCAAAACTCTCTTCGCATCCATCTGAACCCCCCAAATTTAGCATTCGGAAGGGTTTTCATGCTCCGGCATTAAACAGAACGGCCATAGAACCTCCGCCTTGCGCTTAAGCGGTGCATGAAGGCAGCCAAATGGTATGTTTGGATTGTCATTCAGGCCTACCTCGCTTGCGAATCGCCCCCAGCCCCTTGCCGTGAAAAAATCTGTGGAAAATGTGGAAAAAAAGTTGGCTGTGTAACATTATTTACTTATGAGGAACCGCATACCGTCCGCGAGGACGTTTTTCTTATCGTTGCCAAAAAAGTGCCGAGTGGCCTGTTTCGCCCGTGCGGCAGGCACACACTCCAAAACCGCAAACCAAGCCAACTAACCCAACAATCAAACTGCGCTAGCCAATTGGGAGACTTCAAATGTTCAAACTTCATCGCCTACTCAAAACCGCAAAGATAATAGTAGGCCATGAGCGGCAGGCCCATGCGCCCGCACACGCAAGCAAATCTGCGGCGGACTGGGCATCTCTTATCATTGCCGCTTCCTTGGCTGCCATGCTGGCAGTCGGCCTTCCGGCCTGCAAGGTGAACAACAGCAAAGTGACTTCCGCAACAATTGCGGTGGGGTATTATCACTCGCTAGCTATCAGAGACGACGGCAGTCTCTGGGCCTGGGGCGCGAATCGTTGCGGTCAGCTCGGCGATGGCACCAATACGGAAAGAAGCGCCCCAGTCCAAGTGGGCGCGGCGGTGGACTGGGCAGCCGTGTCAGCTGGCAATCAGCACACAATGGCACTCAAAGCTGACGGCAGCCTCTGGGCTTGGGGAGAGAATGATAGCGGCCAGCTCGGCGATGGCACCAGCATAAACCGAAGTACCCCAGCCCGAGTGGGCAAAGCCAAGGATTGGAGAACGGTGTCGGCGGGCTATAACCACACGGTAGCCATTAAGGCTGACGGCAGCCTCTGGGCTTGGGGAGAGAATGATAGCGGCCAGCTTGGCGATGGCACCAACACAAACCGAAGCATCCCAGCCCGAGTGGGTAGGACTAAGGATTGGAAAGCAGTGTCGGCGGGCTATAACCACACGGTAGCCATCAAGTCTGACGGCAGCCTTTGGGTCTGGGGGGAGAATGATCGCGGTCAGCTTGGC
>JAITFL010000199.1 GCA_031281385.1 Holophagales bacterium
AGCAAGGCCATGAAACAAGAAACAGCGAACCACAGGGGCTACACGGCCTCAGTTTATTGGAGCGATGAATACGGGTGCTTCGTGGGCGATGTGCTCGGCCTGACGCGCACAACATTCGACATCCAAGGCCCAACCTTTGAAGAAGCATGCGCAGATTTCAGGGGATTCATAGATTTGTATCTTGCGGATTGCGTGAATGACGGCATCGAGCCAGAGAAGCCGCAAGAGCTGCATCATCCCAAGCGGGCCAAGAAACATCCCGAACTGCCGCCTAGCAGGATTGCAGCGATACCCAAGAAGGGCGCAGCCCACACAACTTCGGAATGAGCGGGTTGATATTTGGGAGATGCCTCCGATTGTAGGCTTTTCAGCGAGGACAGTGTTCCGTTCAGCGCCAAGCCTTTTGAACACTGGCTTCTAGGAAGGCTTTTCAAGCGGGAAGAATGCCCTTCCAGTGCTAATACCAAGTTGCGTTCGACTGAACGCAACTTGGTATAACTCGAAACTGGCATCAATGCCTCTTCCGAATTCCCACTTCCACGCTCGCCCTTTCGTCCAGCGGCCAGGCAAGTCGCAGCGTCACGGTTGCGGCGTTGCCGGATTCCTCGAATGACCAGAAGTTGAACCCTGCCTGTTTACCATTTATCATTAGCTCGAAGCTGGCCTGGGCGTTGTCCATTGTCACTTTGCGCTTGTAGCCGCTGAGCTTGAACCGCACAAGGACGGGGGTTTTAAGGGAAATGTCGCTGATCGTGCCTTCCACTGGTTCCAGAAGGGCCTCTATTTCAGGCGGCCTCGACGGCCTTTTTACGCCCCCGGGCCTCAGGAATGGATGCTCTTGGCTTATAGTCGGTGAAGAATTCTGGTCTTGTGGGGGGCTGTACGCATCGCGGCCAATGAAGTCGAATTTGTTGTGCGGGTATCCCCGATCTCCCTCCTGCGGCTCCTTTAATCCAATATCCCAAACATTTGGCGTGTTCCAAGACACCCAGTTTATAAGCGCGTTGCTCTCGCCAGTGTATGGATTTCTGCGGGCCGTCTCAGGCACGGTGGCCCCCCAAGCGATTAAATTGTCTTCGCTCTCCCAATGGGCAAATTCGTCATCCCTCGCTTTTAGCAGTGTCCAGTCGCTCAAAAGAACTCTATAGTCGGGATCGCCCACTCTGTTTTCGTACCAGAGGCCCAGTTCTCCATTGAAAAATATCCTCTTGAACACCTCAAAGGCAAATGGGTCGTAGCGGAACAGCTCTTCGCGTGTGTTTATGGGCGTCCAGGTGCCGTCGTTGATGCCAAGGAAAGATTCGCGCCCGGTGCCATGCCAATATGTGGCTATGGTGGAAATGTACTCCACCCTAGAGCCGCAATAGGCCCTCACTTCGTTTACGTCGTGCCAGCGTCTGCCGTTGTCTTTGTGGGTGGCGGTCAGCCAGGCGGCCGACATGTCGTCAAAAACATTGCGGGCGTAAGTTATGGCGTTGCCGTAGCCTTGGGTGAACGAGTCTATGCCGTGCCCGCCCTCGTGGTAAAAGAGGGATTCGTTTTTGTAGCGGTTCAGATTTAGGTCTTTCCAGATGTTCACGTCTTCGCACTGGAAGGTGTTGCCCCCCCAGCCTTCGACGTATATAGTGTTATGGAAGTTGATGTCTATCAGCCCCCTGTGCGTGGGCTGCTTGGCGGGGTGGTGGCCATGTATCGAGCCAGCGATGATCTGCATTCCGCCGCCGTTGGCAACAGCGCCGTCGGCTATCCGCTGGCCAATCCTGTCATAGGTAGTCCCTTTCTCATGCAGGTAAAGGATGTTGGAATAGTCGGCGGGGGGCCGGTCTAGGCCAAAGGGCTGTTGATAGAAAGGGTCGTGCGCGGGGAAATATTCCCCGCCAGAGCTATTTTTGTAGGCAACAGTGAAATTGTTGGCCAAGGAGTGGTCAAAGTAGCATGCCCCTGTTTTCATAGTGTCAAGGCTCACTTGGGTGTCGGCGTAAATGTAGTAGCCAGTGAGGGGGCTTCTATAGGCATTGCTCAGCCAGGGCCTAAATTCGGCCGCGTGCGTTCCAGTTGCTAGGCTGTTGCCTGCCCAGTCCTTGATTGGCTCGGCACCGACGTATTCGACTCTGATTGCGCCATTTAGCCCCGCGCCCCTTCGCACTGATTCTGCTAGGTCAACAAATTCGCCCATCTTGAGCGCGGTGGGGCTTGGCTTTGCGTTATTTGCTATCCAGCCTCCCTTGCTGATTTTTCTCTCTTCGATGTCCGCTTGTGCGAATCCGCCAAAACCCCGCCCGTAGGCCCCCTTGGTGAGAGGCTTGTCCAGCCCTGTGCCTGTGGGCCTTGAAACGCCGTTTTCCGTCCTATAGGCTGTCCTGCCAAAGCCAGTGTTCAAGGTTATGGCCTTCCAGGCGTAGCCCCCTTGGACTAGCTCGTTTCTTGGGCCGCCTGGGGCATCGGTAAGCTCAGTGAAGTTTGTCAGTGCTGTTCCATCCCTAAAGACCTTCCAATTGCTTGGATTAGTCGCAGCCGCTATGGTGCTGATTTCGCGGTTGAATTTGATCTCTATTTGCGAGTCCGAAATGACATGGACGTGTTCTATTGCCAAGCGTGGGTATAGCCTGCCGTTTGTGCCATAGTTGTCGGCTTGGCTGCGCCAAAACCAAGGGTGGCTTTTTTTCATTATGTCGTTTGACATGCTGGCGTTTGTTGCCCCGCCTTGGCCCCAACCGCCCCATCTGGCGTTTTCGCCGCGCCCTCGCGCATACTCGTCTGCCGTCCCTGAAAAATATTCATATTTTCCATGAATGCCGGAAAGAGCCACATACAGGGCCTTGTCGTATGCCTCCAACTCGGCGCGGGTGTTGACTGGGAACCTTTGGGGCTGCCATGCCCCATTTGGCGATTCTGGCACAAATTCGAAGTGTACCATCGCGCCATAGACATAGTAGTCCTCAGCGCTATTCCTCAGCATAGTGCCTGGCCATTTGGTGCCAATGGCGCGGAACGCGGCCACAATCTGCTTGTCGTATCGGTAGTCGTCAGGCGCGTTGAAAGAGCTATGCGGGTACCTCTTGCAGCCTTCTTCCACGCCCAATTTGTAGTACAGGCGCAAGAACGCCTCGCCAAAATAGAAAAAATTGCTTCTTGGGCGGGTGGGGGCCCTGCCGTCCCTTGTGCGAACTTCGCTGTCGTGGCGCATCACATCGTCTGCCGTTGCGACGATTATGGGTTTTTCTGGGGTTCCAGGTATAACCCTTCTGCCATAGACATCGTCGTAGTCCATCTTTTTGTGGTCGTAAAGTTCACGGTATTCCGGGGCCTCGTAGACAGATTGACTAGGGCCTACCACGACGGCCTTGAAGCCAGCGTCAATCATAGGGATGTTCAGGTATTCGGAGCGGCCGACTAGCCGACTGATGCCCTCGCCCAGCATGTCCGTCACCCACCTGGCGTCATAGTCTTGTGTGTCTGCGCTGAATTTGCTATTGTTTAACGCGACCCCGGCCTTGCCAGCTTGGGCCGATCCCCAGGCCCACATCATGGACATGTACCCCCTCTGCGAAAATCCATAAAAGGGCATCCAGGCTGCGGGGACTATCTTTTCGTTTTTCGCGCCTGGCCTATAGGCCACACGGAGCCGCCCCGCTGCTATCCTGCCGTATGTTTCATAGGTGTTGGTTCCCGCTATCTGCGTAGAGCGCTGCCTGCCAAGAGGCACGAGTGGCGTGCCGTGGTCGTCCAGCGGCGTTTTGAGGCGGATGTTGACTGCGCCGCCCTTTGCAGCACCCCCTGCCGCCCACGCGTACGGGCCAAAGTTGAAATATGATAGGTACTCCCATTCGGAAGGCGGCAAGCGCTTGCCGTCAATGAGAATAGCGAATGAGGCTTTGGCGTCCGCGTCATTCTCGATGGGACGTGAAAACGCGATTTCCAACTCCCTGTCTGTGATGAGACGCACACCGCCCACGACACCGTCAATGGCCGCTCCTGGCCTGCCTTGGGCTGACAAATTGGACCCGGCCAACAGTGCCAGCGCTAAAACCAAAAAGGCGTCCATTGCGTTGCGCAAAAAGGATTTGGCAGATTTCATAAAGCTCCCCAATAGATAATACCAAGTTGCGTTCCTTGGAGGCATCTTCCCTAAATTTCGCGCCCATCGAAGAAGCCGTCCGAAGGACGGCGGGGGTCTGGGGGTGCGACCGGGAGGCAGCGCGAGCCTGCGAGCGATGCCGGAAGGGAGACCCCCAGTGAGCATTCGGAAGGGTTCCACGCCCCGGCGGTAGGCGAATCAAAGTTACAGAAGCATTCATTCCGAGCACGAAAGATAGGTTTCATACCAACATGCAAACAAACGAGTCCCTTGCAAAACACCCAAAATCTTTTCTTACTACTGAATGACTATTTCATCGCGCCGAATGGACACGCGGCGAGGTCGTTCGCCGCTTGACCTGGGGAAGAGCATTATGCGGCCTTTTGCATAAGCTGCCAGATTTTGGAAAAGCTTTCTGAATGCTCACTGGGGAGTAGCTCAGAGTGGCCTCGCATGCGAGTCCGCACCTCGCTACTCCCCAGACCCCTGGTACTCGCCTCGCTCACTGTTTCCATATTCGGGCAGATGCCCGGAGATGGCTTCGATGGACGGGCGGATGCTTGGGGGATGACTCCGATGGT
>JAITFL010000101.1 GCA_031281385.1 Holophagales bacterium
AGTCGCAGCGTTTCATATCCGCTCCCCGCCTTGCGGCGGCTCGCTCCATTCCACTCGCGCCTCTTAGCCCATTCGGGCTTTCAGAGAGGATGCTCCGGGTCTTGGAAACCCTTCCTAAATGCTCACTGGGGATTCGCTCAGTCGCGCTCGCATGCGAGTCCACCCATTTAAGCCGCCCAAGTGCTGCTGGCATTTGAGGCTGCCCCGCAGCCTCAAACGCTCATTGCACTAGTGCGTCTTCCCCAGACCCCTGCCGCGCTTCGCGCGGCGACATTGCCCAAGGGCCTTTCCTGTTTACTCTTTTCTATTTGCTGTTTTTTCATTACAATTTATTGTACATTGAAACAAACATTTTGCCCCACTCCGCAACTTGCATTGCCTATTTGGAGCAGCCATGTCACACAACGCCCCGGACGAGATAAAAGGTCTGCCAGAAAACGCTAGAAGGCCGCTTGGGCCAGGCGAAAAATATGTCCCCCTTGTCCCACAGGACGGGGTGCTGGAAACGACGGGAAGGGCCATAGTGCTCGGCCTAGTATTCTGTGCGATATTCTCAATGGCTGCTGCCTACTTGGCACTGAAGCTGGGCCAAGGCATCGAGGCGGCCATCCCTATAGCAATTCTGGCAGTAGGGCTTAGCCGCTTTTTCTCTAGAAAGAACACCATCCTAGAAAATGTGATCATACAAAGCATTGGTGCCAACAGCAGCCACGTAGTGTCGGGTGCGGTCTTTACAATCCCCGCGCTGTACATGCTGGCAGCCGTCCCCGGCAGTGGCGTGGTCACCCCCACGCTAACCCAAGTGGTGCTTGTCAGCTTTTTGGGCGGCTCCATCGGCATACTGTTTCTGATTCCGCTGCGGCACAACTTCATGGTAGAAAACCATGGTGTGTTCCCTTGGCCCGAAGCCACAGCCACCACCGAGATCCTTGTCACTGGCGAAAAGGCAGGCAGCCAGGCTAAGACCTTAGTGATCGCCGCGCTGATCGGCGGCATCTATGACGGCCTAACCAGCCTGTTCAGGCTCATGGCCGAAAACATCCGCCTAGCGCACATTGGCGCGGACCAATGGCTCGGCAGGATGCAGGAAAAGGCGTTCATGCGCTTTGATTACCTTAACAATGCCGCAGTGTTGGGCATAGGATACATCATCGGCCTGCGCTACACGGCCATCATCGCGGCTGGCTCATTTTTCGCCACTTTTGTTTTGGTCCCTATGGTGCATGGCATCGCGTACTATGTACCTGTCACCGAAATCGTCCCGCCTGGGGCCATCCCAATGGCAGAAATGGGTCCGACGGCCATTTTCCGCGATTACGTTAGGATAATCGGCGTGGGGTGCATCGCAGGGGCTGGCGTGATGGGCGTTCTGTCCAGCCTGCCCAACATGATGAGGTCAATAGTCAGCAACCTGAAGGCACTAAAAAACAAAGCTGAAAAGGCAATAGCTCCAACGCGCCCCGAAAGGAGCATCCCAGGCTCTTTCGTCGCCATCGGCCTTGTGGTTTTCACCTTGGCCACTGTTGTGTTCTTCAGCTTCGGCATCAATATCACCAACGCCCTAGTTCCAGCCCTGCTTGGCACGGCCGTCGTGATGGTCATATCATTCTTCTTTGCCCCAGTTGCTGCTAGGGCCATAGCCACGATTGGCACCAACCCCATCAGCGGCATGACGATGCTGACGCTGCTCATCACGGGCCTAGTGATGCTAAAGCTGGGCTTCACTGGCGGAGTCGGCATGTTTGTCACCATGATGGTCGGTGGCGTCGTCTGCACCGCCTTGGCCGCAAGCGGGGCGTTCAGCACAGACCTCAAGATCGGCCACTGGATCGGCTCTACGCCAGCTAGGCAGATCGGCTGGAAGTTTGTCGGGACCTTAGTCGCCGCGCTATTTTGCGGGGTTGCCATGTATGTGATGAGCAAGGGCGGCTTTGGGGCAGAGGGCCAGTACGCGGCCCCGCAGGCCAGTGCCATGAGGGCGATACTAGAAGGCATATTCGGCGACACGGCCATGCCGCTGCGCTGGTACTTCTTTGCGCTAGGCATAGTGCTTTCCTTGGTGTTGCGCATCATCGCCCTGCCCGCGCTCGGGTTCGCCTTGGGCATGTATCTGCCGATTGAGCTAAACACGCCACTCTTCTTGGGCGGCATACTGAGCTACTTCGTCACAAAGGCCAAAGCTGGCGACACGCCAGAAATAGAGAAGGCCCGCGAGAACAAGGGCATATTGATTGCTTCCGGCCTTATGGCCGGCGGGGCCATCATGGGGGTAATAGGCGCGATTGTCCGCATGAACCCCAGATGGAAAGACGGCTTCTATCTCTTGAACCACCAAATCATCGAAGGTGGCGTTGGGGAATGGCTTGCCCTTCTAGGTACCATCGCCCTCTGCTCATATATCGTCATCTCCAGCAAGAAAGCCAATAAAGCATAATGACGTAACAACACAACAATTTATTAGGAGTTATCATGACAAGGAAGAAAATCGCGCTGGTCGGTGCGGGGCAAATAGGTGGAACCATGGCCCTTGCGCTGGCCCAAAAGCAATTGGGCGATGTCGCCCTAGTTGACGTTGTTGATGGCCTGCCCCAAGGCAAAGCACTGGACATCATGGAAGGGCGCCTATCCATCGGCACCAGCACCGTTTTGACTGGCACCAGCGACTTTGGCGACATAAAGGATTCGGACGTGGTCATCATCACGGCAGGCGTACCGCGAAAGCCAGGCATGACCCGCGACGACCTGCTGAACGTCAACTTCGGGATAATAGAAAATGTGGGTAAGGCCATAAAAGAGACCGCGCCCAATGCGTTCGTGATAGTGGTGACCAACCCACTGGATGCGATGGTCTATGCTATGCAGAAGATATGCCGCCTGCCGCACGAGCGCGTCGTGGGAATGGCCGGAGTGCTGGACAGCTCCCGCCTGGCTTGCTTTGTCGCCATGGAACTGGGTGTGTCGGTAGAAGATGTGCAGGCAATAGTCATGGGCGGGCATGGGCCCTCTATGGTAGGCATCTATGACTTTGTGTCAGTCGGCGGCATACCCCTGCCCCAGTTGATGAGCCGCGAAACCTTTGACAGGCTCGCCCAGCGCACGGCTATGGCGGGGGACGAAATAGTCGGTCTGCTAAAGACAGGCTCGGCCTTCTACAGCCCTGGCCTCTCAGCCATCAGGATGGCCGAGAGCTACTTGCTGGACAAAAAGAGCGTCATGACCTGCGCCGCCTACCTGAACGGCCAATATGGCGTGCAGTGCCTCTACTGCGGCGTTCCGGTAGTGATAGGCGGAGGGGGAGTGGAAAAGATCATCGAAGTGAAACTTAGCGACGCCGAAAAAGCAGCATTTGACAAGTCCGTGGAAGCCGTAAAGATCAACGCCGGATGGGTTGATGGGAAGATGGGCGTATAAATGGTTCAACTGAACTGTAACAATATAGCGGTTCAACCTACAATAGGTTGAACTGCTATATTCGCCACGCTAGGGAGCTTCGCAACTCAAAATCGGCTGGATTTCCGCAAAAACCTCAAATAATTGCAACTCGGCATAAGTAATCGCAAACATTTTCCCTATTGTTCTTTCTTTTCCCCGCCCAGCCTTCCCAGCCATGCGGCCCCGCCCAGCCACAGCACTGAAATGCCTAGGCTTGGCAAACCCAGGGGGATGGAAATGGCCCGCAGCAGGGGGTCAATCCACACACCCACCAAGTCTCCCGCCCTATAGACAAAGGTGTCAATAAAACTCTTGGCCTTATATTTGGTATCGGGTTCCAAGGGAATATAGAACATCTCGCGGACGGGTCGGTCAACGGCATAGTGCAGACCCCTCCTGGCCACTTGAAAGACGGCAAGAGCAGCGAAGCCGGGCCACAGTAACAACGCGCCGAAGCCCAAAATGGTGACAAAAGGCAGTATTGCAAGGGAAATAGGTATGCCTACCTTGGCTACCAGCCTATGCGTTAGCCACAATTGAGTTGCCAAGGTCAGTACATTGGCCCATAGATCCAATTTTGCAAAGGCCACAGTGCGGGCAGAATTGTCGGCAAAGGCATCTTCTATCACCCTAGCCTGAACTATGTACAAAAATGTCCCCACAATGGCATATAGCAAAATGTATAGTGACATTGACTGGAGCAGGCGAGACCTGCCGATGAGCGAAAACCCAGCCATCACTCCTGGGCCAGGCTCGCGCGACGTGTCTGCAATCATCGGCTCTTTGGGGGCTTGGCTGCTTTGACTTTTTATTCCGTTTTCAATCTTGAATAAGGCTGCCACGCAAATAATCACAAGCCCCAAAATGACCGCCGAAGCATAAAATAGCCACTGCGATTGCGCTTGGCCGAGCCATTGACTGAATAGCCCCGTCGCCCAAGAGCCGACTATCGCCCCGCAGGTACCCCCAATGGCTATGAACCCATAGAGCCGCTGGCCGTCCTTTGTATTGTACAAATCGGACATGAACGCCCAGAAAATCGAAACCACGAAGAGGTTAAAGACGCTCAGCCAAACATAGAAGGTGTAGCCAAGCACCGCTCCGCCGCGCCCAGGCAGCCATTGAAAAAATAGCCCAAAGGCCACTAGCATTGCGGCAAAGGCCAGGTACGTCCCCGGGATGAACTTCCTCCTCGGCCTGCGGGCAATGAGTGCCGAGTATAACGGGTTTGCCAGTGCCATGATGCCTAGTGTAAAAGACCACACAAAGGGCAATTTGTCCGCCCCCCTAGAGATGCCGAATGTTTCCCTCAGTGGGCGCAAGAGGTAATAGCTCATCAGCAGCAGGAAAAAATAAAGGGCCGACAGCAGTGCCTTGCGGCCCTCGCCGGGGTGCAGGGGAAAAAGGCGTTTTTGCCAGGGCAGCCCAAATAATTGAGGCATGGAATAAGTTTACTTGGGATGATGTCGCCAAATGAC
>JAITFL010000106.1 GCA_031281385.1 Holophagales bacterium
AATGGTTTCCGCCAACCCATTCACGCTTTGGTCGTACATGTGGTTGTTTGCGGTAAATACAAGGCTGACAGTTGTTTCTCTTAGCGCCTTGGCCAACTCTGGCGGCCCGTTGAAGCAAAATGGAATACCGGGCTTTCCGGTCTTGGGGGCTATTGGGGTTTCTAGGTTGACCATCGCCAAGTCGGCGGAAATAAAAAATAGGGTTATTTCTTCCCAAAGGGACGCCCAGCCATTTTCGGCTTCCAGTGCTGCCTTTTGTACGTCCTGGTGGCTTATCAGGTCGCCCACTGCGACAATCGTCACTTCAATGCTCTTGGGGGCCTCTGGCGTTCTTAGAAATGCCTTGCTTTTTAAGTAATTCGCGCTATTAAGCGCGGACAACAGCCAGACGCAAACAATCCAAATGAACAGGTTTATCGCGTTACGCAGTAGGGCCATAGAACACGTCCAGCGGAATCTTGGGAATTTCTTTTTTTACGCTATGCGCTATTTCGTCCAAAATGGCAGAGGAAAGCGGCTTTGCTCTTGGGAGCGGCGTCGGCCTTGCCGCAGTGTACAAATGGATGCCCTTTATTTGTGCGCCAGAATCAAGCAAATATTTGATTTTATCAATGTATTGCTGGATTTCTTGCGGTGGCGGGCTTCCGTCCCAATCAAGGAACAGCGTTTGGATAACCAAGGGCCACTTTTTGCCTGCAAACATTAGATTATCAATTATTTGACGATGCGGGATTTTGGAGCGGTTTATGGCGCAGTACAATCCTTCTGTTCCAGCGTCCAGCTTGGCCCAAATTTCTCCATTGTTTTCCATCAATGCGTCAATGCCCTTGATAGCCCTTGAATCCTGAAACCTTGTGGCGTTTGTGATTAGGACTAGTTTAACGTCATCGAGTCCAAAGCGTTTTCTTAGCCCCGCAAGCACATGGACTGTTTGAGGGAATTGGGGCGCCGCAGTGGGCTCGCCGTCGCCGCTGAACGCCATGTCGTTGAAGCGTTGATGCTCTATTCTTGCCATGCCCAGCGGGCCAGACCCAAATAACTCTTTGGAAATAGCCAGCTCTATCAGCGTCTTCATCTCATCTTCCAACTGGCCCAAGTCAATGTCTGTCCTGTTGGGGGGATTTTTGCGGTCAACCTCGCAATAGACGCAGTCGAAATTGCACGCTTGATCCAAGCTCAGGTTCACGCCCAGGCTAAGGCCCCTGCTGCGGCGGCTTATCACCGGGTAGCAATAGTCAAAGCCCCGCCAAACGCGGCCGTGATCCAAGTGGGCTGGAGTGAGGGAAATCATGATTATATTGTAACGGAATATGGGCAGCACCATCGGCTACCGGCCCGGCAAAACCGTTAGAACGTCCTAGCCAGCAATACTTCTGGAATCTCTTTCAGCAGGGCGGCAATGGCCTTGGCGTCTTCCGCGCCATCTATGTCTGGCAGGGCGGCGATGGCGGCGCGGGTGGCGTTTTTAGCCATTTCGCGCGTTTCATCTAGGGCTCCATGCCGCTCCATCAATTCCAATAGGCGCTTGATTTCGTTTTCTGGCCTGGCCGCCTGGTCTGCGGCCCATATTTTTTCTATCAGCGGCGCGGCGTCGCCAGGGGCCTTTTCCATTAAGAAGATTGCGGGCAGCGTCAGCTTGCCTTCGGCTAAATCCGAAAAAACGGGCTTGCCCAAATGGCTGGCCGTAGAGATATAGTCCAGTAGGTCGTCTATCAGTTGGAATGCCTTTCCAAGTTCGAACCCATACTTTGCAAGGGCTTGGCTGGTCTCTTCGTCCCTTTCCGACAGAATGGCCCCGGCCTTTGTGCAGGCCGAAAACAGATGCGCCGTCTTTCGCTCGATGATGTCAAAATGTGTCTTTCGGCCAACGTCTAGGCTGTATAGACATTCATTCTGTATCAGCTCGCCCTCTATCATGTTGGCGGCCACGTCGGCAAAGAGGTCTGCCATCTGCCAATTCCTGCTGGCCAAGGCGTGCCTCATGGAGTGTATGGACAAAAAATCGCCAAATAGCACCGAGAGGGTGTTGCCCCATTTGGCGTTCATGCTTGGGCGGCCCCGCCTGGTTGGTGAGTGGTCAATCACGTCGTCGTGTATCAGCGTGGCCGTGTGCACCATCTCGAACACAGCCGCATAACGTATATCTTCGCTCGAATTGCAGCCACAGTATTTTGCGGACAGCAATAGCAGCGCGGGGCGCAGCCTCTTGCCGCCGCCTGCGTGGATATGCTCGGCAAGGCGCGAGGCAATTGGCACTTGGCTGTGAGCTATCTTTTGCAGATCCGCCTCTACAGCCGCCAATTTGGAAGCTATGGGCGAAAAAATGTCGTTGAGTTCCAATCCTGTCCCCTAGTCCGCATCGTTAATTTGCTTTTGCAGCTCTGGCCAGGCCTGGCTGGAGTGCAGGCGGCTGAATGCTGCCAGTACTAGGGCATGGTGTATTTCGCCCGATCTCAGCTTGGACTCCCATTCGAGGTAGGGGATGGCCCACACCCGCAGCTCTTCCGTTGGATCCAGCACCAAATCGTGCATCTTTTCGCAGCCCAGCGCCAGAAAAAAATGGCAGCGATTTGTTTGGATTGCAGGGTTCGGGCTGCAAGAGCCAAGCGATATCCAGTTGTTGGAAGCGTGGCCTGTCTCTTCCAACAGTTCCCTCTTGGCGGCAGTAAGGGGGTCTTCCCCTGGGTCGCACACTCCTCCAGGCACTTCCAGCGACGCGCGGTCAACGCCATGCCGGTACTGCTCTACGGCCAAGAGTTCCATCCCTGCTTCTTTCGCAGTGAATGGTATTGCGTGTACCCACTCGGGACAGTCAAGCCGATAAAAGGCCCCTGATGCTTGGCTGTGGGGGGATTCCCGCTGTATCTCCATCAGGCTGAAAATTCGGGTCTTGGCTGCCGTTTGGCTGTTCTTGTCCCGCCACCTTGCGCCGGGGTCGAATTGGGGGCACACTTGAGCAATTAGCCGCATTACTCTTTATCATAGCGTGATGGCCGCCTTTCGTTCCGCAGTACGTTCATTTTTTTCGCGCAAGCGCCAGATGACCAATTTTTCCCTGTTTTTTCCAGTTGCCATAGCCTTGGCCCTTTTTGGGTGCAGCCCCAATGACCCCAGGCTGGCAGAAGAACTGTACAAGGACGCGCTGGAACTCAGCAACCAAGGAAAGGTTTTGGAATCAAGGGCCCTGATGGAGGAGATAGCCAAGCGCTGGCCCGAAAAACTTCAAGGGATAACGGCCAACCAAGACATATTTAGGCTAAACGCCATTTTGAGCAAGGCCGAAGAAGAAAAACTCAGGCAGGCCAGGCAAACCATCAGGGCAACGTGCGACGCGCTGGCCAGGTACTACGTCAGGAATGGCGAATACCCAAATTTTCTGTCCAAGCTTGTCCCTGACTATGGCCTTGACCAAGTTCCCATGACACCCTGGGGGCACCCCCTCTTTTACCGCCCATTCGCCAGCGCACAATCCGAGCAGAACATGCGCGGGAGGGTCAGGCGCTTTGATTCATACTACTTGGCCAACTTCGGCACGGATCTGGCACCTGGGGGCGAGGGGATGGCCGCAGACATGCTGTATGTAAATGGAAGGCTGATCCAAGAAAAGCAGTTCCCACCGGTTCCCAGCCCGCAGCCGCTGCGGTGAAGCTTGCATCCCCAAAAACCGTTGACATGTGCCCAATAGCTTTCAAAATGAGATAAGGAGGGCAATTATCATGGCATATACTTGGACCGACGATTTGGCTACGGGCAACGAGGCGATTGACACCCAGCACAAGCAACTGTTCAAAGCAATAAACGACCTGATTGACGCTTGCTTCACTGGAGCGGGACACGAAAAGCTTGATCCGACCGTGCAGTTTTTGGTTGACTACACCGAAAAGCATTTCGGGGACGAAGAAAAGCTACAGCAGCAGTGCGGCTATCCCGAGTATCCGCAGCATAAGAAGCTACATGAAGGGTTCGACCGCACGGTTGTCGAAATCGCAGAGCAGCTCAAAAAAGAAGGGCCTACCCCCGCGCTGGTACGCAAGGTCAACACCAGCTTGGGTGGCTGGCTGATCAACCATATCAAGGACGAAGACAAGAAGATGGCCGCGTATCTGCGCGACAACGGCAAATAGAACGACCAAGCGAGCGTATTGCAAAACACTGAGCCACTTGCAAAATTATCTGCCCGCCCATCGAGGCCATATCCATGCATCAGCCCCAACATAGGGCAGTGGGCGAGGCGAGTATAAGGGGTCTGGGGAAAACGCCCTAGTGCAATTAGTCTCAATTCCTACGGCGACTCGCTACACCCAGCCGCGCCTCTTAGAGCTCACGCCCTTCTAGAGAAGTTTAAGCGGCGAATGACCTCGCCGCGTACCCAATCGGCAAAAAAAATCGTGGGTACGGCCCGTATCAACAATTTACCCCAAGTTCTTTCCCAGAGTCCATTCGCCCCTTTTAGGGGTTTCATACGTACATGTTCTTCAGCACCGCCAACTCATCTGGCGTCAGCAGTCGCCATTGGCCGGGCTTTAGCGCGGGGTCGGCCAGGGGGCCGAACTGGACGCGTTTGAGTTTGTGTACAGGGTGGCCGACGGCCGCGAACATTTTTCTTATCTGCTGGTTTTTGCCTTCCGTCAGGGTGATCTTGAGCCACGGGTTGCTCTGCCTGTCGGCGAATTGAATTTGGCATGGCCTGAGCCGCTTCCCGCTTAGCCTGAAGCCTGCCCTCAGTTCGTCCAGCGTTTCCGGTTTGGGCAGTCGGTGAACTTTTACCAGATAAGTTTTGGGAACGTGCGAAGCTGGCGAGGCAAGGTGCTGCGCCAGCTCGCCGTCATTGGTCATCAGCAGGATTCCCTCTGAGTTGAAGTCCAGCCTTCCAACTGGAAAGACCCTTGCAGAAATGCCGCCCAGCAGGGCCATAACAGTCGGCCTTCCCTCGTTGTCCCTCACGGTGGTGACATAGCCCTTTGGCTTGTTTAGCAAAATATAGACGGGCTTTTCCTTTTGGATGGGCACAAAGTCAACCGTGATTTCGTCATTCATGGGGTCGGCCTTCGCGCCTAGTTCGGCGACTGTGACGCCATTCACTTGCACGCGGCCATCCAAAATTATTTGTTCGCATGATCTGCGCGCCGCTACCCCGGCCGAGGCGAGTATCTTTTGCAGTCTCTCTCCTTTGCGGGGTTCGCTGGGCTGGATTTTTGCCCTTTGTGGCCTGCGCCGTGGATTTTGAGCCACGGTCTTTGTTTTGCTCCCGTCAATTCGGGCACTGGCCGTCACACGCTGGCCCATCGGTCCCTTTCGAGGTGGGCGCGGCGCTTGGTCTGCTCTATGCTTTGGTGGATTCCCACTCTTGCCCGCCCGCCGCAGGGCTTCAGACGCGTTGGTTCTCGACCGTTTTTTTGGGTTCTGTGCAGCCATTGAGCAATTATAGCAAGATGTGCGATCATAGACCTACAACACAGCCAAGTGACGATACATTATTTTGTTGGCAGATTGCTGATATTATGAAGTTTAGCACGAGGGGCATCCAGATGAATACAACAGGCCAATTGCACAGCGACCACAAAAAGGCGGTTTTTCTGAACGACCTCCCCGAGGCCGAGGGCAAACTGTTGGCCAACGCCAGCGAGCTGCGCTCCTATTCCGATGGGGAAACAGTTTTCTCCGTGGGGGAAGAACTACATGGAGTGTACGTCGTCTCGACTGGTGCGCTAAAGATAACTAGGACTGCATTAAAAGACAGGTTCCAGGTGCTGGACATGATGCTGCCTGGCCAGTGCATAGGCGAGGCTCAGGTTTTCACTGGTTGTCCTGCGGCTTCAAGGGCCGAGGCCCATGGGCATACGGAGTGCTGGTTTATCCCCGCAGACGCGCTTCGCAAGATGATCCGTGAAAGTCCAGCCGTCTCGGAAGCCATAATCAAGCATTTGGCGTTGAAGATGCTGCACCTTGTACCCTTGGTGGAGACCCTTAGCCTGCGGACCGTTCCAGAGAGAGTGGCGCAGATGGTGCTGAACCAAGAAAAAAACATAGCAGGCGCAGGGCCAGTGGAATTTTTGGACACACAGGAAGAAATGTCCCGCCACATAGGGTGCAGCCGCGAGGCATTCAATAGGGCACTGAAGCATCTGGCCGACATGCGCTTTATCCGAAATGAGTACCCAATCATTCACGTTCTAAACCGCGAGGGCCTTCGGCGGTACTCCAAGTGCTGATTTTCAAAGTGGCCCCTCACATATTTTCATTTGACCGCTGCCCGCTCCCTGCTATAATAATCTTTCCGACAATTCCGGAGTAGCTCAGTTGGTCAGAGCGCATGACTGTTAATCATGATGTCGTCGGTTCAAGTCCGACCTCCGGAGCCAAGTTTGGGCGGCTGGGCCTCTAATTGGCGGGCCGCCCAAGATGTGTTTGAACCAACTGAGGCACTGTTCGCTCTGTCATTACCAATCCAAATTCTGCTGATCGCTGCTGCCGCACTGTATCGGGCAGGGGCGGCAACGCTTCTCTCTTCGCTGCACGGGCTTTCGTCCCTACAGCGCAGAAGGCTCGTGGAAGAAGCAAAGGAAGGGTCGCTGCTGGCCCAAGTGCTTGAAAGCCCCTCGCGCCTGAGCCTTGTCTTGGTGTTTTGGAACCAAACCCTGCTGGTGGCACTACTGGCACTGACATGGCCTTTGCTAAAGAGCCTGCTTGTGCCGTGGTGGCTGTTGGCAATTCTGTTTTTGGCCTATATATGGGTGTTTGACGTTGCGCTGCCGACTCTCGTGAGCTCGGGGGATCAGGCCACTTGGGTAGAGCGCCTGTTCCCATTTTTTGCCCCGCTCTATAAGCTATTGTCGCCAGCGCTGGAGCCATTGGCCGCATACCGCGAAAAGGCCAACAGCGCCCTCGACAAAGCAAAGGAAGAAGACGCTGTTTCCACAGATGGAGCCATGACAGCGTTTTTGGAAGAGGGCGAAGCAGAGGGCATATTAGAAGAAGAGGACAGCGAGCTTATACGCAACGTGGTGAACCTTGGGGATACAATTGTGCGCGAAGTGATGACCCCAAGGACGCGCATCAATGGTATTTCTGTGGATGCCGGGATAGATGAAGTTTGGGAAGCCTTTCGGCTGAAGCGCAATTCTAGGATGCCCATCTACCAAAATACGATTGACAACATCCAAGGCGTTCTTTTGCTAAAGGATTTCATACAAATTCAGGGGCAGGATGGAGCAGACTGGCGCGAATTGGCAAAGAACCCCATCTTTGTCCCAGAGAGCAAGCCAACGCTGGAACTTTTGCGAGAGCTTCAGCGAGCAAAGACGCAGATCGCCATAGTCGTGGACGAATATGGTGCAGTGGCGGGGCTGGCGACGGTTGAAGACCTATTGGAAGAGTTGGTCGGAGAGATACAGGAAGAACACGAATCATCTGCGGCCATCGTCGAATGTTCCCCTGGTGTTTATCAAATGCCTGGGGAAACCCACGTCGAGGACTTGGCAAGTGCCCTCGGGATAGATATGGAGCACGACGGTTTCGACACCACCGCTGGCTTGGTCATGTGGAAGCTGGGCCGACTGCCCAACCCCTTGGAGACCATACATTTCCAAAACCTCTCCCTGCGGGTCTTAAAGATGGAAGGCACCAGGATAGTGACGCTGGAAGCGAGGACAGAGGGAAACTAGGCGCTAGTTACAAGTAGCCAGGCAAGCGTGATCTCTTGTAACTAGTACCTAGTAGCTGGTATAAACTATTGCTAGGGAAAAGACATTACGAAAGAGAGGCCAGATATGAACGCGCGATTTTTGGACTACCTCGCAAAAGAGACCCAGAGCCTTCAAGAGCAGGGGCTGTACAAGCAGGAGAGGGTTATCACCACGCCACAGCAGCCGCAGATGACGGCCAATGGCAAAAAGGTGGTGTGCCTTTGCGCCAACAACTACTTGGGGCTGGCCAACCATCCAGAGCTGATAAATGCCGCAAAGGCAGTGATGGACACGCACGGCTTTGGCATGGCAAGCGTCAGGTTCATCTGCGGCAAACAGGACATACATGAAGAGCTAGAGCGCGAATTGGCGGCCTTCTTGGGCATGGAGGACGCGCAGCTGTACTCCAGTTGCTTTGACGCGAATGGTGCCATATTCGAGCCGCTGATGGGCGAAGAAGACGCGATAATCTCCGATGAGCTGAACCATGCCTCAATTATTGACGGAGTGCGCCTAAGCAAGGCCAAGAGGTTCCGCTATAAAAATAGCGACATGGCCGACCTAGAGGCCAAGCTGAAAGAGGCAACGGAAAACTCTAGGTTCGTGCTGGTGGTGACAGACGGCGTATTCAGCATGGACGGCTTTATCGCCAAGCTGCCCGAAATCTGCACGCTCACAGAAAAATATGGGGCCATCGCGATGGTGGACGACAGCCACGCCGTTGGCTTTATGGGCAAAAATGGGCGCGGCACCCCAGAACACTGCGGCGTGATGGGTCGCATAGATTTACTGACAGGCACATTCGGCAAAGCACTGGGCGGTGCCAGCGGCGGCTACATAGCGGGCAAAAAAATAGTGATAGACTGGCTAAGACAGAAGGCTAGGCCCTACCTGTTCAGCAATTCCGTTGCGCCATCAATAGTCGCCGCCACCAGAAAGGCGCTGGAGCTATTGGGCAAGAGCGGCGACCTAATTGCAAGGGTTCACGAAAACGGCCGCCACTTCCGCACCAAAATGGAGGCCCTTGGCTTCAAACTACAGCCAGGCGAGCATCCCATCGTACCAGTGATGCTTTACGATGCGCCGCTGGCGCAGCAGTTCGCCGCCAAGCTGCTGGAAGAGGGCGTGTACGTCATAGGCTTCTTCTTCCCCGTGGTGCCAAAGGGCCAAGCTAGGATACGCACCCAAATGTCTGCCGCGCACACAAAAGAGGACATAGACTTCGCCGTTGAGGCCTTTGCCAAGGTGGGCAAAGAGCTAGGGGTCATAAAATGATTGAAGAGGAATTCGACAAAAGGCCGTGGTTTAATGTTCGCGGATACTACTCTTTCAACGCGTTAATAGAAGCGGCAGTCCAACATTTTCCAGGTACTTGTTTTTATTTGCCAGGGGCTGATGGCGGCTGGGAGTGCGTAGAAATTGTATTTGATGGATTTTACATAAATAAATGCAATGAAAGCGAGACAATGCAAGGCTGGGACGGGTACACTCGTTACGGGCCAGTGACAGGCAAGCAGCAGCGAAATATTTCCTTTTGTCATTGTATGGCGCACGCAGGCCTTCCAATGGGCATTTACCATGAACAAAGGGGCCATGGCCCCCTGCACGAGGCACTGACTCGGATGCTCATTTCGGGTATGCACCCAGATTTAATAACGGCGAATCCACCAAGTACTTATGATGCCGATGATCCGCCAAGCATTCCAATCATGACTAAGCAGATGCTAAACACTCCGCCAAAAATTTCTTTTGCCGGGGAGCTACCAGGTGCCAAGCCAATCTTTCCAGGGGGGAAAATGCCCTCATTGAGTAGGAATGCGCGTTCCATTGAAAAGTACCTGATCGAGATTCGCAAATTGGCAGGGGTTGATGTCAAAAACCCAGTATTGCTCGGCGATTCACCAACACTGGATGAACTAGACACCGTGGGGACTTACCATCCAAACAGGCCAAAAGAGCCTATCCTTTGGTGGACTCGGCGCATCGGCAGTGAGCAAACTATTTGGGATATGGTTATAAAAGAGTCCTTTGCCGTAGAATGTTACAAGGACAAAGTGATGGGCTGGGAGGGCAACGCAGGCTTTCTTTTGAGCGCGCTAATGAAGGGCATTTTTTTATTTGCAATGGCTGTCTGACGACACATCAGGAGTATATTTGGATGACAGAAACAAAGCCACCGGCGAATAGGCAAGCAATGCATGTTCACCATCAGATATTTAGCCAACCCCTTTCATAAGAAGGCAGCCGTGCAAGAAACAAAGTTGCGTCCCATTGATGAGTTCCTGTTCGCCGCATTGGAAAAGGCTGGCATTAAAGTCTGCGCCAGCAAGCCGATACAGCGTGGCAATTCTCTTGCTCCCGACGATGAAAAGTATCTGCTTGCCTCTCAAGAAGCGGCTGCCATTTTTTCTGATGGCTATGGCCCATTGCCGAGACAGGAATATCAGTGGATAGACGAAAAAAATGATGAAGACGATAGCCAAGAATCGAGTGGTGAGAAATCGGGCGACCCTATTAATGCCCCTCGCAAGCTTTATAACGAAGGTGACTACCGCTACCGAATAAGGCTGGGCGATGCGCCGATGCCGTACGATGAAGTTGAAGCCTACCACCCCGATAGGCCAGATGAACCCGTCATTTGGTGGACAAATCCCCTTGCGTTTGGATGGGGAATGCACGGATATGTTTTCTGCACAAGGAGGTTGGTAATAAAAGAGTCCTTCGCATTCGATTGTGCAGATGGCAGGTTGAAGCGCAGGGGCAATCCGGCCAACACCCTAGTTCGGATGTTTAAGGACATCTTCTTCCTCAAGCCGAGAATCGTTATCTAAAAATTATTTAAGGCTCTCAGCACCATTCGGTCTGCCAATCATTTATCCGCACAGCAATACTCACACGCGACTTGAAATTTCCACAAGGAGCCCACCATGACACAGACAATGCGAGCCTTAGTCAAAGCCGAGCGCGCACCCGGCCTTACCATGATGGACGTACCCATTCCAGAGATTGGGCCGGGCGATGTCTTGATACGCATACACAAATCCGCCATCTGCGGGACAGACATGCACATCTGGAACTGGGACGCTTGGTCGCAAAAGACCATACCAGTGCCTATGCACGTAGGGCATGAATACGTTGGCATCATCGAGAAGGTGGGAGATGCGGTCAAGGCCTACAAGGGCGGCGAAAGGGTGACTGGCGAGGGCCACATAGTCTGCGGCCACTGCCGTAACTGCCGCGCCGGCAAGCGCCACCTCTGTCCCAACACCATCGGCGTGGGGGTGAACCGCCCTGGCTCATTTGCCGAGTACTTGGCCATACCTGCCGAAAACGCTTTCCCAGTGCCAGACAGCATCCCCGATGACGTTGTTTCGATATTCGACCCCTTTGGCAATGCTGCGCACACGGCCCTTTCGTTTAACTTGGTGGGCGAGGACGTGCTAGTCACCGGCGCGGGTCCCATAGGCATAATGGCCGTAGCCATCGCCAAACACGCTGGCGCACGTTACGTTGTCATCACAGACGTCAATGAGTACAGGCTGGACTTGGCCAAAAAGATGGGGGCCACAAAGGCGGTCAACGTTGCAAAGGGCGACTTGAAAGACGCCATGCGCGA
>JAITFL010000040.1 GCA_031281385.1 Holophagales bacterium
ACAACCATAAAGAGCTTCGACGAGGCAGTGGCAAAAGCCCTAACCATCGCCGCGCCCGGCGACCAAGTGCTGCTGAGCCCCGCCTGCTCCAGTTTTGACCAATTCAAAAATTTTGAGGAGAGGGGCCGTAGGTTTGAGGAGATAGTCCGGGGGTGGAGAGATCAGGGGCCAGGGGTCAGGAATTAGGGGCCGCTGCATGGCACTATGCAGTTCAACCATGAAAAATTAAATTGCAACAGAGCCACTTGCAAAACGTTAGTTTTGCAAGTCACCGGAGGAACAGGGTCAAGTGGCGTTGGTCTTTGGCGCTACCTATGCAGCGTCAAAGCCTTACGCCACTAAACCCTGTTCTGCGCCCGACCGGAGCGGACTCTGGCGTGAAAGCACTGTAAACAGGCGAGTTATAAAATCCAGCCAGAGACAGCGGAAGGTCGGGAGCAGACGTACCACCGAGTTTTGCAAGAAGCTCAACAGCCTCAAATTAATTGCCAACTCCAAGCATATTCTGATAAATTGGCATATAGAGGTTCACATGCCACGTCTCCTTTTGGTGGACGACAACCCTAGTATCCACAAAATTGTCGCGTCTTTGCTGGACTCAACGGCCATTGAAGTTCTGCATGCAAACAACGCTGAAGATGCACTGAAATTCATGGAGGATGGAGCAGAGTTTGACGTGGCCCTGGTGGACACCTCACTCCCAAATATGGACGGCTGGGGGCTATTGGAGCAGCTAAGATCCGATGCGAGGACGGAATATCGTCCCATCGCCATGATGGCCGGGGTGCTTGAGGACGTTGATCTGGCGCGAATCGAAAAGGCGCCCATCCAGGCTTTTCTTCGCAAGCCCGTTGACCTGCGCGACTTGCAGGACAAAGTAACGGCACTGATCGCTATGCCCAACATGCCGGCCAAAGTTACGCTGCCGCCAGCGGAGCCAGAGGCACAGCCAGCAGAACCTGCCACCCCACCTGCGGAACCAGCAGAAGCACCACCGCCGCCCGAGGAGCCTGTCATTCTGCCGGATGTGCCGTTGCAGTCAGCAGAATCTGCCGCGCCATCCGAAATTCAATTGCAACCGGCAGATACGGCTCGTTCGGATCTTCTTGTCTTAGAGGCACAGGATTTGGCCCAAGAAATCGCCCTCGCGGTGCCAGATGCCATTGAAGGGGATGAACAGCCAGAAGAGGGCGCGATCACCATCGAACTTGAGGACCTTGACCTTTCAAAGATAGACCAATTGGTCGCCCCCACCCCGTACGATGACCAGCCCGACTCAGCCCGAGGCGGGCAGGGAAGCGACCCAGACAACTTTTTGGACACGGCCCCTGACAACTTTTTGGACACTGTCCCCGAGGACTTTGGCCCCGAGCCAGAGCTGGAAGACGCCCATGCTGGGCAACATTCCCCGATTGCCAACGAATTGCTGTCGGATCAAGAATTCATTAAGGCCGTGGCAAAAGAGGTGGCAAAAAACATATCTTTGCACGACATTGATGACTAATGCCAAGCCCGATCGCGCCGATAGACCTAGCGTCGGCCAAGCTATAGCAAAGCGCATGGTTTTGCTGGAAGCCACAAAATGATCACCGGGTTCAATACCGAGTTGAGGTTCAATGACCGGACTATCCACATTCAGACCGAGGAACATGGCCCGCATGGCCAGAAAATCCAGACCTTGATCTACGTCGGCGGCGAAATTTTGGACAGCGTCCAAAGCGACTGCTCCGACCTGCTGAAAAATGGCCAGCTACCAGATGGCGACATCATGACGAAGATGGAAGAGCAGCACAAGCGGGTCGTCCTCGACATAGAAAAAGGCGAATACGACGCCAAGATACAGGACGGAGAGCTATCCGTAGAAAGGGCGTTCCACGGCAGGCCGCTGTTGGAAGCCTTACTGGAATACCTTGGGCGAGAAGGGGGCGTAGAAACGCTGGAACTGTCGCTGAAAGAGCCACTGGTGCCTATATTTGGCTCGGAATTAAAATTTTCGGTGGCGGCGCGGCTGTGCATAAGCAAATTTCCCATACCCAGCGCAGAGATGGCAGTGAGCTTTGTGTCAAACGACCAAAAAGCGGTCGAATTGGCCTCTGGCTGGACAGACGCGAATGGAATATTTGATTGTTCCATCGCCCTTCCCCCTCGGCAGCCCGGGCGTTGCTCCATAATCGTGTCCTGCGTTTCAGAATACGGGGACGACTCGCTGCAAGCGTCTGTTTTGACTTAGATTGAATGTTGTTATTGGAGGAGGGAACTTGCGCCCCAGCATTTTGATCATCCACACAGGCGGGACTCTTGGAATGGCCGCCGCCAGCGGCTCACAGGGCTTGGCCCCTGGGCCTTTTTTGGACAAGCTGCTGGATCAATTGCCGGAGCTGCGCGAGATCGCCGATTTAGAGCTGGAAGTCCCTTTCAACCGCGACAGCTCCGCGCTGGAACCAAGCGACCTTTTGCAGATAGCGGGCCACATCCGCGACCGCCACTCAAAATACCAAGGCGTAGTGGTGATCCATGGAACCGACACGATGGCCTTTACTGCGTCCATGCTTGGCTTCACGCTGTCCGATTTGAACATTCCCATAGTGCTTACGGGTTCGCAAAGGCCGCTGTCGTTCATCAGGAGCGACGCGAGGGCCAACCTCATAGACGCTGTAACGCTGGCCGCAAGGGGAATCCCCGACATAGGCATCTGCTTTGGGGACTACTGGATTAGGGGAGTGGCGGCAAACAAGAGCAGCGTCCACAGGTACTGCGCCTTTGACTCGCCCAACCTGCCCTATTTGGCAGAGTTTGGGCTGACCATACAGTTTTCGCCACACGCAGGCAAATTCGAGCGGAACGTGCCGAGCGGCGTGGGAAAAAGCCTAGAGAGCGCGATAGCCGTCTATACGCCACACCCTGGGATGCCATGGGAGCCAGTGCCGATGTGGGCAAAAGCCGCACTGATACAGGCCTATGGCGCGGGTAACCTTCCCATGGACAGGCCCGACTTGATCCATCTATTTGAAGATGCAAGAGAGAGGCGGCTTCCCGTGGTAGTCACCAGCCAATGCGTATCGGGCGGAACAAACCTCGCAACGTACGAGCTTGGCAAAAGAGCCGCCGCCCTTGGTGCCATACAGGGCGGGCTGCATACTAGATGGGCCGCCCTGGCGAAACTCGGGCTCTGCCTTGGCGCCTCGTTTGGCTTGGACGGAGTGCGCGAAGCATTCCAAACTTCTTGGGCAGGGGAGCCTGTTTAGATAGGGCATAGGGGTAGGGATTAGGTAAAAATTGATGCGGCACTTCCCGCCGGGTCATACTGATTTGCAATCAAAACAGCGTCTTGCAAAACTATCCGCCCGCCCATCGAAGCCACCCCTATGCATCCGCCCATTCATCGGAGCCATCCCGAGCATCCACCAGCCCATCGTAGCCATGCCCATGTATCCGCCCCTACATAGGGCAGTAGGCGAGGCGAGGACAAGGGGTCTGGGGAGTAATGAAGGGTGGACTCGCATGCGAGGCCGCCCTGAATGAATCCCCAGTTAGCATTTAGGAAGCTTTTCCGCGCCCCGGCGCAAAACGCAACAGTCCGCAAGATGCTCGCCCCGAGTCCAAGCAGCGAATGACCTCGCTGCGTACTCAATCGGCTTAAACATGGCGCGGCGAAGCCGCACCAATTTTGGAACCTGCCGCCGCGCCGCTATTTTAGGTTGAGCCATTATCCTAAAATAACGTCAAGGCTTATTTTAACTTGGGAGCGCAAAGCATGTAGAGGGGCCTACAGGGCAGATACGTGACAATATCCACGGTTGGCGAGAGAGCCACGGCCTTCGTGCCTTCGCCATTGCCGCCAAACCCGCCGATTGAGCTTCTTGCAAAACTTGGCCAATTTTGGATCGCGAAGTCTCTTGACGCCCCTATACCCTATCAAGTATCTCCTCTGGCGTGGTGGTGGCAGTACCCATCTTGCCTACGACCACGCCGGCTGCGGCGTTGGCCAGCATGGCGGCGTCTATCCAATCCAGCTTGGCGGCCAGGGCAGCGGCAAATGCGGCTATCACTGTGTCGCCCGCGCCCGATACGTCATAGACTTCCCTAGCCTCAGTGGGTATGGTCCAGATGGCTTGCTTCCCTCTCTTTGGTTTTACCAGGGCCACTCCCTTTTCGCTGCGCGTCACCAACAGCCCCCCCAATTCAAGCTCGGCGGCTAGTTCCAGCGCGGCCTGCGCCAATTCTTCGTCCGTCTTTGCTGGGCGGCGCGAGAGTTCGCTCAGTTCTTTTGAGTTTGGCGTCAAGGCGGTCGCGCCACTGTAGAGGCCCTTGTGGGCGGGCTTTGGGTCAACTATCCAAGGTATGTCATTTTTCTTGGCGCACTCACTGATTGCGTCTATAGTCTCTTGGCAGATGGCGCCTTTGGCGTAGTCGGAGACGACTATGGCCGACGCGCTATTGGCCATTTCAATGATTTTGGCTATAAGCGCCTTAGCCGCTCTGCCGCTGGAAGGCCCTATCTCTTCCCTGTCAATCCTCAGCATCTGCTGACTGTGGCCTACGATGCGGGTCTTGATGATGGTGGGTTTTGTTGGGTCTTCCACTAGGCCACATCCGCTGATGCCCAAGTTTGAGATCAATGTTCGCACTCGCCCACCGGCGGCGTCTTTCCCTATGGCGCCCACCAGCAGGGGGTCGGCCCCTATTGCCTTTAAGTTGGACGCCACGTTGGCCGCTCCGCCCAGCACCCACTTTTCTGCCGTCACGCGGATTATGGGGACTGGGGCTTCGGGAGATATTCTGTTCACTTCGCCAAATAGGTACTCGTCCAGCATGAGGTCGCCATAGACAAGCACTTTTTGTCCTTGGATGGCATTCAGCGCAGCCACCGCGCTCTTTCTGGTCAGTTTGTTCATATCAATCACCGATGGTCATTGTACATGTTGGGTTCATTCAGCGACTATTTATTTTTTGGCTTCTCGCCCGCAACTGCCCTCTCCGCCAACAGAATAGGAATGCCATTCTCAATGGGGTACTTTGAGAAGCAGAGTCCGCATTGCAGCCAGTCGCCCAGATCCGTCAAGTCGCCGTGGCAGGGCTCGCCTTCGCGCTCGCCAGGGCAGCAGAGGATGCTCAGGAGCTCAGGGTCAATGGGCATTTTGGTATCACCCGATTGAATACTTTGGCCCGCCGCCGCCTTCGGGCGGCGTCCATGCGACATTCTGTTTGGGACACTTGATCGTGCAAGTTTTGCAGTGCAGGCAATTTGAGTATGCTATTTCTAGGCTGGGGGCCGCCCCGTCCGCTCCTTCCCGCATTTCGTACACCTGGGCCGGGCAGAACGATGTGCAGGGGCTTCCATATTCTTCCCAACATTCGGCGCATACTTCGCTTCCGCCTATTATCTTGAGGTGGCTCGGCTGGTGTTCGTCGTGTGCAACGCCGGACGCGTACACGCAGTCCAGCTTTTGGATTAGCATTTCGCCGTCGTACTTGACGCTTGGGCCAATGTCCTTTGCCTTTACGCCCTTTTTGCCATAATGCCTATCAACGGTTTCGGTGCATTGATGGTCTGGCTGGCTCGCTAGCGGCCCAAATGGCACCCAGCCTCTGGCTATCGTCGAAAAACCCAGCCTCATGGCGGCCAAGGGCGTTATGCCGTGGGCTATGGTTTGATGGAAGTTTCTATAGGATTTCAGTTCCTTGGCCGCCCATGAGGACAAATAGGAATTTTCGTACTTTTGCAGGCAGCCCTTTGAAAAATCGTTGCTCTTTAAGGCGTCAAGGATGGCCTCGGCAGCGCAAATGCCGCCCTTCATCGCCAAGTGTATGCCTTTAAGCCTTGCCGAATTAACCATCTGGGCGGTATCGCCGACCAGCATGCCCCAGTCAAAAGCCAGCTGCGGCATGGAGTGCCATCCACCGATTGCCATTGCCTTTCCGCCGTACTGCAACAGCTTGCCGTCCTTCAATATTTCGGCTATGCGGGCGTGGGTCTTGAACTGCTGTAGCATTTGGTGCGCGTCGAGGAAAGGGTCGGCGGCGTCTAAGCTGGCGGCATAGCCAATGGCCACGCGGTTGTCCCCCATTGCATAGACAAAGCTGCCCCCGCTTTCGCCATCCTTAGTGGGCCACCCGGCCCCATGCAGAACAGTACCGCGCTTAATTTGCCCTTGTGGAATTTCCCATATCTCTTTGACGCCCATTTCAAACACCTGCGGATTGGTGTTCTTTTGTAGGCCGAGTGCCGAGATTACTTCTTGTGACAGGCACCCAGTTGGGCCTTCGCCAAAAACTGTTATCTTGTTCATCAGGCGGTTGCCAGGCTCAAAGTTGCCCCTTGGCGAACCATCTGCGTTCACGCCCTTGTCGGCTGTTTGGACACCGGCCACCTTGCCGTCTTTCCATATCACGTTTTGCCCCGCAAAGCCAGGCAGCAGCATCACATCCACGCCAGGCACTTCCCTGGCCTCTATCTGCTCTGCCATCCACTTGGTGAAGCGGGACAGGCTGATGATGTGGCAACCGTGGTTTTTGAAGAATGGGGGCAGGATGGGAAACTTAAAGCCGCTTCGCTGGCTTGTGAAAAGCCAGACTTCTTCATGCTCAACCTCTCCCTCGCTGGGGAAGCCCTTTTCTAAATAGTTCGGGCACAGCTCGGCCAGAGCCCTTGGATCCATGACCGCGCCGGAAAACGAATGATCGCCGATGGCGTCGGCCTTTTCGATTATCCCGATTGTCAGGCCCTCCAGCTTCTTCTCGCCAGGATCGCCGTTGTGGGCCTCGATCAGATCCAAAAGGCGCCAGAGCGCGGCTAGGTTTGCTGGCCCTGCGCCAACAAACAGAACGTCAAATTCAAGTTCTTCGCGGGCAACGTCGGCCCTTAGATGCTGGGTTGATAGGTCGGGCATGGGGTTTCCTCTGGCGGCTGTGAGTAAGCCTAGTAACAATATTATCTGATAAATGAGCCTCTTGCAAAAGTGGCTCAATTGTGGCTGCGGCTCACGGCCGCGCAGGTTTTTTATGGCAAGTCACTTCAGCCCGTACCAGGCACCGCGCCCGCTGCCATGTTGCTCCAAGTGTTTGCGCTCGACTAGATTGCGAAAATGTTGCTTTAATGTGTTGCGGCTAGCGCCGGTTAGCTTCATCGCTTCGGCCATCGTGACGCGCCCATGTTCGCGCACGAACTCAATAATTTGCAGGGACTGTGCGGGCAGCGCAGCCAGCACTATTTTTTCGCGTTCAATCTTCTTCTCCAGCCGCCTCACTTGCTCGACCAGCGACCTAAGGAAGAACAGCAGCCACGGCTGCCAGTCCGGTATGTCCGAGCGGATTGTCCCTTGAGTCTGCCGCAGCGCGAGGTAATAGCTTTCCTTGTTGGCCTCAATGACGCTTTCAAGGGAGCTGTACGGCACGTATGTGTAGCCCGCCCGCAGTAGCAACAGGGTCGTGAGCGCGCGGCTGAGTCGGCCGTTGCCGTCTTGGAACGGGTGTATCCACAAGAACGCGACCACACAGACGCCGATGACCAGCAAGGGGTGCAATGCGGCCTTTTCGCGCTCATCGTTGACCCACTGCACCAATTCGGCCATCAGACGGATCGTGTCGAAGGGTGAGGCTGTCTCGAACACGATGCCGATCTGCGCGCCGTCCTCGTTGAAGGTCGCCACGCTGTTTGGGCTGGTCTTGTAGCCGCCCCTGTGCCATTCGTCCTTATGGCTATATTGCAAAAGAATTTGATGGAATTGCTTTATGTGGTTTTCGTTAAAAGGAATGTCATCCCAAGCCCTGAAAACCAAGTCCATCAGTTCGGCGTAGCCTGCCACTTCCTGCTCGTCGCGGGTCTCAAATTTTTTGATGGCAAGACTGGAGAAAAGCCGCTCGACGTCGCGGTCAGACAGCTTGCTGCCCTCGATGCGGGTCGAAGAACCAATGCTCTCTATAGTGGCAACGCGCTTTAGCGCCAACAGGCGGTCTGGGGCCAAACTGCCCAAAGCCCGCCACGCTCCTTTGAACTCATCAATTCGGGCGATTAGGTTCAGCACCTCCTGGGTGATCTGTACGTTGTCGGCGTTAAGCATAACCCAATTATACACCCATTTACACCCATTTCTCTGATTCCCCAAGAATGGGTGAAAATGGGTGTGGGAATGGGGGTACTGCAAACAGTCCCACACTTCAAAACCAGAACAAGATGAAATTTCTCCAAAGGCCCGAATGGGCTAGGAGGCGCAAGTGGAATGAAGCGAGCCGCCGACAGGCGGGGAGCGGATATGGAACGCTGCGACTCAATCGCCACTGAAGGCGCGAATGTGTCAGGATGATGGCGAACAGGGCGGAAACGACTGTAACGCCATCGCTGACCAGTATGCCGTAGATGTTGACAAGGTGGATGTCTCGCGTATCCAAGCGCAAGCGCAGGATACCGAGAGGACTTCGCCAAAAATGGAGCGAGCTGCCAACTAGGGACGCCGGGAGTGGTTTGAAAGCGCAGACCTGTGTCCGCAATGGGTTTACCGCACTCTTCCAAAAGGAATGAAGACTTATACTAAATCGCGTTCAAGCGGGCTTGAACGCAAAAGCACCAAAGTTTTTGAAAAAGCTGGGAAACCCAGCATTTTCAAAAACTTGCGGGCATCGGTTCCCGCTGCCTTTATACCAAGTTGCGTTCGACTGAACGCAACTTGGTATTATCGCCGTTGTCTTTGACGCTGCGCGGCAACGTCAAAGACTTTACGGCGATAGGCTGCATTAAAAGCGGAATGGAAGGCGCAGGCGAAGCATGCCGATCTGTACGATGGTTAAGGGCGTTGACCATACCAAATCGCGTTAAATTGGTGAGAGAATTATTATCAAGCTAGATCAATCAATCGGCATTATTTTGGAGGCCGCCGTGAAAAAAACATTCTTTCTCGCCGTTGCAATAGCTATTGCAGGCGCGGCACTGCCAAGCCAGTCGCTGGCAGACAAGGTGAACCCGCTGGGGGGCACGGCCTCCAGCGTTGAGTTCAGCCACGGCAACCTCTACCCCGCCGTAGCCATGCCCTTTGGGATGCACGCTTGGACGCCACAGACGGGGAAGAATGGCGACGGCTGGACATACCGTTACGACGCCATCCGCATCAGGGGGCTTAAGCTCACGCACCAGCCCAGCCCTTGGATCAACGACTATGGCTGCATTTCGCTGATGCCCGTTGGGCCCGAACTCAAGGTGAAAGAGGCGGAAAGGGCGGCATTTTTCAGCCATGACAGGGAAGAGGCGCGGCCATATTCCTACAAGGTCAAACTATTGGAAACAGGAATATGGGCCGAAGTGGCGCCCACCATGAGGGCCGCCATGATGCAGTTCACATTCCCCAAGGGCGGGAACCCGCACATTGTGCTGGACGCATTCCCCAAAGGAAGGGATGCGGACGAAGCCGAAGTCCGCGTTGACGTAAAAAAGGGCAGAATTACCGGCATCTCGCGCCACCACCACGGCGGAGTGCCAAAGGGCTTCGGGCTATACTTTGTGGTGATATTCGACCAACCGCTGATGGACGGAGGCACCTGGAACGAAAAAGACGGCATCAGCGCCAACGCAGCGATAAAAGGCGACCAAGCCGGGGCCTGGGTAAAGGTAGCCGGTGGCACCGTCAACGCAAAGATAGCCGCCAGCTTCATAAGCTTTGAACAGGCCGAGCTCAACCTGAAAAACGAGATTGGAGATGCCAACTTTGAAACAGTTAAAGCAAGGGCCAAGGCAGAATGGGAAAAGACGCTCGGCAGGGTGACGATTGAAGGTGCCACTAACGATCAAGAAACAACTTTTTATTCCTGCCTGTACCGCGCTTCCCTTTTCCCAAGGACCTTCCACGAGATAGACCCCCAAGGGCGCACGATTCACTATAGCCCCTACAACGGGCAGGTCGTTTATGGGCCCATGTTCACCGACAACGGCTTTTGGGACACATTCAGAGGTGCCTTCCCCTTGCTGGCCCTGCTGCAGCCCAGCCTGAATGGGCAGATGATGCAGGGAATAGTGAACGCCTACAAAGAGAGCGGGTGGGTGCCAGAATGGCAGAGCCCCGGCCACAGAAACTGCATGATAGGCACCAATAGCGCATCCATCCTCGCCGATGCCTGGATCAAGGGCATTAGGGGCTGGGACGCGGAAAAAGCCTGGGAGGGCCTCATCAAGTCCGCGCACAACCAAGGGCCCGTGAGCTCGGTCGGCAGGCTGGGCGCCGAGCATTACGACAAACTGGGCTATGTCCCATGCGACATCGGCATCAATGAAAGCGCGGCTAGGTCACTGGAATACGCCTACAACGACTTTTGCCTTTGGCAATTTGCAAAGGCGCTTGGGAAGCCAATCGAAGTGCAGAATAGTTACAGAGACAGGGCCCTCAACTACAGACACATGTTCGATGCTTCCACTGGGTTCATGCGGGGGAAGATGGCCAATGGAAGCTGGCAGGCCCCATTCAGGCCCGACTCATGGGGCGGCGTTTTTACAGAAGGCTGCTCCTGGCACTGGACATGGTGCGTGTTCCACGACGCGGCGGGCCTTTCGGGGCTATTCGGCGGCGACGAGAAAATGGCAAACAAATTGGACGAAGTGTTCACTGCGCTCCCCACATTCGAGAGCAGCTACTATAGGGGCGTGATACATGAAATAGCCGAAATGGTGGTGGCGGACATGGGCCAGTACGCCCACGGCAACCAGCCCATTCAGCACATGATTTACCTATACAACCACGTAGGCCAGCCCTGGAAGGCGCAGTATTGGCTAAGGGAAACGATGAACCGCATGTACCGCCCGGGCCCCGACATGTACTGCGGCGACGAGGACAACGGCCAAACAAGCGCCTGGTTCGTCTTTTCGGCGATGGGCCTCTATTCTGTCACCCCCAGCGTCCCCCAGTATTCGATGGGTGCGCCACTGTTCAAAAAAGTCACGATCAATTTAGAAAACGGCAAGACCTTTACCATTGAGGCCCCCAATAATTCGCCTAGCAACATGTACGTGCAAAGCGCATCGCTAAACGGCAGCCCACTTGCGCGCACCTGGCTGGGCCACGATGAAATCCTCAATGGCGGCATCCTCAGGCTCGAAATGTCAGACAAGCCCAACTACCAAAGGGGCGCGGCCATATCTGAAAGACCATACAGCATGCGGACTTCCGAACAGGCAAAATAAAAGCAGGCACAAGGGAGCCTCTTGTAAAATTCTCTTGGCGTTCATAGGAGCCATCTCTAATGGACAATGCCGGAAACTGATGCGGCTATGCCGCGATGATGATTATGGCGGATTGAGCATCCAGCACTGAACGGAGCCTTCTCCCCGCCTGTATCGCCTACCTCGAAGCCACCTCCCATTCATCCACCCGCCCATCGAAGTCGTGCCCATGTATCTGCCCCTACATAGGGCAGTAGGTGAGGCGAGTACCGGGGGTCTGGGGAGTAGCGAAGGAAGCGCTCGCATGCGGGTGCGACCGAGCGAATCCCCAGTTAGCATCCGGAAGGTTTCCCAAGACCCGGCACAAAACACAACAGGCCGAATAACCCTTGTCCCGAGACCAAGCAGCGCATGACCGCGCTGCGTCTTCATTCGGCATAAACATGCCGCGGCGCAGCCGCATCCTTAGGATGTCCGTCCCGAGGGCGAAAGATAGAATCAAGCTCTAAAATTGCGTGGACGCGATTTTGAATTAGAAATGAGATCAAAGCCTATTAAACTTCCCATGCGCTTTCCACATCTGCGGCTTGGCCTCCCCTTCGCGGTCTGGCGGCTGCTGGATTCGCGCCTCTTCCATCTCCAGTTCATCGAATAGGGCCGCGGCCACGACAAACTTCAAGTCTGGCCCCAGTTCCGGCGTGCCCCACCAATTCTTTTCCAGCATAGAAGTATTTGTTTCGCCCCTGCGGAACGCCTCATTTTCGATGAGCGCCTTGTGAAAGGCGATGTTGTTTCGTAGCCCGCCCACCCTGTATTCAGAAAGCGCCGTCGCCATCCTTCGCATCGCGTCCGAGCGAGTGGGACCCCACGAACTCAACTTGGATAGCGTTGGGGCATAGAACTGGGGCAGCGAACACCCGTTATAGACACCAGAGTCGTGACGGACGTTGCGGCCACCGGGTACCCGCAGATAGGTGATCTTCCCGCTGGAAGGCGCAAAGTCGCGCAGCGGATCCTCGGCGTTGATGTGAGCCTGTATGGAGTGCCCCCAAAGCGGTATCTCGCCCTGTTTGAGGGGCAGCTTCTGCCCATTTGCAATGTCTATGTGCCACTTGACCAAATCCTGGCCTGTAATCCACTCCGTCACCTGGTGTCCCCCGTGGATGCGGCAGGTCATCTCCAAAAAGTAGAAATTGCCAGATGGGTCAACCAAGAACTCGACAGTCCCGCCACCAACGTAGCCGATCTTTTTTGCTAGGGCTACCGCCGCATCTCCAAGGCGCGCCCTAAGGTCTGGCCCGACAAAGGGGCTGGGAGCCTCCTCCATCACCTCCTGAAAGCGCCTCTGGACGCTGCACTCGCGCTCCCATAGATAGACCACGTTTCCGTGGGAATCCGCCATTATTTGGACTTCAATGTGCCTGTGTCCCATCAGGGCCTTTTCCAGATACACCTGGTCGTCGTCGAAATGGACAATGCCATCGGCCTTTACCCACGGCAGGCTGCGCTGCAGTTCGGTCAGAGACCTGGCCAAGCGCATCCCCTTGCCAAATTGGCCCTTCACCGCCTTTATCATCAGCGGGAACCCAAGTTTTTTCGCCTCCTCGAACAATGCCTCGTCCGACATCTGGCCAACGACGGCAGGTATCGCCGGAATTCCAGCGCTTTCCGCTATTTCTCTGGCTTTTGTCTTGTCGCTCATAAGTTCAAGGATTTCTGGGCTGGGCCCAATCCAAGTTATGCCCGCCCCGATGAATATTCTGGCCGCATCCGCATTGCTGCTAAGAAAGCCGCAACCCGGGTGTATGGCGTCGGCCCCCGTGGCCTTCGCAGCGGCGAA
>JAITFL010000057.1 GCA_031281385.1 Holophagales bacterium
CCCGAATATTTAGCGAAAATTTGGGAGATGTGGCCGCCCGCAAAAGCGAAATCCCGCTGGCTGGCCGACTTGGCCTGTCCGCTCGGCTGCGCTGCTTTGGCGCTCTTTGTTCCTGTGTCGCCTAGCATGTCTGTCCTGGGTGGCTCGCTGTGTTTATGGGTTGGTGCTTCAAACTGCATGCATCTTAGACTGACACAATTTGGGTTGGCGGTCAAGGTGTTTTTAAGGAGAATGAGGAGTATTCGGGTGCAGGGTCTTGGGGCCAGTTACGTGCAAGAGGCGGCAGTTTCGAGGCTTTTCAGCCACTCTTCATCCCTTATCTCCGCGCCCCTCTCCACTGCTTTTGCGAACCTTTGGCTGGGCGCGTCCCCCGTCACGACGATGGTGGTCTTTGGCGAAAGCCTCTTTGTCACCCTTGCCCCAAGCTGCATCAAGAGGGCATCGGCGTCTTCCTTGGAGAGCGTGGGCAGCTCGCCCACCACAGTTGCCACTTGGCCCATGAGGGGCCTGGTCAGCATCATCTTTGCAAAGATATAGGCGCACACTTCGCTGTCCGCTAGGCCCCTGTGTGCTTGGCGGTTTGGGAAGTTATAATAGTCCGCAAGAGTGCCCAGTTTTCTGTTTTCAGTCGGCAGGCCCTTGGCCATTTTGACCGTACACACAAATTCGGGGAAGTCGTACTCGATGCCGTGCTTTGAAAAATCATACTCCAACATGCTTTTGTCAAAAGAGGCGCTATGGGCGATAAAGCACTTTGGCGATTTTTCGCGCGCCCAAAGAACAAAACTTGCAAACACATCTCTAGGGGGGCGGCCATGCTTTCTAAGCGTTTCGTTTGTGATGCCGTGTATTTCTATCACCCAAGGGGGCATGATGGTGCCAGGGCCTGGATAGATCAATTGGCAAAATGCATCCATATCCGCTCTTCCAAGGTTGGGGTAATAGTCAACGGAAATAGCGGCCAGTTCAATGACATCGCCGTCTTTCAAGCCCGTGGTCTCTGTGTCCAGAAAAATCAAGGGGCCATAGTCAGGGAATTTTCGATAGAAAGAAGAAAATATGGGCAATAGCCTCTGGCAGATGCTGGGCCAAGATGCGGCTGCGTCAAGTGTCATTCGGGGTGTCATGCGCGGCCCCTGCACGAATTAATTGATACCAGTATTGTAATGTTCACTTGAAACCCGCTCAAAAATAGGTTGTCATGGGCAAGTCCGCAATCAATTTAGGTAATTGTGAAACCGCCGGCAATTGCCCATGATCTATTATCTAATTTCTGAAAGCTGCTACACAATAGGCACCACCAAATCGAAAAAATCAACGCGGGCATGGCCTACCACCGTCATTGTCAATTGTCCATTGAGCTTCTTGCAAAACACGGCTAATTTTTGTGTGCATGACTCCGTTCAGCGCGGGCCTTAATCCTGTTTCTAGCTCCTGATTCTATCTTTCGCTCTCGGGGCGGTAGGCCAAGCAACCGCTTCGTTTCTTGCCGGGTCATGGAGCCCGCCCGGATGCCATACTGGGGAACTCGCTTGTTGCATTGCTCGCAAGCTCGCACTGCCCCGCTCGCTCCCCAGACCCCTAGTACTCGCCTCGCTCACTGCCCTATGTAGGGGCAGATACATGGACATGACTTCGATGAGCGCGAAAAGAGTTTTGCAAGTGGCTCAATTGTCAATTTGATAAACGGTATTCATTTCCAATAGCCATTCCTCGTCCTTCACTGGTATCCCTAGCTCCACCGCTTTGCCCAGCTTGCTGCCGGCCTTTTCCCCGGCCACCAATATTGTCGTCTTGCTTGATACGCTTCCAGCCACTTTGGCTCCCAATTTCTTCAATAGGCTTTCTGCTTCTTCGCGGGACAGTGTGGGCAGGGTTCCCGTCACCACGGCGGTTTGGCCGTAGAGCGGCAGTCCATTGGCAATTTTCGGCGCGGGCTTTTCAGGGGCAATGCCAAGCGCAGAAAACCGCGCTGGCAGGCCGGGATGGGCTTCAAAGTAAAGCCGCAGCGCGGGGGCAATTTTTTCGCCGACCTCTTCTACGGCCTGCAGCGATTGAACATCTGCGGCCCAAAGCGCGTCTAGTGTTCCAAATGCGGCTGCCAAGTTTTCCGCTGTTTTAGAGCCAACAAAGGGCATGCCAAGCGCGTGAATCCATCGCCAAAGGGGCTTCTGCCTAGCGGCCAGCAAAGAGTTAACGACATTTTGCGCGCTCTTTTTTGCCATGCGCTCCATAGACGCAAAAAAGTCTAGGCCTTGGTCTGGCTCCGTCAACAAGTCGAAAATTTCCCAAGGGTGGCTAAAGCGCCCGCTGGAAACTATCTGGCTGGCTAGTGCGCCGCCAATGCCCTCTATGTCCAGCGCGTTTTTGGAGCAGAAGTGCTTTAGCCGAGCGTGCAGTTTGGCGGGACATTCTTCATTTAGGCAACGTATGGCCACTTCGTCTTCAAAGTCCTTGCCCACGGGCCCGGAGCAGATAGGGCAGTTAGTGGGTATCTCTGGTTCCATTGCACCTTTAGGGGCCGATTCCGGCACAACGGAAACCACTTTGGGAATCACGTCCCCGCCCTTTTCCAAAAATACTTTGCAGCCGATTTTTACTCCAACGCGCTTCAATTCGTCCACGTTGTGCAGCGTCGCCCTTTTGACCGTGGAGCCGGCTAGTTCTACGGCCTCTAGCTCTGCCACGGGCGTGAGTCTGCCTGTGCGTCCCACCTGCCAGGTTACTCCCAAAAGCGTGGAAGTAGCCTGCCGTGCAGGATATTTATAGGCCATCGCCCAGCGCGGCGCGTGGCTGGTCGCGCCCAAAATGTTTTGCAGTTCCGCATGGCGCAGCTTAATGACTATCCCATCTGTGTCAAAGGGCAGTTTTAGCCTTTCCTCGCGCTGCGCTTCTATATAAGCGATTATCTGCCCCATGTCGCCCACGGCCCTAGACGGCATCGCCGCAAAGCCCCATTCTTTTAGCGCGGCCATTGACTCGGCGTGATCCTTGGCCCCAAGCACTTGCCAAGGCATGAACTGGAGCAAGCGCCGCGCCACTTCGCGGCTGTCCAATAGTTTCATGGTGCCGCTGGCGGCGTTGCGCGGGTTGGCGAACCTTTGTTCCTCATTGGCGTCGCGCTCTGTGTTCAACTGTTCCCAGCGCTTTCTCGACAAAAAGGCTTCGCCCCGCACTTCCAGCGTTTCTGGCGCGTCCGCTGGAAGTTCTAATGGTATGTCGGCAATGGCCCTTGCGTTTTCTGTAACGTCTTCGCCAACCTCTCCATCGCCCCTGGTAATGGCTTTTTTTAGAACCCTGCCCTCGTACCTAAGCACCAAGCTGAGTCCATCAATCTTTAGCTCCGCGCAATATTCCAGTTCACAGCCAGACAGAGATGGCGGCAATCCGCGCCTGATGCGGTTTTCCCATTCCATTAGCTCATTAGTTGAGTAGGCGTTGTCCAAGCTGAGCATGGGAACTTCGTGTGCCGTTTTTTCAAAAGATTCCAGCGGCGCAGCGCCCACCCTATTGGTGGGGCTATTTGGATCTGCCAGCAGCGGATAGTCCATCTCCAATTGGCGCAATTCGCGCTCCAGCGCGTCGTACTCTGTATCTGAAATGATAGGCTGGTCTAAGATGTAGTACCGCCGCCGGTGTTCCAGCACCTGCGCTGCAAGGTGTTTCATCTGCTCGGCAACGTTCATTTGTACAATTTATACTAGATACTGTCAAACGCACCTAGCATCTTTTTGAGGAGGTCAAATGTTTAAGCCCATTCTTGCAATTGTTTTCGGGGCGTCTGCGGGGGCCTTGTCCCGCTGGGGGCTGGGGCTGTGGCTGAATGCCATTTTCCCTCAAATTCCCCTTGGCACGTTGGTGGCAAATCTGGCGGGTGGCTACATCATAGGGGTGTTCATGGGCGTATTTGCGGCTTTTCCCGACATCTCCCAAGGGTGGCATTTGTTGATCATCACGGGCTTTTTGGGGGCCTTAACCACCTTTTCCACATTTTCGGCAGAGGTGGTCGGCCTATTGATGCAGGAGCGCTATGCAATGGCCCTCTGTGCTTCTGTTTTGCACATATTTGGCTCCCTGTCCATGACGCTTTTTGGGGTAGCCAGCTTTGCCCTTTTGAAAAACGCGCTTAGATAGTAGGAGTCAGGGCTAGCTGATAGCTGACTCATTGTTGTGCAACTTGAAACTTAGAACCTGCCACCAGCATTATTGGTAAATCGGAGTTGTGTTTCATTATACTAGTACAATGCTTAGACGATACCTCTTCCCCACTGTTTGCCTCTCGCTCGCCTTGCCGCTCTGCTCCCAGGCGTCGCACTACCAGCCGCGCATTGACATAGAGCAGGGGCGCTTCCTCAAAGCACTTGCGGATGCAGATGCTAGGCTACAGATCAGCGATGAGGACGCGCTGGCCTGGGCCTCGAAATCACAGGCACTGAGCTCACTGACGAGGTTCATAGAGGCAGACGCGGCGGCGCAAAAGGCAATCAGCTTGAACCCCACACTTGCAGACGCGCTAATGGCAAGGAGCATGGCATCGGCGGGCAGAGCCTTGCAGCAGAGGAACCTTGGCAGCCTTGGCAAGGCATCCCAAGCGTTGAGCGACCTAAAAGAGGCAGTAAAAAGCGACCCGAACTATGCTTTGGCTTGGGTGACGTTGGGCCTTGCATACCAGCAATTGCCTGGTCTGTTGGGCGGCTCCACTAGGAGGGCGCTGGACTGCGCCGAGCAATTAAAGCGCATACAGCCGGCAAGGGGTGAAATGCTGCAAGCCCAAGTTTTATCAATGTCTGGCGCGTGGGGATCGGCGGAGCCGATATTTTTGAAAGCGCTGGCGGCTTCTCCAAGCGACCCAGGGATTGTGACGGCGTACCTAGAAGAGTTGGGCAGCAAGACAACGCGGGCCAAACTTGGAGAGGAAGCACAAAAACAAAAATTGGCTACAGAGGCGGTGCGGCTATTGCCCTTGCACAAAAAAAGCGCCAGGGCGGTGGAAGCCATCAGCCAAGCGTTGCTGGAAGCGGGCAAATCAGAGGACGCTTGGGAAGTGGCCCAAGAATCGCTGCATGGCGTTGACGCCCCCAGCATTGTTAAATTGCAATTGGGCAAAGTGTCGGCGCGAACCGGCCTCTTTCTTGAAGAAGGTTTGAAATACCTTGAACAGGCTGCCTCGGAGCCATTGGAGGGCGGGACTGGCGGATATGCATCAGTGCATTGGAGGCGTGGGCAGGTGCTGAGATCGCTGGGCCGCATCGAAGAAGCCCGCACTGCGGCCCAAAAAGCCCTTGAATACGATTCAAGGCACAATGGGGCTAGGGAATTGCTTAGTGACCTTGCGTCGAGCGCAGCGGGAAAGTGACGATTGTGCCACACATTTCACTAATTACTTTCTGATCCTCACTTCCCACCTCATTGCCACCATTGAACGCAACCCATTATCAGGCTAGGCTCAAGTAATGGGTCAACGGCAACGAACATCAAGCAAAACAAGCACATCAAAAACATCAAGGGCAAGCACCACAAAGCGCGGCACGGGGCGCGGCCAAAGGCCTGCCAAGGAAAGTGGCAAAGAATCGCCCAGAGCGACCAGAACAACTAGAGCGTCAGGCACAGCAAGAGAGCAAAGAGCGGCAAGGACACAACGAGCCTCAAGCAGGGCCGTTTCTGCAAATGCATCCAAGCTGCAGCCAGCGGCGGCGTTCCGCCCATTTGAATCATTTGAGGCCGTCTTTATGGGTACGACAGGGGGCGGTTCAGGCGGCTTCATACGTCCAGCGGGGGCCAGCAGGGCCGACGGGATAGACCTATTCGTTGAATGGAGGGACGCCAAGGGCGCGATAAATGGCGACAAGGTAATGGCCGAGGCCATTGGCATAGGATATGACGGGCGACTAAAAGGAAGAGTAATAAAAATCATCGAGAGGACCACCGCCCCCATCCCCGCCGTGTTGCAAAAACAATTCTGGGGCTGGCGCGCCGAGCCTCTGGATCCAAGGATGCAGCAGTTCATCGCCGTCTCCCAAACCGCGCTGGCTTCGGAAGGCGACTACGTGACTGTACTCTTAGACCCAGACCCATCACAACCCCAGCTCAAAGGCACGGTTGTCGCCAGGCTGGGCAGGCCAACAGACTTAAAAATTGAAAACCGCTTGACTGCCGCCATGTTTAACGTCAGGACAGAATTTCCAGTTGCCGTAATGGATGAATTGGCGCCACTGCCCACCCAAGTGCCAGATGAATGGTCAAAGGGCAGGGAAGACCTGCGCGAATTGCTGACCGTCACCATAGACCCCCCCACGGCCAAGGACTTCGACGATGCCATAAGCCTAGAGCGTTTGCCAAAAAAAGAAGGCGGCGGCTGGATATTGGGCGTCCACATAGCGGACGTGAGCCACTATGTGAAAGAAAATGGCCCACTGGATCAAGAGGCCCAACTGCGAGGCACGTCCGTATATTTTCCTGATGAATGCATCCCCATGCTGCCCGACAGGTTGTCCAGCGAGCTATGTTCACTCAAAGAGGGCGTTGACCGACTCACCATGACGGCCTGGATAACCATCTCGCCCCAACTGGAAGTTATAGAAAAGAGATTTTCCAATAGCATCATAAATAGCCGCAAGCGCTTGACCTACGGCCAAGTAAAGGAAGCCTGCATCAACCTCGACGGCCGGGCTAGGCATGAAATAGGCGAAGACATTTGCCGAATGCTGGATCAGGCGCTAGCCCTTTCGCGCAGATTGACAGAAAAGAGGCTAGAGCGCGGAGCGCTGATGCTGGAATCAGAAGAGACCGAATACGTCTTTGATGAAAAGGGTCTTCCCATAGACGCAAGGCGTTACGAAATACACGATGCCCACACAATGATAGAAGAATACATGCTGATGGCAAACGAAGCAGTAGCACAGCATTTCACCCAAAAAAACTGCCCTTCAATATTTCGCATACACGAAGAGCCTGATCCGCTAAAGCTGGACATATTCAAAGACATTGCGGTCGGCTTGGGCCTGCTGCGCCCAAAGGACAAGCCCACGCCCGAATTGCTTAACGCGCTACTAAAAAAAATACACGGCGGGCCACTGGAGACCCTCTTAAACACTATGCTATTGAGAAGCCTAAAGAGGGCCGAATACAGCGCCGAGAACGTAGGGCACTCTGGTTTGGCCCTAGGCGAGTACCTGCACTTCACAAGCCCCATACGCCGCTACCCCGACTTGGTGGTGCATCGGCTTCTAAAAAAATTGCTAAAAAAAGAAAAGTTGCGCGATGGATTGCAAAGCCAATTGGCCATCTTGGCCAAGCGGGCCTCGGACTCCGAGCAGATGGCAACGGAGGCCGAAAGAGAAAACAACCGCTGGAAAACATGCCTGCTGATGAAACAAAAGATCGGGCAAAAATTTCAAGGCACAATCCAAGGCTTTTCAGGCAAAGCCGCCTTTGTTCGCTTGGACAGCCCCTTCGTGGAAGTTGGCGTGCCGCTTGGCGCATTGGGCGGCCATTTTTCCGTTGACGAGCATCGCACCAAAGCTGTCGGGATGAGGGGCCAAATCGAATTGCCCATAGGCGCACATGTGCTAGTAGAAATTACTTCCATAGACGAAAGCCAGCACCGCGTATCCGCATGGATACTGGAGGCAAAAACCAAAGACGCCAGCGGCAAGGCCATCACATTCACGCCCACGTTGACAGGGCCAGTGTCATTGCGCGAAGCCGATTTTGTCGAGACCCGCCCAAGAAAGCGGACTGCCCCAAAAGGCAGGGGGCGGGGAGAGGCAGATTCCACCAAAAGCCGTGCGAATAGCAGCAGGGCGCGAAAGAAGCCAAAGAAGGTATGGATGAAAGGGTAGGAATCAGGAGTTAGTTCTTGGTTGGGCGGCACGTTGTTGAATGTAACATTTTCCCAGACGGCATCCCCACATATTGCAAATAGTGTATAGAGTTACTGAGGATAGCATATACATTGAGCTTTGCCGCGACCACTATGAATGACGCCGGTTGGCGCAAAACACCATATTTATGGCTGCAATGTTTCTTTTGCGGCGGCGGCATGGGCAACTTGGTATAAACTGGTCTTTTCAAAAGGGGGTTTGGATGTCGAAATTATCATGGCTATCTTGCATTGCGCTACTTGTGGCGGCGGGGATAGGATTATCGGGGCAGGGGGTATTGAAGAACACGCCGCCCGACCTTCGATTGAAGGGCTTTGAAAAAATCGCCCAGATGAGAGAGGACGCGACCCTCAAAGAACTCAAGTGGCAGTTCGCAGGGCCCACAAACGTGAGCGGGCGCATGACTAGCCTTGCCGTTGCCACGCCAAAGGGCGGCACATACACCATCTATGCTGGTTCCGCGTCTGGCGGCGTATGGAAAACCGAGAATGAGGGCACTTCGTGGGTGCCATTATTCGACAAAGGGCCCACAACGTCCATCGGGGCCTTGGCACTGGCGCCATCCGACCAAAATGTTTTGTGGATAGGCACTGGCGAGGCCAATATTTTTCGCAGTTCCCATGCTGGCTGCGGCATTTACAAAAGCCTTGACACTGGCAAAACGTGGCAGCACATGGGCCTTGCCGATACCAACACAATAGCTAGGATAGTGATACACCCCAAAAACCCAGACATCGTATATGTTGCGGCCAGCGGCCACGAGTGGACGGACAACGCGGAAAGGGGAGTGTTCAAAACCACCGATGGCGGCAAGACATGGCAGAAGGTGCTTTACATAAATGAGCAGACAGGTGCCATTGACCTACTGATGGATCCAGAAAATTCTGAAACCATCTATGCGGCCACTTGGCAGCGTCGGCGCGAGAAGTGGAACGACCCCAGGGCCTTCCCAGACCACAAGTATTCTGGCATACACAAAAGCCTAGACGGCGGAAAAACGTGGAAGCAGATAAACGTCGGCCTACCGGCCCCGCAGCACAGGGGGCGCATAGCCATAGATGTGGCCCGCAGTAAGCCCGATGTGCTGTACGCCTTTGTTGACAACTATGAAACCTTCAAAAAGGGCGCTGGCACGGACGCTTATGGGCGGCCACAGGGAGACACGATTAAGGGTTTCACCGTCTATCGCTCAGACGACAAGGGCGAAAACTGGAAGCAGGTCAGCGAGACCAGCGACAGGACGGCCAACATCTGCGGCACGTACGGATGGGTGTTCGGCCAAATAAGGGTTGACCCCACGGACGAAAATAAAGTATATGGCATGGGCGTACCTTTGGTGGTCAGCTCAGACGGTGGCAAGACTTGGACAAACGTAGGCGGCGGGCTGCATGCGGATCATCACGACCTTTGGATTGACCCCACCAACCCCAATTACATGGTTGAAGGCAACGACGGCGGGCTGTATATTTCCTATGACAGGGGCCGCTCGTGGAAGCACCAAGTGAATATCCCCGTCTGCCAATTCTTTGATGTTGCTGTTGATACAGATAGTGTCATGCGGATCTATGGCTCTATGCAGGATCACGGCAGCTTTCGGGGTACGCTAGACACCAGCCGGGGCAGGGACAGGGTGAGGCCCGTTGAATTTCGCAGCACAGTCGGCTGGGAGGGCGGGAACCACGCCATAGACCCAACAGATCCAAGAATCACGTACGGTGCTAGCTTTTATGGCGAGTTGAACCGCTGGATCTACGATGCGGGCAATATAAATGCCATCTCGACAAAGGTCATCACGCCGAAAGCCAAGGAGGGCGAACTGCCACTGCGCGGACAGTGGATGGCGCCGTTCCAGTTGAACGCACAGAACCCCCAGATCATCTATCATGGGAGCCAGTACGTTCACCGCAGCTTGGACAAGGGCGAAACGTGGGAGCGCATCAGCTCCGACCTGACCTACAACGACATAAAGACTATGGGCGACATCCCATACCACACGCTATTCACCCTCAGCGAGTCACCATTGAAGTTCGGGCTGATCTACGCTGGCACAGACGATGGCCGCCTCTGGATCACAAAAGACCATGGGAACAACTGGAAAGAATTGACATCCAAAGTTATTCCCGGAAAGTGGATGAGCCGCGTCGTGGCCAGCAAGCACGACCTTGGCACCGTCTATCTGACGCAAAATGGCAAAAGGGACGACGACTTTACCCCATACGTGTGGAAATCAACGGATTTTGGCGAAACGTGGACGCGCATAGACAAAGACATCCCCGTGGGCACTGTGAACGTCATACGCGAGGATCCCAAGGTCAAAAACGTGCTATATCTCGGAACCGATGGCTGTGTGTTCATCAGTCAGGATGGCGGCAAGTCATGGAAGATACTGGGTTCCGACCTGCCCACGGCATACGTCATGGATCTAGCCATTCAGCCCGAACACGGCTTCATTGTAGCTGCCACGCACGGCAGGGGCATGTGGGTGTTTGACTTGGACAAAATCCATGGCACCGAAAGGCCCAAAACCGAACAACCCAGAAGGCGTGGGGAAGGGCAGTAATACCAGTTTCGAGTTACAAGGTACAAGAAAAAGTTGGCGCGGACAAAACTCGCATCTATATTTTAGTCTTGTGCCTTGTAACTAGTATAGCAATTCAATTTATTGTAGTCCACATCCGCAATGCCTGATCCAGCGCATGCGATTGTCCAGCGAATTTAGCAATTCACGCTTGTATTGCTCGCTTTACGGCGGGCAAAGCCCGCCTACGAGCAATACGCGGCCATGATTTGGCAAGCAAATCCT
>JAITFL010000063.1 GCA_031281385.1 Holophagales bacterium
CTGAAGCTCCACCAGACCATGAAGGGCCTTCCCCTAAGGTGGTCAATGGGCATGAACCCCCAATAGCGGCTGTCGCTGGAATTGTCCCTGTTGTCGCCCACCGCCATTACATGCCCGGCTGGCACGGTTATCGGCCCTAAAAAATCGCGGAAGCCGCCAGGCAGTGGCTCTTTTCCCTGCTGGTTGGAGCGCTGAAATTCGGGGTCTATGTACGGCCAATATTTTGATCCACCGGGTATAGGCAGCTCTGCTTGTCCAGCAAAGCGCTCGGGCGGCCAAGGCCCCATCTCCGGCGGTGCGCTTGGGTCTAGCCCAAGGTTGCTAAGTATGTGGTGTTCCCACGGGCCTGTAATCAGCTCGTCATTGACAAATAGGCGTTTATTGCGAAACTCGACCACGTCCCCCGGTAGCGCGACGCAGCGCTTCACGTAATCTTGGTTCCTCTCCAGCGGCCACCGAAAGACGATTATGTCGCCGCGCTCCACTTTTCTCATCGGGAAAAGGGCGGATTCCCATCTCCATTGAGGGACCGCAAAGATGAACTTGTTGACGACCAAGTGATCCCCAATCATCATGGTGTTTCTCATGGAAGCGCTAGGGATGGTGAAGTTTTGGGCAACGAATGTCTTGAAAAAGAAAATCACCATGATGGTAAAGCACAGTATTTCCGCGTTTTCCCGCAGTGAACCCTTTTGGGCCCCGGGGGGAAGCACTGCTTCGGTTTTGTCTTTGTCCTTTGCCATTCAGTCTCCGATTGTTTTACATAGATTCAGCCGATGCGCCAACGCCGACCAGTCTGCGGACCGTCACCCAACTGCCTTTGTGCAACACCCTTATTTCGGCCTCGCCTATGCCAGGCAGAAACAGTATTCGTGCCTTTCCCACCCAAAAAAAAAACGATGGCGGCGAGGAAATTGTTGTGGCTTCGACCCACACCCCGATGGGATCGTACAGCTCAATCCCTTCAAGATTTGCCTTTGCCCGCCCCAAAACTTGAAAAGTGGCTCGATTCGATTGCCAAGAAGTGGCTTTATCGGGGAAGCCTGGCGGCAATTGTATATCCTTGCTTCCGTCCGCATTGAGCTTGAAAATGCCCCCGTCCTGCTTGCACAAAAACGTGGCCTTTGTATTCCCTTGTAGCGTGGAATAGTCGTAGGTTACCTCTAGTCCGTCATCCATCCGTTTGGCTTGCAGGACTCTCAATTGCAACCTGTCGTTGGGCCTTACTCCGTTTTCGAGTTCAAACGCTTCAAAAAGGAGTGTAGTTCCCACAGCGGTGGGGGCATAGATGGTCGGCTGCCCCTCTTGCCTTTCGCACGCGGCGATAAGGGCCAGCGCCGTCAGAAATGGCACTGGTGACAGACAATGCTTCATCGCAGCCCCTTGTTGAACTTAGCCATCAGCTCGGCAAGCGCATCGGTGCTGGCCGGCGATTGGTTGGCCGCAGGATTTGCCTCTTTCTTTGTTTCTTTAATTGGTGCATGCACATGCCCCTTGTGGTTGTCTGGCCGCGGGGCCCTGTCCTGCGCTCGCTCGGCACTGGGTGGCCTTGATGGTCTGGATGGCCTTGCCGGCTTGGACTGTTCCGCTTGGCCATTGCCAATGGCGTCATGGCCCTCAGTCTTTGGCTCTCTTGGCGGCCTGGGCGATTTTGGTGGCCTAGCCGTCCTTGTGGTTTCCAGTCCATCGCGCCCATCGGGGCTATGCTGCCCTTTGTGGCGCGGCCCCCTTGGATTCTTTTGGCCAGTTGGCGCCGCCCGCTTGAAAGCCGGCTTGGGCAACAGGGCCTTGATAGACAGGTTGATCCTCTTGGCTTCTAGGTCAACGGCTGTCACCTTCACTTTGACTTGCTGGCCGATGGCTAGGGCTTCGCTGGGGTGCTTGATGAACCTGTGTCCTATCTCGGACAGGTGAACCAGCCCATCCTGATGCACACCGAAATCAACAAATGCCCCAAAATCCGTGACATTCGTGACGATGCCCTGAAGCTCCATGCCGACTTCCACATCTGATGGCCTATTGACGCCTTCGTTGAAATGGACGGCTTCAAATTCCTGCCTTGGGTCGCGTCCAGGCTTTTTGAGTTCGGCAATGATGTCGGCAACGGTTTCCGGGCCAAATTGCTCGTCAATGAATGTCTTTGGATCCAGAGAATCCAGTATCGCCTCATTGCCGATTAGTTCGGGAACGGACTTGCCCACCAGTTGGCAGATGCGCTGCACCACGGAATATGATTCGGGGTGTACCGCGCTCGCGTCCAGCGGGTTTTCGCCGCCCCTGACCCGCAGGAACCCTGCGGCCTGCTGGAACGCTTTTTCGCCAAAGCGCGGCACTTCTAACAGTTGCTCCCGCTTTTGGAAGGCGCCCTTCTCGTACCTCCACTGGACTATGTTTTTGGACAGGGCCTCCCCAATGCCGGCGACGTATGACAGCAGTTTGTACGATGCACTATTTAGATCAACCCCGACCCTGTTGACGCAGGATTCCACGGATTCGTCTAGGCCCTTTTTGAGCTGCGCCGGGTTCACGTCATGCTGGTACTGGCCTACGCCTATGCTCTTTGGTTCGATCTTAACCAGCTCCGCCAGCGGGTCTTGGAAGCGGCGGGCTATGCTTATCGCTCCGCGCACAGTGACGTCTAGGTCGGGGAATTCTTCCCTAGCCACTTCGGACGCAGAATAGACCGATGCCCCTGATTCGCTGACGCTGACGCAAGGGACGTTGCCCCTGCCGGTGTCCTCTAGCCACTGCCTGAAAATGGCCTCGGCTTCCCGCCCACCGGTGCCATTTCCAACCGCGATTGTTTCAATCGGGTATTTTTGCATCAGTTGTTCCAATACTGCCGCGGTGCCTTCCAAATCCCTCTTGGGCTCCAGCGGGTACACCGTGGCGGTTTCCATAAACTGCCCAAGGCGGTTGATGATGGCCAGCTTGCATCCAGTCCTGATGCCTGGGTCAACGCCCAAAGTACACATTTGGCCGGCCGGCGGGGCCAGAAGGAGGTGGTCTAGGTTGGACTTGAACACCTTGATCGCTTCGGCGTCCGCTTTTTTCTTTGCCTCCGACCTGATTTCGGTTTCAAGCGAGGGGGCCAGCAGGCGGTCAAACGCGTCCTCGCAGACGGCTTGGAGCATGGCCCGGTAGCCTGATGCGGGGTTGATTTTTACTTTAGAAGCCAGCTCGGACACAAGCCGGCTGCGGTCAACCACCAACTTGACGGAGAGGATATTTTCTTTTTCTCCCCTCCTGATGGCCAGCACCCTGTGGGGCGGCATGTTGCGGATGGCCCCCCTGAAGTCCCAATATTGCCTAAAGCGAAGCGCCTCCTTGCCCTCTTTGCGGTCTTCGCGGAGCAGGCATGTTAGGACGCCTTGGTCGAGGAACGCCTTTCTGAGCCAGGCCCTGATTTCGGCACTTTCGGCAAGGCGTTCTGCCAAGATGTGTCCCGCGCCCTCCACGCAGGCAGAGGGGGGCAGGGCATCTTCTTGACTCTCGTTGCTCCCATCGCCTTCTTTGGCGAATGGGCCAGACAGCATCATTGGGTCTGCGCCAGTGCCATCTTCCAACAGCAAGTCCAGAAGCGGTTCTAGGCCCTGCTCCTTGGCAATCGTGGCCTTTGTGCGCTTTTTTGGTTTGTAGGGCAGGTACAGGTCTTCCAGCTCGATTTTGGTCCAGGCTTTGTCAATCTTGGCTCTTAGTTCATCGGTTAGCTTGCCGGATTTTTCAATCGTATTTAGTACTGTTGCACGCCTTTCCAGCAGATCCTTGAAATATGCCATCCTCTCCTCAATGGAGCGGATAGCCACTTCGTCCAGCGATCCAGTGGCCTCCTTTCGGTAGCGGGCGATGAAAGGCACTGTGTTGCCATCGCTCAATAGGGCCATGACAGCCGCTACGCTGGCCCTCGGCAGGGTCAGCTCCTTGCAGATGCGGTCAATTGCTTGCTCCACTGAAATCCCTCTTGGTACCCACAATAATGGGCTACCAAGAATTTTAACCCAGCTTGACCCTACTTTGGGCCGATGCGTACCAAATTATTATGCTGCGAAAAAAAAAGAATTATCGTATCATAAATAGGCAAGACTGCATTTGGAGACCCGAGATGGCATCCGCAGACACTCAAAAACATTCCATTGGCATCGTTGGCGGTGGAAAGAGTGGCAGCGCTATGTTGCACTTCTTGCTGAAAACCGCCTCGGCTAGGGTGGCCTTCATCATGGACCCGAACCCAAACGCCCCTGGGCTTTTGGATGCTCAGTCTAACAGGATAGCCACTTTTACAAAGCTGGAAGAAGCGCTGCGCGGGCCACTGCCAAATTTTATTTTTGAAGTTTCAACCAACGCCGAAGCAGAAGCAATAATTGATCGGGCCACCAAGGACACTTCGACTAGGGTGATCAATCAGGCCACAAGCAGGCTGGTCGTTGAACTAGTGGAAGACAACAGGAGGCAGCTACAGAATAGCGTATCCAAGGCCCTCAAGTCCCTCCAGGGCGAATTGCTGACCTCGCTGAGCGGCAGCCAAGACTTGGTATTCAACATAGGCGAAATGATGTCCAGCATGCAGATGCTGGCCCTGAACGCCAGCATTGAGGCGGCAAGGGTCGGCCAAGCGGGCAAAGGCTTTATGGTGGTTGCAGAAAACATGACCAAGTCGGTGGAATCCGTCCGAAAACTGACTATCGAAATAGACGAAGTGAACAAAACACTGCAAGAGGTTTCGCAAGGAATGGTCAATGTGCTGGAACTACTGAAATAATACATTTTTTTTATCGCGTTTATACGCGACTTAGCGTGGCAATCAGTTCTTGCCCTGCGTTTCTTGCATCACCACTGGCCTGGCCGTCCTCCAGATCGAAAGCAGCTCATCGAGCAATTGCCCAAATTCAGACAGCCTGAATACATTTGGGCCATCGCTGAGGGCCCTCTCCGGCTCTTCGTGGACTTCAAAGAAGAACCCGTCCGTGCATGTTGCGGCGGCTCTGGCCAGCGTGGGGATCATCTCGCGCGCGCCTCCGGTCGCGTCGCCAAGTGCGCCAGGCTTCTGTACGCTATGCGTGGCGTCGAACACCACAGGGCAACCAGTCTTGCGGAGGTGCGGGAAGGACTGGAAGTCAACCACCAAGTTCCCATAGCCAAATGACGCGCCCCTCTCTGTCACCCATACGGGGCCGGCCTCCGAGACAGACTCGACCTTTTCTACAGCGTGTCGCATGTCCCAGGGGGCCAAAAATTGCCCTTTCTTTATGTTGATGGTTTTTCCTGTGGCGGCGGCGGCCAATAGCAGGTCAGTTTGGCGGCAGAGGAAAGCGGGTATCTGCAAAACGTCTGCGGTGGCCGCTACCAAAGGACACTGCCCAGGTTCGTGGACGTCCGTCAGGACGGGGACGCCTAAGTCGTGTCGGACTTGGGCCAAGATGTCGAGCCCGTCGGCCAAAGTCGTTCCTCTATAGCTGTGCAGGCTAGTCCTGTTCGCTTTGTCAAAACTAGCCTTGAAAACAAAGGGTATGTCCCGATCAGAAGCGATGGATTTCAGCGCTGCGGCCAACTCGAGCGCGTGCTGCCGCGATTCCAGCGCACAGGGCCCTGCAATCAGAAAAAAGCATTGGTCAGAATATGGAGTGTGGAAGTTCATGCCCGCCCTCGTCTATAGTTTAATGCCGATTGATGGTTTCCCAAAAGGCCCCTGCCCATTGTCAAAGCAGCCAATGTGTGCAAGTATTTCAAAATGGGGGAACGGCTATGGCTAAACCGCTGATGGAAGATGGCCTCAACCAAAAGATAATCGCCTGCCTCCAGGCGTCGGGGCGAATGAGCCACGCAGAGCTGGCCGACCGCTTGGAGATAAGCCGCCCAACTCTGATTGACAGAATAAAGCGCCTCGAAAGTGAGGGCATAATAGAAGGCTACTTTGCCGCAGTGAAGCCCGCAGCGGTAAACAAGCCATGCGTAGCGTACGTGTCAGTCAAGTGCCGCGTGGAGAGGGGCAAGTCGGAAACCAAGTTTATAGAGGCACTGGCGCGGGAGCCTGATATTTTGGAGGCCCACACCATAGCCGGCGATGACAGCCTGCTATTAAAGATAGTGGCCGACACCCCGATGGGTATAAATGAACTGCTGTACAAAATTCGCTCGCTTGGCCAAAACTCCTCTACCCGCACGACGATGGTGCTAGAGACCCATTTTGTAAAGCCTGGCCCTTCGCCGTTCCCTTCCAACGCCCCTAGTCACGACAGCCATTCCAAAAAAAAATAGGGCGCAGTTTTCCCCAGCGTCCAACACTAACCGCTGCGACATAGCAGCAATCTCAATGGGAGCCTCGATGCTAAACGTGGCCATTTCGCTGCCTAAAAAAAACAACGCCAGTGGTGCGCTAGCACTTGCCTTGGCGATTCTTTTTGCTCCGGCGTCCCTAGCCGCCCAAGGGACCCCAAAAGTCACCAAGCCAAAGGAAGCGCTGGGGTTCGACGTTGGCCAGGACTATTGTCTGGCGAATTATTCCCAGTTGGCCTCATGGTGGAAGAAACTGGATCAAGAATCCGACAGGATGAAGCTGGTAGAAATTGGCAAAAGCGAAGAGGGCAGGCCGCAGTACATGGCAGTGATAACTTCGCCCGAAAACCACAAAAACCTAAATCGCTATAAGGAAATTGCCAAAAAACTGGCTCTGGCCGAGGGACTTAGCGACAGCCAGGCAAGGGAGTTGGCCAAAGAGGGCAAGGCGGTCGTGTGGATTGACGGCGGGCTGCATGGCACCGAGGTTCTGGGCGCCCAGCAGCTACTGGAACTCGTCTATCAGATGGTCAGCCGCACAGACGCAGAGACCACCCGCATACTCAAAGACGTGATATTGCTGGCTGTGCTTGCGAACCCAGACGGCATGGATTTAGTGTCCGATTGGTACATGAGAGAGAAGGATCCAACCAAGAGAAGCCTAGCCAATGTGCCGCGCCTCTACCAAAAATACGCAGGACACGACAACAACCGCGATAGCTACATGTCCAACCTAGCAGAGACCACCAACATGAATCGCGTGTTGTTCATGGAGTGGTTCCCCCAAGTCATGTACAACCACCATCAGTCTGGCCCTGCGGGGACTGTTATGTTCGCGCCGCCATTCAGGGATCCATTCAACTACAACATAGACCCATTAGTAATGATGCAGCTTAATCTTGTGGCTTCGGCCATGCACACCCGCTTCGTGTCCGAGGAAAAACCGGGCGTCACCATGCGCGGCGGTGCCAATTTTTCCGCTTGGTACAATGGCGGGCTTCGCACCATCACGTATTTTCACAACATGGTGGGCATCCTAACCGAAACCATTGGAAGCCCCACGCCGATGGGAATTCCACTGGTTCTAAGTCGGCAGTTGCCTAGCGGCGACCTGCCCCTTCCCATAGCTCCCCAGAAGTGGCACTTCCGCCAGTCCATTGACTATAGCATTTCTGCCGACCGGGCCATCTTGGACTTGGCCTCGAAATACAGAGAGGACTTTTTGTTCAATATTTACAGGATGGGCAAAAATTCCATCGAGAGGGGCAGCAGGGACAGTTGGACGCTTTCGCCAAAGGCTATCCAAGCCATTAGGGACGCCGCGCCCAAAGAACAACAGCAGGCCCCAATAGATGAAATGCCGACATTTGCTAGAGCGGCCAACTTGCCTTCCGGCTTATATGAAACAGCCTTGAAGCACCCGGACAGGCGCGACCCAAGGGGGTACATACTCAGCGCAGACCAGCCCGATTTCCCAACCGCGACCAAGTTCATCAATTCCCTAATAAAAAATGGCATCACCGTGCATCAGGCCACCGCGCCATTTCAGGTGAAGGGAAAGAATTACCCAAAGGATTCGTGGGTGGTAAAAACAGCCCAAGCGTTTAGGCCGCACGTTTTGGACATGTTTGAGCCGCAGGATCATCCTGATGACTTCCAGTACCCAGGCGGCCCCCCCATTGCCCCCTACGATGTGGCTGGCTATACACTTGCGATGCAGATGGGTGTCCAGTACGACCGCATCTTGGACGCTTTCGATGGGCCATTCCAGAAAGTTCAGGGCCTACAATCAGCTCCGCCAGCGAAAGTGGTTGGCACCCAAAGGGCAGCGGGCTATTTGATTAGCCACGCGGCCAACGACGCCTTTAGGATCCAAAATCGCGTGTTCAAGGGCGGCGGCAGTGTCTTTTGGATCAAAAATGCGATTGACATAGACGGAGCGCACTACCAGCCGGGCGCCATCTATATTCCAGATTCCCAAGGGATGCGCCCATTGTTGGAAAATGCCGCTGTGGAACTGGGCGTGGAAGTCCGCGCCGTCGCCCAAAAACCAGAGGGCGAATTACAGGCAATAGCCCAAAAGCGCATAGGGCTATGGGATCAATACGGCGGCTCCATGCCCTCTGGCTGGCTGCGCTTCATCTTGGAGCAATTTGAATTCCCGTATGAATTGGTGTTCGCCCCAATGCTGGACGCAGGAAACCTAGCGGCCAAGTTCGATGTGATAATTCTTCCGGATGGGGCAATAACTCAGCGGCCAAGACTAGCTGGGGGTGGTGCGCCTGGCGGAACCCGACAGCTCCAAGATTCTGACCTGCCCGCAGAGTTCCGCGGCAGGCAGGGCCGCATCTCCATCGAGACGACCCTACCTGCGCTAAAAGAATTTGCCAGCGCGGGCGGCACTATTGTCGCTATGGGTTCTTCCAGCGCGATAGGCGAGATGCTTGGCCTTGGCGCCACAAACGCCATGACAGAGACGGCCAATGGCAGAATGCAGCCCCTGCCCAGGGACAAGTACTACGTGCCAGGATCAGTCTTGCAAATGACAGTTGACAACAGTCAGCCCCTTGCCTATGGAATGGGTACAGAGGCCAACGTCTTTTTCAACAACAGCCCGGCCTACAAAATCAGCGAAGCCGCCATAGCCAATGGTGCCAGGGCTGTAGCTTGGTTCGATTTACCTAATCCCCTCAAGAGCGGCTGGATACACGGCCCCGCCTACCTCAATGGCACCATTGCCGCAATGGACATCCCCCATGGCAAGGGCCGCCTGTGCCTCATAGGGCCCGAACCCACCTTCCGCGCCCAGCCGCATGGCACCTTCAAGCTGCTGTTTAATGCGATATATATGTGATATCAGGTACAAGTTACAAGAGCCGCAGCACAGCGTATCAACGCTGGCGAAGCCCGCATCAATATAGCAATTCAATTTATTGTAGTCCACACCCGCAATGTCTGATCCAGCGCATGCGATTGTCCAGCGAATTTAGCAATTCACGCTTGTATTGCTCGCTTTACGGCGGGCAAAGCCCGCCTACGAGCAATACGCGGCCATGATTTGGCAAGCAAATCCT
>JAITFL010000068.1 GCA_031281385.1 Holophagales bacterium
CCACTGAGCGACACATGGCTCAACCCTGCGCCTACGCTGCACATGCGGCTTCAAAAGGCCCTTGATGCGCTGGAAGAAGCCCAACGGAAACGGAACGAGCAGTAGCCGCTGGCTCCCATCCCCCCCTCAATGGCTCATGGGGCAATGCCGTGATAATGGGCCTGAGAGGGGGAGCGGTGGGGGTTTGGGTGAAGCAGAATAATTATGCCTCGCAGTTTTTTCTGAGGTGGGCATTTTTTCGGCTGACGACTTGCCCCAAAAAATGACGACCTGCCAGAAAAGCAGTCATGCCCAAAAGCGGCATGACCATTGATGAAATGACTACCCTGACGACTATGACGACTTTTTTCAGATTTCTGCGCGGCGGGAGAAAAAAATCGCTGGACTTCGATGGGGGGCTTTTTTCGATGAGCAAGGGAGTGAAAAAAACGCTATAATATGCTATTGGATACCGATGGTCGGATGATAATTCTGGGGGTAGTTTTGGGGGTAAATAAAATCTGCCCAATTTCTAAATGCCCACTATTACACGTTCTATAGTGCCAGTTTAGTTGCTTCCTCCTCTATTTACTGGGGTGCAATTTTTTCCCATATTCTGCGGCCACCAAAGTCCTGATCCCGCCCCTTATTTGAAAGTTGCCTTCCACTTTAATCCAAGCGGGGCGAACCGCCGCCACTAGGTCGTCAAGTATCTGGTTTGTGGCCGCCTCGTGGAATGCGCCCATGTCGCGGTAGCTCCAGAGGTACAATTTGAGGGACTTGGATTCCACGCAAAGCCGGTCTGGCTGGTAGCTTATCCTCAAATGCGCGAAGTCCGGCTGGCCCGTCATGGGGCAGAGGCAGGTAAACTCTTCCGTTTCAAAAACGACTTCAAATGGCCTTCCGGGGCGCGGGCTGGCAAAGGTATCCAGTTTTTTTGTTGGCTTGGTGGAAGCGCGTTTTGGGACTGGGTTCAGCGTCGGAGTTATTTTACTGGTTTTTGCCATTCAGTGTTCCTTTTCTTCGTATGGCGCAGTCAGTGGCCCAAGGCGTTCATCCATGAACTTGGCCATGCCCTCGCCGCTGGGGCCTTCCACTAGGGATATTTCTCCATGCCCCACTCCTTGCAGGAGAAGCAGCGTCTTTTTGCCCTTGGCCAGCGAATAAATTTTCATGCCGCAGACGCTTGGGATTTCTGTGTCGCCCTCGCCGTGGATGACCAGCAGCGGCACTACCACATTCGGGATTTGGTATATGGGCTCAATTTGTGCCGGGATTTCAAAGGCCGGCTTCATCGTCGCCCGTCCGCTAAAGGGTTTGTGGTACAAAGGCATCAGCCTGCGGGTTTGGTCTTCGGGGTACATGTCTTGGTCTTCAAAGCTGGTTATCGGGGCTATAAGCACCAGCCCGCTGCATTGGCGGCTTGCAGCCACAAATGTAGCTGGCAGCGAGCCTATGGCGTAACCAATCACAATGGTGGGAAGCCCCTTTCTTGTCTCCGACGTCTGGTCATAGACGCGCAATGCGTCATCGGCAAGGTGCTTCACGGCCGGGACGCCGCTGCTGGCCCCATAGCCCCTGTAGTCCACGCAGATGGCGTTGACGTTGTATCGCTCTGCCCACTTGGTCATTTCCAGCGTCATCGCCTGAGCCATCTCTGCGTTGCCGCAAAAATACAGCATGTTTGCCCTTGCCCCTATTCTAGTGATCGCTATGCCCCTGAGAATGTTTCCATCGGGCAGGGCCACTTCTATGTTGCGGCGGTTGAATGTTTCGGGGCGGACGGGCGTCGTTTGCGGTTGGAATACATTCCTCTCTTCGACTTGATAGACCATTGATTTATCTAAGTTTGCGCCCATTGATTTCGACGCCGACTTCATCGTCTTGCAAGCGGTGCAAAGGACGGCTAGGCATACTATCAGGACAATTCTCGCGCTCATGCTCCCCCTTTTTTTTCGTTTTGCACGTAATCTATAGGGTCGCTGAATCCGGCCTGACTGAACCCTCTCAAGCGCAGAAGGCATGAGTCACAAACTCCGCAAGCGCGCGCCTCGGATTTGTAGCACGACCAAGTTAGGTGCAGCGGTGCGTCGATGGACATGCCTATTTTCACAATTTCGGCTTTGGTCTTGTCAATCAGGGGTGCGTGTATTTTGATGCTAGTGCTTAGTTTTGTGCCACTGTTGGCCGCTGCTTCAAACGCTTTCAGAAATTCCGCGCTGCAATCTGGGTAACCGCTGGAATCTGCCTCCACGAATCCGACAAAGATGTCTGTCGCGCCGATGGCCTCTGCCCAGCTTACACAGGTGGCAAGCAGGTGCGCGTTTCTGAAGGGCACGTACGTTGAAGGTACTTCCGCCCTGTCTAAGTTGCCATGCTCCATCTGCATCGTTGCGTCCGTCAGAGATGAGCCGCCTATAATTTTTAGTGCCTGCATGGGGACGACCAAGCGCCTGCCGGGCGTCACTTCATAGTAATCAGCTATTTGCTGGAAAGCCAGCCTTTCCCGCGCCTCGGTCAATTGCCCATAGCTTGCGTGCAACAGGCATAGCTCAAAGCCGTCTCGCTTGGCAATAGCGGCGGTCACACAGGAATCCATGCCTCCGGACAGGGCCACGATGGCGAGGCTCATTTGAAAAACTCATCTGCGTCATGTTCCAGCACTGCCAATTTGTCCTGTAATTCTTGGGCCAGCGGGGCCTCGTCCTCTATATGCTCCGGTACTTGGTAGGGCTGACCAAAAAGCACGGCCACTTTGGAAAAAGGCTTTGGGATCAGCATCTTGTCCCATGTCTTCAATTGCCAGGGGTTGCTATAGGCCACGCTGACTGGCACAATCCACGCCCTAGTTTTTTTTGCCACGGCTATGGCCCCGGGCTTGACTATGCAGCTTGGCCCCCTTGGCCCATCGGGGGTTATGCCCAAATCCCAGCCTTGGCGCACCACTTGGATCATCTTGACTAGCCCTTGAGCCCCGCCTCCGTGGGACGATGTGCCTCGGACTGCATGGATGCCCAAGTGCCGCCATATCGCCGCGCTAATTTCGCCATCCTTGCTGTCGCTGGAGAGAATGGCCACCCCACGTTTTTCCCCATCGTGACTGTGCCTTATGTATGGGTAGCTGAGTGGCATCATCACAAGCCGCCTGTGAAAAAAAGCCAGTATGATGCGCTGGTCGTCTGCCACCAGTGCATTTACCGCGTCGTTCCTTCTGTGGCGCTTTCTCAGCGTAGTTTTTAGGGCCTTCCAAACAATGGAAGCAACCCACGTTGCAAAGCGGAACTTGAGCCAAACGGATATGGGGTTGCCTAAGGGCCGCCCGCGCTGCGTTATTTGGATGTCCTGCTTTGGTGCCTTCATGGGGTGCTTTCAGTTGACAAACCCGATGAGTTGTCCGTGTCTGGCATCTCTTCCGGGCCAATCTCATAGCTCTTGCCGCAGTATTCGCAATTGACAGTCGCCTTGCCGTTGGCAAAGATATTCTCGCGCTCGTTGCGTGGCATAGTGCCCAAGATGTCTATCAGGGATTCCTTGGAGCATCGGCAGCGATATTCTATTGTCTGCATGGAAAGCACCTCTGCCCCGCTCCCTTGGTTGATCCAGCTCACCAGAAATTCTGGCGTTCTCTCCCAGAGTTGTGTCACTTCCAGCCCCTCGATGCCAGCCACCATTCGCTTGATGCGCCCGGGCGGGCAATTTGGCAGCGGCTCGACCAGCACGCCCCCGGCCGCGCCAGAAGCAGTGTCGCACCAAAGTGCCACACATGCTTGAATTTGCTCACTCTGCTGAAGGTAGTATTCCAGTTGGGCGGATATTGGCCCATCAACCAATTCAAGGTTTCCAATATATGGCTGGCCCTTTGGATTTGATCTCATTACCTGGAACAGCCCTGGAAAAGCCAGCCACTGTCCATTGGTGCAAGCTGGGTTCAAGTCCAGTATTCCCCTTATGCTGCCGTTGGGCCACGAATCGGCGACTATGGCCTTGGCTCTTCCTGATGAGCGGACTGCCAACTGTACGCGCTCGGTCAACAGAGACCTGGATTGTAGCAACGTGGCCCCGGCCAACAGTTCTGTGAGAGGCCCGCATGAGTCGGCCTCTAGGTGCGGGTGTCCTCGCCTTACTCCGTCCCACAGTGGCGTCGCGTCAATGGCGGACATGCGGATCTGCCCATCCCCTGTGAGGGCTCTGACCACTAGTGCCGAATTGACCGAATTGGCCGAATTTCGTTCATCTCCCATGAAATTATTGTAATTCGAGACTGTTGCAAAACCTAGATGTTTTGGGACTATAAGGTTCTGATTATCTACGCGCCCATCGAAGCTACCCCCATGCATCCGCCCCGACATAGGGCAGTACGCGAGGCGAGTACCCGGGGTCTGGGGAAGACGCCCTTGGGAAATGAGCGTTTGAGGCTGCGGTGCAGCCTCAAACGCCAGCAGCACTTGGGTGTCTTAAAAAGAGGGAGGCGTTCGCATGCGAGCGCGACCGAGCGAATCCCCAGTTAGCATCCGGGAATTCCAAGATCCGCTGTGAAGCGAAACAGGCCGCAAGAGGGGGCCTGGCGAGGCGCGGTTTCAAATCCGCTCACCGCCTTCGGCGGCTCGCTCCATTTCACTCGCGCATCTTAGGGCGTTCGCCCTTTTAGAGAAATATAAGCAGCGCATGACCGCGCTACGCTATCAATCGGCCATAAGCATGGCGCGGGCGAAGCCCGCATCAGTCCAGTTTGTTAGGTTGCACTCCCCGAACATGTGAGTTATTCAGCGGCGCAACAAAGTCTCGCAGTCCAAAAATGATTGAGGGTTTTGCAAGAAGCTCTAATGAATATTACAATACTGCCAGAGGCGGCTGCATGGATCAGGACGTAAAAACGACAAAGAGGGTATTGAACGTCGGCGGCAATTCAAAGACCATCCCGCTCCCGCCCCAATACGCGGACTTCGAGCACGTCTTATTGGACATTGACGAAAAAACCTCCCCTGACGTTCTCTGCGATGCTAGGGAGCTTGACAGCCTAGAGGCAAACCAGTTTGACGCAGTGTATTGTTCGCACAACCTAGAACACTACTACCGCCACGACGTGCCAAAGGTGCTGAAAGGATTTTTGCATGTACTCAAAGATGACGGCTTTGCACAAATAATCGTGCCAGATGTCCAAAACGTGATGAAGGCGGTGGTGGCGCGAAACCTAGACATAGATGATGTGCTTTACATTTCGCCTGCGGGTCCTATCATGGTGCGCGACGTACTGTACGGATATAGCGTGGAGATAGAGAGAAGCGGCCAAGATTTCTTTGCACACAAAACTGGTTTTTCCCCCAAAAGCCTTGCGACTGTGGTCGAACAGGCAGGCTTCAAGATAATCTTCACTGCGTCTGGGGGGGGATGAATAACTTTGATGCATCGGTGCTGGCTTTCAAAAATGCGCCGACCCAAGCTATAAGAGATCTATTCAATTTACCAAATATTCCCTAGCCTTAACCAAGACGCTGATCAAATGCCAATAGAACACGCCTGATGTCAACCTCAGCCAGACTAACAGTTGCACAAGCCCTTTCTGATGTGTTCATAGATGGCCGCAAGCCGCTTGGGAGCTGGGACAAGGACCTTTCCTCCCAAGACGCAAAATTGGCGCACGCCATATTGGGCCTATGTTTGCGAGGGTGGGGCAGGCTGGGTGCTTGGTGTGTCCAGAAACTTAAAGACCCTGTGCGCGGGCTTCCACTAAAGACAAAAATCCCCCTCAACATGGGCTTGGCGCAGCTTGCGTGGTTGCCGGGCGTGGCAGCGCACGCGGCCGTTTCTGAGGCGGTGGAACTGGTTTCTAGGCGGAACGTTGGGTTTGCAGCGCATAAGGGCCTCGTCAATTCAATTCTCAGGGGTGCCTCAAAGGACAGGGCGCGCCTCGCTGCCGAACTTGAATCCCTGTCTCCAAGCTTGGATCGAACCCCCATTGCAGAAATGCTATTGAAGAACGCACTTGGAAAAAACTATGCACTTGAAAACCTAGAAACCCTTTGGCTCAGGCTACAGCAGCCGCCAGAGCCTGCATTCATTGTACTGAGGGGCGAGCCGCCCAGTAGCCTTATAAGGGACGATCGATGGCCGCATCCATATAGGTTGATGCCAGAATCCCCTTATCCCTTGGATTGGCTGCGCTCTGGTGCCGGCATGGTGCAGGACGTAAGCTCCCAGGCACTGATGCTATTTGATTGGAACCATAGTTCATCTTCCAGCCCATTGCGGATAGCCGACCTTTGCGCCGCCCCCGGCGGCAAGACGACGTCGCTGTACTATAGATGGCCCAATTCCCAAATATTTGCCATAGACCAAGGCCCCAGCCGCGTCGGGACGTTGCGAGAAAACCTAGAGGCCAGAAATGTGTCCGCGCAAATAGAAGTGGCAGATTCCGTCGCTTGGCTGGCCGCCCAAGAAGCACCCTTCGACATCATGCTCATTGACGCCCCCTGCTCGGGTTCTGGCACCATTAGGAAATACCCTGAGATTGTGTGGATACTGCAAGAAGCGGACATTTTCAGGCTGGCCGCAGTCCAGGCCAGATTGCTGGACGCTGCCATCCAAAAGCTGGCCCCCGGCGGCCTATTGATTTATTCCGTGTGCAGTTGGTTCCCAGAGGAAGGTATCGCTCACCTGCAGCGGCTGTTGCAATGCTGCCCAAATATCGGGCCGGCAGCGATATGGCCAGGCCCCTCCCATCTCTTTTGCCCCGACCCGCTGGCATGGGAGGGAGAGGGGTTTCAAGGGTTTGCGATAACAAAAGCGCAGGGCGGATGAACAAAAAACGATTACTGCGGTTGGCTGGCTACTTCCCAACCGCTTCCTGATCCAGCAGCGACTCCATCTCAGTGCCAAAAACGCCCTCCCACTTTGCTATCACTGCGGTGGCTAGGCCGTTGCCTATCACGTTTATCATCGTGCGGGCCATGTCCATGATTTCGTCAACGGCAAGCAGCATGGCTATTCCCGCCTCACCTGGCAGGCCGAAGCTGCCTATGGTGGCGGCGATGATCACCAAGGTGGCCCTTGGCACGCCCGCGACGCCCTTGGATGTCAGCATGAAGGCGACTATCATCATGATCTGGGTGCCAATGCCCAAGGGGGGAAACATCTCTGGATTTGCCGCTGTGGCGGCTTGGGCTATGGTCAGAGAGGCAAGCACTAGGTAGAGGGTGCTTCCATCTAGATTGAAGCTGTACCCCGTAGGGATGACAAAACTGGCCACGCGCCTTGGCACGCCGAAACGTACGGTTTCCTCCAGTAGCTTTGGCAGAGCCGCCTCGCTTGAGGCTGTCGAAAATGCGGTAATGGCTGGGTCGCGTATGGCTTTTATGAACGCCCAAATTTTTATGCCAGCTATCCAGGC
>JAITFL010000151.1 GCA_031281385.1 Holophagales bacterium
GGCGCAAGCCAGAGGACGGTTGCCGACATTGTGGCGGCAAGGATGATTTTTGACAAGATCATTTTATGATCTCCCTTAGAGAATTGGTGGCGTCATTGCCACATTGGTTGGTGATGCAATATTTTTCTTCTTGGGGGTCATGGCGCATCCTGCGCCGACACAGCTACCCGGTCGCTAATTCTTGTCTGCGTAATTTCAGTGGTACTATCGCCTCAAATTTCTGCTCCTGTCAGGCGGAGGGGAAGTCCTAGCGGGAGGGGACGAATTCCTCGGCGGCGCAACGCTCCTTGATGGCGGGGCCTGGCTGCCTCTGTCAGAGCTGCCAGAGTTGTTTCTCTCTTCCCTGCTTCCTGCGCCACGGCTTGGGGGAGCGTTGTTTTCCCCGCGCTGCTGTTGTCTGGAATCGGCTTGGCGGGCCTCCCCTCTCTTTGAATCGTCGTCGTTGGTTCTGCGGCTTGGTCGGACTTCCCTCCTCGAATCGTCATCATTGCTCTTGCGGTTTTGCTGGACTTCCCTCTTGGGCTGTTCGTCCGAGTCTGCCCTGCGGCCAAGTGTCCTTCTCTGGGTTCTGTCCGGATCGCTGTTCGTTCCGTTGTCGCGGGGTTCTGACCGTCGGGGTTCAACGGGCCTGTTGCTTGGGCGGACAACCGGCCTATCGGCCAATGCCCTTCTTGACGCTTGGTCTTCAAAGGGCCTGTCAGCTGGCTGGCCTGCGCCAGTCGGACGGACGTTGGGCTGGGCCTGCCGCCTGACCACTAACTGCCTTCCGGCCTGCCTTTCATAGGCTGCAATCCTTTCGTTTGAAACTTCCCTAGACAGTGCCCTGCGGAACTGGCTTGGCTCTGGGTTTTTGAACTCTTGCCTAGTGACAATCAGCGGGCCCTGCCTCCAAGTCGCGGCAAGGGATCTGTTTCCATTGGCGGCGGTGTGGAAGCGGTTCCCAATGTCGCCGGCGCCCATGGTGTGGCTGTAAATGTTTCTTGCGTGGACGTTCCTGACATGGACGACATTCCACAGATCCCTGTTCCATCCGTGGTGGCCCCAATAGATCGGGCGGTTATAGTAGCCCAGCGGTGCCCACCCGAAGAGGCCGTCCATGATGTTCCAAGCTACCCAAGCAGGGCTGTAAAAAACGCCTGGTATCCAGTACCAGCCATACATGGGGCTCCACCCCCAGCGCCCGTAGTGGTGGGTAACATAGCCGAATGGATCGTAGCTGACCCAGGTCATCCCGCCCCTGTATGCGCCCCAGTGGCCGCGCCAATATGGCCGCCATCCGGCAAGCGCGATGCTTGGCCGCCAGCACCAGCCCACGTCCACGACGTTGACCCAGTCGCCGTGGCCGTCTAAGGAATTGGCATAATAGCGGATTTCAGTCGGGAGTCGCTGGCTGCTCTCCGAGCGGGTCAGGGACATGCGATTTTCCGCCCAAGAGTCGAAAGAGTCCAGCTCATAGGTGTTGAATGACCTTGTCCGGTTAAAACGCTCGTTGTCGCTGTAGATGGTCAGCCTTTCTCCAGCGCCGATGGTGGCTGTGTCCATTTTGTTGCGAATTGCAACATTGCCGGAATAAACCTTGATGGTCAGCGAGCGGTCGTTCCCGACCTCGATGCTCACGACGCATCTGCCATCCATGGTGACGCTGCCCGACGGCGTGTCTATGCGGAAAAATGCCTCGCTCTGGGGGCCGGTGGCGATGCGGAGCCGCCCTAGGCTTAGCCTGAAGAGGGCGGTGGTCCTGCCACCCTGATCATCGAAGAGGGTGGCTACTTCAAATCGGGTGCGCTCTGCGAAGGCGAGCCTTGTCCCGTCTCCGAACTGGATGACCCCGCGCCCATTGCTCTCAACGATTGCATCGCCCTCGGATATCGGGGTGCCCTTGGTCAACTCTTCATCGTCGTCCCACTTGCGGATGACGACATTGCCTTCCAAATGGCTGACCATGGCGTAGCGCTCGGGGCGCTCGCCCAAATACTCATCGGGGTCCTGCGCAAAGGCGGGGGCAGGGCAGATGATGGCTGCCGGAGCCAATAGCGAAATAGACTTGAGCGCCCTCAGCGCTTGGGATTTGCACATAGTTGACAACATGACACACCTCCTAACAAAGTGGGCGAATGGATTTTGCCCTGCTTGCTTTATGCTAAACCTATGCCAAGCCAGCTAGGGTACCGGATGATAACAATAACAACAATAATAACAGCGTTTATGTGAAAAATGGGCATCAGCGACATTTCTTTTGGCGCAATTGTTTGTTGCAGAACGCAACATTATGGATGCAGTTCGAGACACTTGCAAAGCTTCTAAACTCTTTTTTGTGAGTAAATGGCAATTCCATCATGCCGAATGGGACACGCGGCGAGGTCATTCGCCGCTTGACCACGGGGCAGAGACCTTGCGGCCTGTTCGTTTAGAGCCGGGGCTTGGAAAAACTTTCTGAATGCTAGCTGGGGGTCCGCTCGGTCCCACTCGCATGCGAGCGTCCCCCCTCGCTCCCCCCCAGACCCCGGGTGACTTCGATGAGCGCGAAGTTAGTTTTGCAAGGGGTTCGTTCAGCATTTGGCAACGTCCCATCCAGTCAGCGCCCTCAGGTTTTTGCAAGTAATGTCGTGGACTTGCTTTTCGCCGCAGCCCCTCAGCTCGGCTAGGCGCCGCGCCGTATGCACCACGAAGGCTGGCTCGTTGGGCTTGCCTCTGTGCGGCGCGGGGGCAAGGAATGGCGCGTCTGTCTCTACCAATATTCGGTCTTCAGGCACCCATGCTGCGGCTTCTACGATGGCCTGGCTATTTTTGGGGAATGTAATTATTCCAGAAAAACTAATATAAAAGCCAAGATTGACGGCCCTTTGCGCGAATAGCAGGTCTTCGGTGAAGCAGTGGATGACCCCCCCAACCTTTGAGGCCCCTTCTTCCTCCAATATTGCCAGCGTGGCGTCCGGTGCCGACCTAGTATGAATCATCAGCGGTTTGCCGATCTCTATGGCAAGCCTTATCTGTGCGCGAAAGGCGTTTTCCTGCAAGTCCCTTGAGCTCAAATCGTAATGCCAGTCTAAGCCAGTTTCCCCCACGAACAGGGCCAGCGGCGACTTTAGAAGGCCGCGCAGCTCCATTTCCGTTTCGGCATCCCAGGTCTTTGCGTCGTGTGGGTGAACGCCCAGGGAAGCCCTGATGTTGCTGTAGTTTTCAGCCAGCTCCAGAACTTTTTTTGAATCATCCAAGTCTGTCCCTACAGCGACGGCACCGATGACCCCGGCTGCCTTTGCACGACCGAGTATCCCGTCAATGTCTTTGTCTTTTTGGTGGCCTCCAGTCAAGTGGCAATGGGCGTCAACAATCATTGGCGGTGGCTCCTGTAGAAAGTATATCCAACAACAGACAAACAAGGCCACGCCCTGCGGGAAATCCTTGGCCAGTGGCTGATGAATGAGGGAAAAAACAAAACCTTGAAAAAAAAACAAATGTGGGATAACATTGCAAGTTGAATGGATATGTCCCTGGCTGCCCATCCTAGTACGCGCATTGTGGGAGTATCCAAGAACGACATGGAGACATAGGCATGAAACAAGGCATACACCCCAAGCTGCACGAAGTAATAGTCCACTGCGCCTGCGGAAACGAGTTCAAGACCCGCTCCACCAAGCCAGAACTCCGCGTGGAAACCTGCGCGTCCTGCCACCCATTTTACACCGGCAAGCAGCGCGAAGTGGCCATCACTGGCAGGGTTGAAAAATTCCATAAAAAGTACGCAAAAGCAACTGCCAACCAGTAGCCCCATTGTCTTTTTTGGCGGGCCGATAGCTGTCGGCCCGCCCTTTTTTTAGCGGCGGCGAAAGGATTTCATGCAAGACCAGTTGGAGGCGCTGGAGGCAAAGTACCAAGAAGTAGAGGCCCAGCTACAAGATCCCGAATACACAAAAGACCCCAAGCGACTGATCGAGCTGGCTAGGCTAAGGGCCGAAATGGAGCCCGTGGCAAAGGCTTGGGCCGCACAGCGCAGCCTCATCAAACAGTTGGACGAAGCCGAGGCGATGGCCTCAGACAAAGAAACCGACGCCGATTTGAGGGAGCTGGCCCAAAGCGAGATACCCGATCTCAAAAAGTCCATACAGGCCGGGGAAGAAGAGCTCAGGCGATTGTTGATTCCCAAAGACCCAAAGGACGCCCGCAACGTGATCTTGGAAGTGAGGGCGGGTACAGGCGGCGAAGAGGCAGCGCTTTTTGCTGGCGAATTATTCAGAATGTACGCTAGGTTCGCCGAGCGCAAAGGCTTCAAAGTTTCTGTTTTGGACGAGAGCGAAGCCGATATGGGCGGAGTAAAAGAAATTATCGCCCAAATAGAGGGCGAAGGCGCGTACAGCCTGTTCCGCTTTGAATCGGGTGTGCATCGCGTTCAGAGAGTGCCAAAGACAGAGAGCCAGGGCAGGGTTCACACTTCTGCCGCCACCGTGGCAGTGATGCCCGAGGCAGAAGAGGTTGACGTCCAGATACTCGAAAAAGACCTCCGCATTGACGAATTTTGTTCTGGCGGCAAGGGAGGCCAAGGTGTCAACACCACATATTCGGCAGTCCGCGTGACGCACTTGCCAACAAACACAGTGGTACAGTGCCAAGATGAGCGCAGCAAGCTAAAAAACTTGGCAAAGGCCATGACAGTCCTGCGCTCGCGCCTGCTGGAAAAAGCGATGGAGGAACAGACCGCCAGCAGCGCGGCCCTAAGAAAATCCCAAGTTGGCAGCGGAGACCGCTCAGAAAAAATAAGGACGTACAACTTTCCCCAGAGCCGCGTGACAGACCACCGCATAAACGTGACCACGCACCAACTGGAAACCTTCATGCAGGGCCAATTGGAGCCAATTTTGGAGCCGCTGAGAGCCGCATTTGAAGCCGAGAGGCTCCAACAATTGGACGATTAGGGCGAATTTGGGTCTAAAAGTTGGTAGGTTTTGCAAGAGGCTCAAAGTATAATAAATCTTTAAGCGTTCTTGCGAATTGCCGACATTTTTCTGTAAACTTCCATTTAGGGCAAGAGGTAAAAATGGACAAGCCCAGCATGCACCCCAGTCCTGGCAGCCGCTTGGCGGTTTATGTGGGAGATTCTCTGCGCTTGGAGCTGGAACACGCGTCGGCCAAGATGCCGACGTGGAACGCTTTTTTGAGGACTAACCTCGGCCGGGGCGCACAGGCGCGGAAAGAAGTCATCGCAAGCGCGGGGGGGCGGGAGAAGGAATCCCTCACGTTTGGCGGATCCAGTTGGAGGGACATTCCGCTGCAAGCCGAGCCGGGGAAGTGGGTGCTGGATTTGACTTTTACGGAAGTCGGCCACTTTAGGGCCAAAGCGTACGTCCTTGATCCCGATGGACACCAGCATTGGCCAGATGGCCCCGACATTGGAATATCTGTCCTTCCCGACAGCCTTAGGGCAGGCAACACCATCTACTGCGCTTTCCCAAGAATGTTCGGCCCATCCCGCACCCGCAGAAAAGCCGCAGACCCTGAAAATGAAGAGAAATATCGGCAAATGGAGAGCGAAGGGCTGACGGTGATACCTAAGAGCGGGACTCTCAGGGATTTGACGGGCCAACTCGACCACATCATCAATGAACTGGGATGCCGCGTGCTGCACCTTCTCCCCATAGGGCCAACGCCAACGGTGACGGCCAAGATGGGGCGGTTTGGCAGCCCCTACGCGATTCAGGACATGACGGCCATAGACCAAGCGCTGATAGATTTCGACCAGCGCACGACTGGAGTGGAACAATTCCGCGAACTTGCGGACGGTGTGCACCTGCGGGGCGGCCAGCTCTTTTTGGACATTGTCATCAACCACACGGGCTGGCACAGCTCTTTGATGGAATCGCATCCCGAGTGGTTCCAGCGGAATGGAGACGGAACCTTCAAGAGCCCCAGTGCTTGGGGCATCACTTGGGGAGACTTGGTGGAGCTAGACCAGCATCTGCCCGAACTATGGAAGTCAACCGCCGATTCGCTCATCGAATGGTGCAAGCGCGGCGTGGACGGGTTCCGCTGCGATGCTGGGTACATGGTGCCTCTTCCGGCTTGGCAGTATGTGATAGCAAGGGTAAGGGAGCAATTTCCCAACACTGTGTTTTTGCTGGAAGGTCTTGGAGGGGCTTGGGAACTGACCGAGTCGCTGTTGACCGAAGGCGGCATGCAGTGGGCTTACTCCGAACTATTCCAAAACTATGGCCCGCAAGAAGTGTCTGCATACCTAGACCACTTGCTGCTGCAAGGCCAGCGCATGGGGCCATTGGTGAACTATAGCGAAACCCACGACAACCTGCGCTTAGCAGAAAAAGGCAAGACTTGGAGCCTGATGAGGAACCGCCTCTGCGCCTTGTCCAGCCAGAGTGGGGCATACGGCTTTACATGTGGCGTTGAGTGGCTGGCAACAGAAAAAGTTGATGTTCACGAAGCCCGAGGAATGGCATGGGGTACCGGGGCCAACCTTGTCCAAGAGCTTTCATCTCTGAACCAGTTGATTTCGAGCCACACTTGCTTCCAAGACGGTGCCAAGGTCGAGCGCATCAGCCCAAACGATTCTTGGGTGCTGGCCTTGACGCGCCATAGCGCGGATTCCGCCGATTGCGGATTGGCCCTTATCAACCTAGATTCAGAATCGAAGCGCACCATAGCCATCAATCGCCGGATATGGGAATCCATGGGAACTCCGTACATTGACTTGCTGGGGCAAGAGCCTCCAGAGGCGTTGGTGGTGGGGGAGGACGTCCACTTTAAGCTGCCGGAGGGGGCCAGCTATTTCCTTGCCGTTAACCAGCAGCCCACGGGCCTTTATGGTTCGGACTACATGCTTGCTAGGGCTAGGTCGGCCTGGGCCATCCAAAACTTGTCGTTGCACCTGCCCATGGAATCGTTTGGCAAATACGATTGGAAAGAGCTTGCCGCAATCGTTGACGATGACCCCCTTGCCTTTCTTGCGGCGCTGCCCAAGGTGGGGTCTGGCAGCGGCGGGCTGCTGGAAAGGCTGCGAGCGGCCATCGCCAGCAACTCGTACCCCTTGGCACTGTTGTGGACTCCCGAAGATATAAACAGGACATTTCTAGTCCCGCCCGGCCATTCCGTGCTGCTCAGGGACTCATTTCCATTTGAAGTGGCCATCGCTCTGCCTGGCCGCGGCCCCCTCAATCTGAGATCCATCCGCGCCGGGAAGTTCCACGTTGCATCTCTGCCGCCAGTCTCCGGGCTATGCGCTTTTGAAGACGTGCATTTGGAATTGAACCGCTTCTCCGAGGCCGGTGGCAAGCGCGCCAGCGGAACCATGAGATTTTTGCCCAAGTTGCACACAGAAAAGCCATCCTCCGCAGTGAAGCGGCGGGGCTTCAGCTTCTTCGGGCGGGCCGCCGCTGCAAAACATGCCAAGGCAGAGCAAGAGAACCTTGTCGCCGGCAGGGCCAACGCCGTGGCACTGGTGAGGGGACTGAGCGGCGCGGCAGCGGAAGGGTCTGCGCAAATCAGAAAGCCCATCCATACGGGTCAGCATCCCCATCCGATACAAAAACTCAAAACCGATGCAATAGCGCTGCTGACAAATGGGCGCGGGGGGATGGCGCGAATTCATGCGGACTTGGGGCGCATTACCAGCAAGTACGACTGCGCCTTGGGGGCAAATCTGCACCCAACGGCTCCATGCGACCGCCATGTATTTATCAAAAGGGTTAGGGTGTGGGCCAACGCCGATGGGTTCATAACAGAGTTGAACGCCGAGACGCTGATCAGGTTTTTTGCAGGCCCGCCCGCGTCGTGGGTTTTCCTTGGACACGCAGGGGACGGCAGGGCCGCTGAAATATACCTAGACGCCGACATCTTGCCCGGCAGTAATACCTTGGTGCTGCGCTTCGAGAGACCCGATGCGCCCCCAGAGCATGGCAATGACCTGCCGGACTATGCCAAAGTGCGCCTTTCTGTCCGCCTAGACGTTGAAGACAGGTCTTTCCATTGCGAAACCAAAAAGTGGGATGGCGCGGACAGGTACTTGGATCAAATAACCAAGCACGACAAAAACGGGTTTGTGTTCACTCCGGCCACCGACAGGCGGCTGGCGGCATTTTCAGACAGCGGAACCTTCAATAGGGAATCTGAATGGAGCCTAAACCTCCCGCATACAGTTGAAGGCACTAGGGGGCAGACAGACTGCGGCGATGCCTGGAGCCCAGGCTGGTTCGACATTGAAATGCCCAAGGGCAGCGTAGCGCACATAGTGGTAAGCGCCGAAGAAAAAATACCAAGCAACTGGGCCGATTTCCAGTCCATGCGAAAAGCAGCCTTGGCCCCGCTGATAGGGCTGGCCAAAACAGAATTCGAGCAGCACCTAATACCAAACCTTGGGGCTTTTGTAGTCGAGAGGGACGGCGGCAGTTCGGTAATAGCCGGCTATCCTTGGTTCTTGGATTGGGGCAGGGACACTCTGATAGTATGCCGCGGCATGATTTCCTGTGGGCTGGCGGAAGAAGCGGCCAAGATATTGGTCACGTACGCGGCCCTAGAAAAAAAAGGTACGCTGCCCAACATGCTCACTGCGGACAGCACTGCCAACAGGGACACGTCCGATGCCCCGCTATGGCTTGCCTTAGCTTCAATAGAGGCCGCTGCGGTGCTGGGTGCCGACTTTTTGAACTCGCCCCTTTCCGATGGGCGCACACTGCTGGGCGCACTGGAATCAATAGCCGAATGGTACAGCAGGGGCACCCCAAATGGAATCCGAATGGATCAGGATTCTGGCCTGATATGGAGCCCCCCGCATTTTACTTGGATGGACACAAACTATCCCGCCGGCTCCCCGCGCGAGGGCTATCCTGTGGAGATACAGGCACTATGGGTATGCCTGTTGCGCATGCTGGGCGACACCCTGCCAGAGAAGGCAAGAAAGTGGCGCGACTTGGCAAAGCTGGCCGAATCGTCCATTGAAAAATTCTGGCTTGGCCCAGAGGGGTATTTTGCAGATGTGCTAATAGCCCCGGCGGGCCGACCAGCTAGGGACGCTTGGCCAGCCGACCACCTGCGCCCAAACCAGCTATTCTTAATATCCTTGGGCTTGGCCAAAGGCGAAAAAGCACAGTCAGCGGTTTCTGCCGCTATGAGGCATTTGCTCATTCCTGGCGCGATCCGAAGCCTGGCTCCGCTCCCAGTCAAAAGGGCTCCGCTTCCCGTCCATGCGTCTTGGGGCCTGCTGAACGATCCCAACCGCCCATATTGGGGGCACTACGAGGGCGACGAGGACACAAGGCGCAAGCCGGCCTACCACAATGGCACAGCCTGGGTGTGGCCCTTGGGCACTTTTTGCGAGGCACTGGCGATGGCTTGGCCAGACGACCAAGCGGCAAAGGACGCGGCCTTGGCGATACTTGGCAGCGTGGACTA
>JAITFL010000111.1 GCA_031281385.1 Holophagales bacterium
CCCCTACATAGGGCAGTAGGCGAGGCGAGTACCCGGGGTCTGGGGAGCGAGCGGGGCGGCGCGAGCCAGCGAGCGACGCAACAAGCGAGTTCCCCAGTTTAGCATCCGGGCGGGCTCCATGACCCGGCGCAAAACGAACCGAGCCGCCGGGCCGTGAACCCGAGCACGTAAGGTAAGCACCGGGCAAATACCCCAACCGGGCTCCTTCCAGTCCGTAAGATACGCGCCGGGTGCCATTCTGCCCAACGAATCTGCCGGGCGAATGACCTCGCCGCGTCATCAATCGGCTTAAACATGGCGTAGGCGCAGCCCGCATCAATTGCCAAAACGCTATTTGATGGCGGCTTGGTATAATTCCCTACTACGAGGGTTGGCTGACTATGACTGCGGACAAGAAAAAACCACTTTGGCGATCCGGCACTTTTTGGATTTTCGTTGGCATTTTTTTGGGGATAATCGTCGGGGGGTTCTGCCCCAAGGACGAGTTCCCCTTTGTGTACAACCTGTTGCAGTTCATGTCCAGGGCCTTCATCGCCCTCATCAAGGGCCTGATAGTGCCCCTCTTGGTGTCAACCATAGTCGTAGGCATAGCGCAGACTGGCGACATCAGGGCGGTTGGGCGCATGGGCGGCAAGGCCCTGCTCTACTTTGAAATAGTCACCACCATCGCGCTATTCTTTGGCCTCTTTGTGGCAAATTGGCTAAAGCCGGGCGCCAACCTTCCGCTGGATCTGTCGGCCCACACCGCCGTTGTCCACGCCGCGCACCAGTCCGGCTGGGACATCCTGTTCCACCTCTTCCCTAGCAACGTGATAAAACACGCCGCCGATGCGGACATTCTGCCAGTGGTCATCTTCTCGGCGCTGTTTGGAGTGGCCCTCACCAAGGCAGGGGCCAAGGGGAAGCCAGTACTGGCCTTTTTCGACGGCGTGGCGCAGACGATGTTCAAGTACACGGATTTAGTAATGAAACTAACTCCCTTGGGCGTCTTTGGCGCGATGGGCTACAACGTCAGCGCGATGGCCGCTGGGCACACCACCAATGGAGTGTTTTCAAAGGGCTGGCCCGCTGTGCTTCAGTTGCTAAAAGAATATTCCCTCTTGGTGGGGAGCCTATACTTTGCGCTGGCGCTGCTGTTCGTCTTTGTGTTTTTGCCCGTGGCGTGGATAGCCGGCATAAAGGTATGGGGCTTCATAAAGGCCATACGCGACCCTGCCATCACCGCATTTTCAACCGCCTCCAGCGAGGCGGCGCTGCCAAAGCTGCTGGAAGAAACAGTCAAGTTCGGCGTGCCGAGGCGCGTGGCCAGTTTTGTCATCCCAACGGGCTACAGCTTTAACTTGGACGGCAGCACACTCTACCTAGTGCTTGCCTCCATGGCCATAGCCCAAGCCGCGACTGCGGCCAATCCAGAGATGTTCCCCCCATTAAGTATTGGCACCCAGCTAATGATGATTATCGCCTTTATGCTGACGTCCAAGGGCGTCGCCGGAGTGCCGAGGGCCACCTTGGTAATAATAGCCGCCACCATTGGCAGCTTTGGACTGCCTGGCGAAGCCGGAATAGCCATGCTGCTTGCCATTGACGCTATCATGGACATGGCCCGCGCCATGGTGAACGTCATAGGCAACGGCCTAGCCACCACCGTGATAGCCAAGTGGGAGGGCGTTTTTGGCACCGAGATGGAGCCGCCGATGGATCAAGAGCCGGTTGAAAAATAGCTTGGGGTATAGGTTTTAGTGGAGCTATGGGACTTTCCGACCAGCATCGTCTCTCAAAAAACTAAGATAAATATAATCTATCACCGCGCCAAGGCTGCCGGGTTTGTTTGTAATGATGATGACGTTGTTGCCAACATTCAGTTTGACAGTCAGCGATTGCGGTGTGAATAGTCCGCCGTATCTCTGGCTGTAGAGCGCATGTGTCATTTCATGCTCTGTGCCGTTGACGGCGACAATTTGCTTGGCGCCATATTCCAAAGCCACGCCGATGACCGACAATTCGTATATTCCAGCTTTGGCAATCTTGACCTCAAACTTGGCGGTGCCGTCCTTCCCCAACCTGACCGCAAGACCATTTGATGCGTTCCAATATGTGCCAAAGCCGCCCCGCGCACCATCTTGGGGTCCTGCGGTATCGGGGTTGCCGCCCCTTTGCCATTGGCCCACTATTCCCGTTTTTGCCCGCAGGCTCTTGAAATCCACGTCTGCCGTCGTTCTGTCGTCTGGGTTGATTACGCCCGTAAGGGTGGCGTCTTCGGCCTCAATGACATAAATGCCATCGCTCGCTGTGCCAGATGGCCGCTTGAAAGTTTGGCCCCTCATCGCTGCGTTGCCGGCCAGTTCCGCGCTGCCAGCAATGGCAACGGCAAAGGCTGGAACGCCCTTGCGCCAGACAAGTTTTTGCAAGCGCACGCTCCTGTCCTTTTTGCTATTTAGGTATTGCCGCATCTGCGTTACATTCGCTGGATTGCCAACGGCGTCGCCGTACGAGCGAGCTCCCGCCTGGTACAGCAACCAGTCCTCTTTGCCGTCAGGCGATTTCACTAGGCATGGCTGGCGGACGTAGAACACGCCCTCCGCGTTGTCAATCGTGGTGCTGGTGCCTCCCCAGAATATGGGGTTCTTTGACTTGGCCCAAGACGCTTGCAGCAGCAGGTCGCTCTTCGCGCTCGCCTTTAACATTCCAATTGAGGAATGTACATTCGTGCCCGCATTGGCCGAGTAAAAAATGTAAATGCCATCGTTGCGGATGGCCACCGCTGGCCCTTCGTTGATAGCCACTTGCGCGTTGTTCAACTCGCCTTTTTCAAAGTCCAAGGTAGGTTCGGAGATCAATCTGCGCTCGCCCTTCAGCGTCCAAGGATTGTCCATTTCCGCAATGTATAGGGCCTGCCGGTGGCATCGGGGCCGCATTTGGGGTTCGACATTTTTCGCGTCTGTAGTGTCTTCGTCCAGCCTGCCAGACCAGACAAAGTAGTTTTTGCCATTGCCGGGATGCACCAAAATGGTGCCATCGGCGGCCCACTGGCCCACTTTTGTGACCAAGCCCTTAAACTCGAATGGCCCAAGTGGGCTGCTGCCCTCCAGCGCATATACACCGAAATGGTAATCATCGTTCCACAAATTCAATGGCGTGTTGCGATTGTCCCTATGGCCGTCGCCGTCAGAGGCCGAAACATAGAGATACCATTTATTGCCCGCCTTGTGCAGCCTGGGTGAGCGCAGATGGGAAAATTGGGCAAAATCTGGCTTCCACACTGTTGTCTTGCCCACTTTGCCGATGTCCTCTAGGCGCCTTGCTTTGGACACCGTAACGCTGGTTTCATTCTCGGTTCTTGCATAGTAATAATATCCGCCATCGCGTATTACGTATGGATCGGTGCTGCCGCGCATGCCGCTGCCCGGTGGCACTGCCATAGGGCCTATGGAATCTCCAGCATCGTTTAGCCTGACAGACGAAATAGGGCCAAAAAAATTCTCCACTGGCCTTGCCGCGCCCGCTGGACGAGGGGTGGCCGTAGCCGCTGATGGGACTGGATTTGGATTTGAACGTGCGCTTGGGGTGGCCGAAAGCGGCGGCGGAATTGCACCAGGAGTTACCTCATTTATCTTTGCGCCAGCGTTTTGCAGCGCCTCCAGTTGGCTTGAGGACGCTATGTTATATACTTCAAGTTCATGCACTCCCGCAACCTGCCCGCTTGGGAAAAATAGGCGCAGGTGCCTAGATTTATGAGCGGGATTCAATGCTTGGCGGACAAAGAAATACGATCCGTCCCTGCGCTCTCTCTCCATCGGCGACAGGGCGCGGCCCGGCTTGCCATCTGAAAACACAATGTTTGTCCAAGTTTTGCCGTCATCGGACTTTTGGAATTGAACTATTGCGTTGGGCGATATTGACTTGTCGTCAGGGCCTAGCTGGTTGAAATAAACGTGAATCTCGTTGTAAGTTGTTGCCTCACCAAAATCCACGCACAGCCAATGGCCGGGCTTCGCGCCGTCCGACTCCCAGAAGCTTCTGGTGTTGATCCCCGCGTCAAAGGCGTGAGCTGCCTGAGTGGTGGCCGCCCGCTGCCCGCTTGCGGAATATCGCGGGCGCATGCCTATTTTGTACTCGTTCTGCGCGTACCCAGCTAAATTTTTGGGCAGTGGGCTGTCAGACAACCAATAAATAGTTGGGATGGTAGGCTCGAAT
>JAITFL010000194.1 GCA_031281385.1 Holophagales bacterium
TTATGCGGACGGGAAGGCCCATAAGGTGAGCCTAGAATACCCAGACGATGGCTACACGCTTATTTATTTCTTGGACGCGAAGTCGTACCTGCCAGCCAAGGTTGAAACCAAGTATCCGGACTCTAATTACAAATACCCCATCTTCGCCTTTGATGACTACAAGAAGGTCAATGGCATAAACGTCCCCCATGCTTGGACTGACTTCAAACCTGGAACCCCGGGTGATTCTTCTGCGGGCCTTCCAAACATCGAGCCTTCCCAAGAGCAAGCTACAGTACAGAAAATTGAAATCAACCCAAAGATCAGCGATTCGAGCTTTCTGCCACGGGCCGTCCCTGATCGCATCAAGTTTTGATGGGGGGCGACCAAAATGTTCAGAATAGTGTGCAGATCGCTTTTGTTTGCTGTTGCGGCGACAAGCCTTTGTGCACAAGGCTTTGATTTTGGCAATGTCTTTCTTGCGAAGTCCGTCAGGGCCAGCAGGCTGGAGTATGACCTTCAGAAACAGGCAGTCATATATCGCGTCAACGATGACAAACTTGTCATGGACAATGCCGCCAGGAAATCTGTAACCGACCGCCTTGCCCCGTACCACACTATCACAGACATTGGTTATGCAGAATTAGACACGGCCCAATATGAGGTATGCTGCGACATGTTTGGCCTTGACCGCAAACCTAAACAGGAGATGCTTGTCCTCTATTTCAACGGGAACGCCGCCCAGTTTCCCAACGATAACAAGGACATTGACTTGCTGCGCGAGTTCAGGAAACTGGGCTGGGTGCCTTTGGACGCGCGCCTCGACGAGTTTGCCAAGATCAACCCGTACAACCAGGAGGCCATTGCCATAAGGTTCTCGGAGGCGGCAAGCAAGGTGATACCTGTAGCCCAAGCAAGCATGTGGGCTACCCTGCCGGCAGCGACGAGGGATCAATATAAATTGCCAAAACAAGACCGCGACCAGGAAGCCGACGCCAAGGTCGTTTCATTGTTCATTGACGCTCTCAGATCCGTCAATGCCCTGAAGAGCCTGGATTGGATGGCAAACGACGGGGATGGGCTTAGCCCAATGGGCACAGTCGGTATTTTACGCGATTGCCCACAATCCCCCATACTGCTGGAAAACCAAGAGCTGCAAAGAGAGGCGGCGATCCTTTTGGAATCCCTTGGAAAAGAAATAGCTCATTATCCCTATTCATATTTCCGCTATAAATACTGGGCTGGCGTTTCCGCAATTGTCAAAGGCTACGACCCAAGGGAGCTGCTGGACAAAATCAAGTTCTACCCCATCTCCCCAGATGGCTACGGCGTATATAACTTTTTCCCGGACTTGGCGGTGGGGCTGGTTAACCCAAGGTTGGCCGTAGATTCGCAGTCCATCCTCGACATCTTTGACAATACCTTAAAGTTTATGGACTATGGGGCGCAGTGGATGCTGGAACAGGACCCCCGCCTGGATGGCATCTTTGGCGACGCTTACGCCGATTTGGCCATAAAAAAAGCCGAAGCATTGATCCAGCTTCAACGATATTCTGATCTGGAAAAGCACTTGGAAGACACGTGGCAGACAGTAGGCCCACGCTGGACGGTTATCGTGAACAATCTGCGAAACCCACGGGTGGCGCTGCGGGGTGGAGGCATTGGCGACTTGCCAGACACAAACAAAAAAAGAGTGGACGCAATACTGGATCAGCAGCCAAGGCCAATGGCCGCAAAACCCCAGGCAGCCGCAAATGATTCTGACGATGGCGGCATCAGCCCAGAACGCAAGAACCTAAACGCGCTGGAGCGCTTCATTAGGCTGAACCCCGACGCCTACTACGCCATGGACATGTACTGCAGGGATGCGGCGAAGTTCCTACCCGACGGGGATATAGAGAAAAACATCTACAACTATGCAAGGATCACCCGCACGCCGCCCAGCCTTGCCGCATATTCAAAAATGGAGGACAAGGAGAACTGGGCCCGACTTGCCTCAAGGATAATTTCAGAGGGGCTGCAGGAACTTTGCAACGCCCCGTTTGGCTTGGAAAAACCCTTGGCTGAACCTCAGCCGCTGGGAAGACCTGGACTTGGACAAGAACGCCATTGACTGGCATGCCTTTATGAAGAACAGCGTCTTTTGGTACAACCCGATGTATTACGTGACTAGCAACGCGACCAGAAGCGGGATGCCAGAGGCAGTCTTTGTCAAGTACTTGGGCCAGGCGGAAAAGGCGCAAGACTGGGCCTCGGTGCTGTCAGCATGCGAAGCCAGATATAAGCTGGACAAGAAAAACTGCCAAGATGAACCGATTTTGGTGGCATGGAAAAAGGCCGAGGAAAAGCTGGGCAAGCAAGGCCGCTAGCCATAGGGCAGATGAGGTATCAGCGCAGAATTGCCGAGATGTTGATTTCCAGCGTCGCCAAGTCGGGGTCGTCCAGCCTAATTTTTTTTGTTGAAAATTATTGCATTTGGCGATAAACTTGCCTTTGTAACGCCTAACCCAAATGGGGAACGGGCCCTGGCTTTTCAGGTGCTCTGGCCGGAATGGCTTCCGGCCTAACCGGAACGGGGACAACGCAAATGCGCTGGACGTAAGCCCTGGAGCTTCCAAGGTATGGAAATCCTGTTAATTGAAAACGTCCCCAACTTGGGCATTAGGGGCGACATCGTAAACGTCAAGGCCGGGTATGCGCGCAATTTCTTGCTCCCGCGCAAAAAGGCCCTGCCCGTGACCGCTGGCAACAAACGCCAGATTGAGCTGGAAAAAGAGAGAAACATCAAGCTAAGGGCCAAAGAGCTGGCCGCCGCCCAAGAGTTAAAGGCCCGCCTTGACACCATTTCCCTCAGCATCTCCAAAAAGGCGGGCGAAAAGGGCCAGCTTTTTGGCTCGGTCACCAACGCCGACGTCGCCGAATTGCTCAAAGCCCAAGGCTTCGAAGTTGAAAGGCATTCCATTTCATTGCCCCACGTCAAGGAAGTTGGCACATTTGAAGTGGAAATACGCCTTTACACCAACGTTCACTCAAAGTTGCAGCTCACAGTCACCGCGCTGTCGGCTGAATGATTTTTCAATCCACTAATTTGGGGCAAACCGCAGGAAACGTCATTGCGCTCCCCACTAACACAAGAGGGTAATATCATGACAAAACAACCCAAGCCAGAAACAATCGGCATCCCAGAACTGGCCGCAACGCTGGCGGACAAGCACGACTTGACCAAGGCCCACGCCAAAGAAATCTTGGATGGCCTGCGCGACAATATTGTCTCCACCATCATCGAAGGTAAGCGCGTCGGCATATTTGGCCTCGGCACCTTTGAAGTGAGGGCCACCAAGGAAAAAATGGGGCGCAACCCCAAGACTGGCGAACAGATCAGGATTCCCGCCGGCCGCAAGGTGGTGTTCAAGGCCGCCAAGGGGATCAAAGACAAAATGTAGGCGCATAGCCAAGGCAAAGTGCCCACCCCCCCAAGCCCGGCGTCGCTGGGCTTTTTCTTTATGCTGGGCCGATTTCCAACTGGGCAAACTGCCACTGCACGTTTTGCATCGCTCTCCTTGAATCCATTTGGCCGCCATAGTACTCTCTATAGCAGTTCAACCTATTGTAGGTTGAACTGCTATGCCAGGATTTGCTTACAAATCATGGCCGCGTATTGCTCGTAGGCGGGCTTGGCCCGCCGTTAAGCGAGCAATGCAAGCGTGAATTGCTATATACGCAAGATGATTGCAAAGGTTGGATCAGGCACTTCGATTATGGACTACAATAAGTTGAATTGCTCTAAAATGGAGGCGTAGCGGATGAGATTCTTTGGCCGTAAGAAGCATAGGCGGGCCGAACACGAGGCCCGCTCGGAATGTGAAGCCAAAGACCTTTCATTGGTTGTCCATTAAGATTTCCTGCCGGACGTTAAATGTCCAATATCCCGAACCCTTTTCATTTACCGATGGAGCAAAAAATGCCAAAGAGAAGAACAATGATCGAGCCATTCCGCATCAAGTCCGTTGAGCCAATCAAAGTCACCACGCGGGAAGAGCGTGCCAAATACCTTGAAGATGCAAAACTGAACGTGTTTCTCCTTAGGGCGGAGCATGTTTTGCTGGACTGGCTCACTGACAGCGGCACGGGGGCGATGTCCAGCGCACAGTGGGCGGCCATCATGCTGGGCGACGAGAGCTATGCAGGCGCAAAGAGCTTTTACAGGCTGAAAGAAACATTGTCGGATATAACGGGCATGGAGCATTTCATACCCACGCACCAAGGACGCGCCGCCGAAAAGGTTCTCTTTGGCTCGGTGTGCAAGAAGGGTGACCTAGTCCCAAACAACGGCCACTTTGACACCACAAGGGGCAACTTGGAATTTTTGGGCGTCGAGGCGGTTGACTTGGGCATAGAGGAAGGGCACCACCCAAGCGTCATCCACCCATTCAAGGGTAACATTGACCTTGCAAAAACAGAAGAACTGCTAAAAAAGGAGAGCGGCAGGATTCCATTTGGGATGATGACCATAACAAACAACACTGGGGGCGGCCAACCAGTTTCGATGGCCAATCTCCGCGAGTACAGCAAGCTACTGAAAAAATATGGCAAGCCGCTCGTAATGGACGTGTGCCGCTTTGCGGAAAACGCCATGTTCATCAAAATGCGCGAGCCGGGCTATGAGAGCAAGACGATAAAAGAGATATGCCAAGAGCTTTTCAGCTATGCAGACGGGGCCACCATGAGCGCGAAGAAGGACGGCTTAGTGAACATAGGCGGCTTCATCATGCTTAGGACGGATCAGTGGCTGGATAAAGTGAGGGAGATGTTGATACTCTCGGAGGGCTTCCTGACCTATGGCGGCATGGCTGGCAGAGACTTAGAGGCTCTTGCGGTCGGCCTTGAAGAGGGCATGGATGAAGACTATCTGCGATACCGCCTCAGGACGGCGGAATACTTTGGCGAAAAGCTCGATGAAATTGGTGTCGGCTTTATCAAGCCGACCGGCGGCCACGCAGTTTACATAGATGCCAAAAGCGTATTGCCCAATATGCCTGTTCAGCACTATCCCGCATGTGCGCTATGCAACGCCCTTTATGTTGAGGGCGGCATACGAGGAGTGGAGATAGGCTCTGTCATGTTCGGCAAGCGCCTGCCCGATGGCACGGAAACCTATCACGACATGGAGCTGGTGCGCCTAGCGTTCCCACGCAGAATGTACACACAGAGCCACTTTGACTTTGCGCTGGAAGCCATTGCCGAGGTAAAAGAGAACGCCGACAAAATCAGGGGCGTGCGGATAACCAAGCAGTCCCAGTATTTGCGCCACTTCACGGCAGAGTTTGCTTGGGCGTAGAGCCAATTGCAAAAAGTTAGTGAAGTGTCGAGAATATAGTATTAAAACCCTCTAGCGAACAAGGCCCAAAAGGCGTCGCCCATCTCTATCCACTTCTGCATGGCGGCCCTTGAAAAGTCGCCCGTGTACTGTGTTAGGTACTCTTGCGCTTTTTTGTGGCCCTCTGGCGAGCTGTCCGCTTTTAGCATATCCTGCACCCTCTTTTCGACTGCTGGCATTTCGCTTAGCCCCTTGGCCTCGTACTCCATGATGGCTTTAGTCATCGTCTCTTTTGTCTGCCCCCACCTCACTTGGGCCAGTTTGTTAGCTCGCCTAAACGTCCATGCTGCACTGTCCATGCGGAATATCTTCTGGGGGTCAACCTCGAATGGTTTGGGCAGGCTAAGCACTCCAGCGAAGATGGGGATGCGCGGGCTTTGGCCAGGATTGTCAAAGCTGAACCACGATACGCCGCCGACCTCATCTGGCAGCCAGTCGCGCAGTTGGGTTACGTGGCTGTAGGAACACTGCGGAACGGCGATGGTTCTGTTGTTCTGGATGGTGCCTGGCTTTATCGTATTGATCAAGGTGATTAAGTCGTTGTTCATCCAAGGGTTCACCGCCGGGCTCAGTATCATTTCAGGCGCTTGGCCTTCCGCTGGTGCTGGTGTTCCCGGCCTTCTTGGCCTTGGCACCATCAGGTTCTTGAACCTGTCGTGTTCGGTCCCTTCGTATGTTTGGCGGTAGTATGCGAACACCATCTCTGGGCTGACTTTTTTCTCTGGCTTTACAGAAAACGGCAGCTCTTCCATATCCATGTTCAGGTTCAGCGATGGTGCCAATGTGCTAAGTATGAAGAAATCCCTTATCGCGTAAGGCTTTGTCACGCCGCCGTACACTTTCCAGAATTTAAATTTCTCCTTTGCAGGGTCGTACCAGCCCATCTCTTTGCCCAATGTGAATACGTTTGGCGAGGCCATGTAGCTGTCGGGCTTTGAAAGGTCAATTTCGCTAATGCGCGGAATGTTTGCTGATACGCCCACGTGCTCGTCCGGTATGCGGACGGCGGCCCAAACTGCGCCTATCTTTTTGGGGCCCGCGCCCATGATCTCAAAGTGCCACACTTCTTTTTTGTCGGCTACGGTTAGGCATTCCCCACTGTCGCCATAGCCATATTCCTCTGCCAGCTTGCCCATCAGGCGAATGGCGTCCCTAGCTGTGGTGCAGCGTTCCAGCGCGATGGCTTGTAGTTCCTCTATTACAAACAGGCCATCCTTGTTCTGCAATTCCCTGCGCCCATTGAACGTGGTCTCGCCGATGGCAAGCTGTTTCTCGTTCAGGAATGGATAGCTGGAGTTTATGTAAGCATACGTTTCAGGAACCTGTGGAATTTGCCCCTTTTTCGTCATGCCCCTGAGGTCGTCTGGGGTCTCTGTGTGCATCTTGCCCCACCAGATTTCTCTCTGCGAGTTGGGTTCGTATTTCGTCCTTGGCACGATGTTCAGCCAAGCCCTGTAGTTGCCGTCGCAGGAATGACAGGTGAAGACCGAGCCGTCCGTAGAAGCCTTTTTGCCCACCATGATGCTGGTGCAAGGCTCCAAGTTTTCTTCAACGGCTACCTGGGCCACCAGTGTGGCAACGGGAAGCAGCGAAATAAGCATTGCGGGCAAGAGACGTCTCATGGTGGCTCCTAGAAAGGGAAAGGGACGATGGTGCTTGAACAACAATAACTATAAAAAGATCAATGGCTTACGAGTGTATTTGTACATGCCATTTAATATATTCTACTGTGATTCATGCTGACCTGCAATTGTTTGATTGCAAAATGGGATTACACCAAGAATGTTTCATCCGGCACTGGGTGCTCAACCCGCAATGTAATTCCAAATAGAATCACTACTGAATCTATATTGGAATTGAACGACACAGGCGAAGCACGCCAATTTGTTGCGATTCTCAAGTGCGTTATAGCGGTTCCCCTATTGATTGGGAATTATTCAGTTGACTTGGAATCAGGAAAACAGCATAAATTACTTATAAGCAATTGCAACCAAGCTGTCCGCCTCTGAATCCATTGTGGCACGCGCTGGCGCCACGCTTCCGTCTTAGACGATTCTTCGTTATTTAGGGGCGGAGCGGAACCGCCTGTAAAAATTGTGGGAACTATATACTTGATTCCACGAACTCGTAACATCACCAATAACAACAGTTCCCAAGGATATGGAAAATGAACAAATCATTGTCAGAAACAGTCCGAAAGATCGTGGGCGAAACGAAACGCAGAAAGGATGGGCAATCATGAGCACTCTACAGAAAACTAGGGGTGAATCCCTCATTTCCAGTGGAACTAAGTATATAGTTCCCAAAATTGTTGGGTTTTGGCTGTAATTGCAGGGCGGCTGGCGTTTTCGCAATTCCAAGTCAACTGGATAAATCCCACTGTATTTGCTATTGTCCATCGGCGTCTCTGACAGTGTCGCAATTCCAGCCGCCCCATCGCTCGATGTGTGCGCCCACGGCTAAATGAGCGTGCTATCATGGGCAAGCGATGATGCATAATTCCTTTTTTGGGGGTGATCGCAATATGAACAGATATGGCCAGAACCTAGAATATGCGGCGGTTGCTGAGGGCGGTTGTATAGGAACGGGGACAGACAATGGGATTGTGCCGGCGGTCGAAAATGTTACACTGACATTGTGGGCCCCGTCGGACTACGAGCCAACCGAGCGTGACATTGAGGACGACCTGAACGACTGGGGATTCTGCCTGTGCCCAGGATCAAGCTGGAGGCTCGTGCCAAAGGTCACGCCCGATGGCGCCAACGGAAAAGCCACATGGTCGAGCAGCGACGAGAGTGTCGCCACAGTGGATCAGGACGGCCTAGTGACTGGGGTGAATGAAGGCTATGCCAAAATCACGGCTACGATGCACAATGGGAAGATTGCCATGAGGACAGTGGGCGTACACGGAATAATCGAGTGAGAACTATATACATGAGTCCACAGAATTCCCCCAGAAACAACTTATACCAAATTGCGTTCAATTGGCATTGAACGCTGTACGCCAAAGTTTTTGAAAAAGCTGGGAAACCCAGCATTTTCAAAAACTTGCGGGCGTCGGTTCCCGCCGCCTTTATACCAATAT
>JAITFL010000003.1 GCA_031281385.1 Holophagales bacterium
AATTGGCGCGCTGGCTGCGCTGGCAATGGGAGCGCATAACTTGGGCATTTAGCGATTTCAAGCGCAGCATCAGGAATCACATAAAATGGCACAAGGCGATGAAAAAGTTGCGGCCTTGGATGGGCAACGATGCGCTTTCCATCGCGATGCGGACGCACTTGGAAGACTACCTGCTGAACGAAGAAGCGTTCGGCCGCGCCATGAAAGTGGACAACAGCAGCACAGTCGCTTCCCTCAAAGAGACGATAGAGCTTTTGGGGCGCATGCGCGACTCCGATGAATACATTGACAAGCGGTGGGTTGAAGTCCAGTCGCGCTATCCAAAATATGAAAGCCACATCAAAGAATACATAGACGGCAGTAGCTACTTCGGCGGAAGTTTTGTCGCGCAGGGGAGCGGCTGGGCGGGCATGGAAGCTGGGGATGATGGCCGCGAGGGGTATTTTGAGTTTGTGGATGGCAAGCTGGAACTAGCGGCCAGCCCCGACCAGCATGAAACGAACAGGCTGCTTGAAGAGCTTCACCAATACCACCAGGACATTCAGAATGCCTTTGAGCAAGCCGAAAAGGATCTGGACGAGGATTTTGATAGGCTGCACAGGCTGCTGAAAGAAAACCTGTACACTTGGTGTAACTGACGCCATTTTCGAGTTCCAAGTGGCTCTTCTTATATAATCACCCACCAGTATGCCCCCGACACAATACTCTCCAAGAACCCGGCCATCTCTTTCTCGCCATCATCGCCAGACAGCACATACGCGGCCCAGTCGCCCCTTATCAGTATCCGCTGTCTGTTGCACCAACCATGCGGGATGTAGTAGAACCCATTTTCGCAGATCTCCTTGTCCCACTCATCAACAGTCTCAATGTCGTCCCCGAAGTAAAGGCCGATCTTGTCATGGTATGGGGGGCTGTAGCAACGCCCACCCTCTCCGCAAGTGGCAACTGCCTCTTTCATCTTAGCGACATTGATTTTCCCCACTGCGTTCTTGAACCGTCTTTCAATTTCGCCCCTGTCTTCCAGCGGTTTCCCATACTCGTCCTCGAGTACCGACAACGCGATGTCGTCCATCTCGCTCATATTGTTTCTAACGTGGCAGCGTCCCTGTCAGCCAGTTGCATCAGGACACCACCATCCAGAAATCCCCCGTGATTAAGTCTTCCAAGAATTCAGCCATCTGGCTTTCACCTTCAGCATCGGCTAGATAATATGCGGCCCAGTCACCCCTAATCAGTATCCGATTCTTGTTGCACTGACCGTACGGAATGCTGTAATGCCCACTCTCGTAGATATTCGCTTCCCACTTGTCGGCGTTATCGATGTCGTCCCCAAAGTAAAGGGCAATCTTGTCATCGTATGGGGGGCGATAACGATAAACTGTGATGTCGTTGTAGCCGTAATTGAGTTTTTCGCCGTTGTAGTGAACCAGACGCCTCGCCATCTCGCCAACATCGATCTTTGCAATCGCGTTTTTGAACCGCCTCTCGATCTCGGCTTGGTCTTCTAATGGCTTCCCATACTGTTCCTCTAGTCTTGCTTTTAAGGTTTCGCTCATTTTGGCCATGTCATCTCCTTTTTTGCGCGTAGGGCTGGCTTGTAGGGCAAAAGCAGCATGTCGCTGTTTGCAAGCATGGTGTCATAAATCCATTGCGCCTGGGCGTACCCACCGTTGGCGGCCTTGGCGAAGTATTCAAGAGCCTTTGCAATGTCTTGGTAAACGCCGTTGCCATGAAAATACATGCTGCCTAAAATAAACTGTGCTTCCGCGCCTCCCAGTTCTTCCGCCCTTTGATAGCACTCCAGGGCCTTTGCCCTATCTTGCATAGCGCAATTGCCGTCAAAATATATCTCGCCCAGAGAAATCTGTGTTTTTGCGTCTGACGTCGCTTCCGCCCTTAGGTACAGTTTGGCGGCCTTGGCTCTGTCTTGGGAGATGTCATAGCCCCAAAAATACATCTTGCCCAGAGAAATCAGTGTTTTTGCGTCTGCCATCACTTCCGCCCTTAGGTACAGTTCGGCGGCCTTGGACCTGTCTTGTAAGACGCCATCGCCATTAAAATACATCTTGCCTAGAGTGAGCAGGAATTCTGCGCTTGCCCAGTCTTCCGCGCTGATGTGCAGTCCAGCGGGCTTGGCCGAGTCTTGTGGGGCGCAGGTGCCATATCTGTACAAATCCCGAATTAAGTCCAGCGCCAGTACATCGCCCTGCTCTGCCGCTTTGACGTACCATTCGAGCGCTTTTGCTAAATCTTTCGGAACTCCATGACCACGGGAATACAAAATGCCGATGCTCCGCTGTGCTGCTGCATCGCCCTGCGTTGCCGCCTTTAAAAACCATTTGGCGGACTCGTGCCGGTTTTTGGTGACGCCATCTCCATCGTAGTACATCATGCCGAGCCGGCATTGTGCATATGCGTGTCCCTGCAATGCAGCCTTGGTGAACCATTTGGCGGCCTCTTCGTGGTCGTTGCGAATGACAAGACGAGTATGGTAATAGTAATTGCCTAGGCGGTATTGCATATCAACGTCGCCTTTTCTGGCGGCCTTTTCGAGAAACTCAAAAGCTGTTTCATCGTTCTTGGGGACGCCATCGCCATCCCGATACATATAGTAGAGCCGGGACAGCGCTCCGACATGGCCACGGCCTGCGGCTTCGATGAACCACTTGGCGGCCTTTTCATTGTCTTTGGGTACGTTTTGACCAAGCCAATACGCTTGGCCTACCGCGTATTGGGCCTCCGCGTCGCCCTTGTTCGTCGCCCGGCCTATGGAAAACGCTCTTAGGAGCACCTGTTTTGCGTCAGTCATTTTTCACCTCGTTGCAGATTGATCTGCGGCCGCTCGGGTTCGATGCCCTCTTTGTTGCAGTATTCAAGGTACCACTCAATCGAATCTGCAAATTCCGCCCTAGCTTCATTTAGCGTTGCACCGCAGACTTCGATCACAGCTTTTGTGAGGCCAACGCTGTCTCCAACGTAACGGCCCTCTTTCTCGCTCCACCCGACAATGGCCGCATAGCCTTTGTAGGTCAATGTTTTTTGCGATATTCTTCCTTTGCCCATGGTGTCCTCCTCACACATCGCTCGGTGGCAGTTCGGATTTTTCGCTCTGTTTCTTTAGGAACTCTTGGCGCCGTTCATAATCGCGCCTCCTTTGCGTCTGTTCGGGCTTTATGCCCCTTTTTTCGCAGTCTTCCAAATACTTTTCTATTGCGCCATTAAACTTTTCAAACGCTTCGTCGCGCGTTGCGCCTCGAACATTGATTGATATGCTGGTCAGGCCCTTGCTCCACGCAATGTAGCAACCCTCTTCCTTGCTCCGCTGTGCCACGCCTTCATAGCCCTTGTGAAATATTGCCCAACGTGTGAAAATGCCTGTCTCTTCTTCGTGACGAGTTCTATCGTTCTCGCGCCTTTGATCGAGCCGTTTTTTCTGTTCCTCTGTCATAGCCCGCTCACGAACGTACATTTCTCTTCTTATGTTGATAACATCTTCCACGAACCAAGGCTGAAAGTCCTGTTCTGCGGCCTTCATCAGCCATTTCTCGGCAAGGCGTTTGTCCTTGGGAACGCCTGAGCCTTCCTCGTACAGCCAGCTAAGATCGTACTGTGCATTCGCGTAGTTTTGCTCTGCGGATTTTTTCCACCACTCTGCGGCTTTTTGTCGGTCTTGCTGGACGCCGTCGCCATCATAGTACATTTCGCCCAGAAAGTGCTGGGCGACTGCAAGACCTTGCTCGGCCGCCCTTTGGTACCATTCGGCGGCCTTTGCCTTATCTTTTTGCACGCCAAAGCCATGTTCGAGCATCCAGCCCAGCCTCCACTGGGCATTTGCGTGGCCCGCCGCTGCCGCCTTGCTGTGCCATTCTGCTGCCGCTGCGTCGTCGCCGAGCGGGCCATAGCACATTTCGCCAAGTTCCCATTGGGCTTTCGCATCGCCCTGCTCGGCGGCGCCACGCAGCTGTTTCGCCTTTGTCCTGCGCTTTGGGGCTCCGTCACACAATTCATACATCTCGATGAGCCTTTGCAGCGCCTCGGCGTCGTCCTCCATGGCATCTATGCAGTGCTGCTCAAAAATTTCGGTGAGCCTGCGTTGCGGTTCGGCGAAGCGGCTGCGGCCGTCCACGATGTACTCTTCCACTATGCTTTGCCACCATTCTGGGGCCCTTCCCCTGTCCACAGGGGCGGGTTCGCCATTCTCGTCTATCCAGCCCAGTTTTCGCAGTGCCTCGGCATCTTTGTATTGCTCAACAAGGTGGTACCGTTCAAATAGCTCGCCGAACCTGCGCTTAATCTCGGCACTGTCCACCCCTGCTGCGCTTAGGTACTGTTCCGCTGCCCTTCGCCACCATTCGGCGGCCCTGGCTCTATTTCTGTTGAGGCTTGTGCAATAACTGCCATGGTAATGCTCGCCCAGCGTGTACTGGGCATCCACATCTTCCAGCTCGGCGGCTGCCAAGATTTCCATGGATAATGTTTTACTTTGTTCCATGTTTTGAAACGTGGCTTTGTTCCACCATTCTTGGGCCTTTGCCAAATCCCTGCTGGTGCCTTTGCCATAATGAAACAGCCAGCCAACCCTGCGCTGCGCGTCCGCATCGCCCTGCTTGGCGGCTTCTAGTGTCTCATTGAAGAAGACGCTCTCTTGTTCGCGCTGCTGCTCCGGCTCTTTTTGCGTGGCGTTGCCGCTAACTTGGCTTGGGGCCCTGATGGGCTCCGCTGCTTCGCCGCTTTCGGTGTTTTGTTTATGGTCAGTCATTGTCCACCTCCGCTGTGTCGGCCAAGGCCGGTGTCGTTAAAGAAATGCCATCGCTGTCGGCGGGAAGGCCAGAGCGGCACTTTAGCTCGTCAATCATCTGTTGAATTACCCTTTTTTCCTCATCCTTCCAGCCATTCAGCCATAGCTTTTTCCACGCCTCAAAATCAGACTCTGAGTAGTCCCTTGGGCGATGCTCGCTGGCCTTGTCCGCCGCTTTCTTTAGGATGCCCCCCAGCGCGTTCAAAAAGCGCTGCCGCGTATCGCCATCGAAATCCTTAAACACTGATTCCAGCCACATATCCGTGTAGGTTTGTTGGAACCGATATTTCAAGTATTTGAATTCTGCTTTGGCCACCTCAAACGCCTTGTCTCTATCCGCAAAAATATCTTTTGATTCATCCCATTCGGCTTGTTCGCGCATTTGTTGGTACCATTCATCAACGCATTTCTTTCGCCATTCTGCAAGTGAATACTTTTTTTCATTTCGGCCTTGGGGTTTCTCGGCCCACCCTTCTATCCAGCCGTGTACCCATGAATCCCAGTCTCCGCCCGCGCCGGCATTTTCGCCGGCCAGTTCTTCCGCCCTGGCCCTGGCCGCCCGCGCCAGTTTCTTGTTGTTGTCGGAGAGTTCATAAAACCTTGTGCGCCACCCCGTTTCGAATCCGTTTTTCCAAGTTAAGCGCAGCTCGGCATCACTTCGAGTCGCCCATTCTTCCGCAGTCCCCCTAAACCAAGCGGGAACGCCGTCATCGCCTCTGGCACCGTCTTCAGGCAGACTGACGCGAGCCCCCGCTGAACTGGCGAATGGATAAGGCCTCTTCCTCTTTTCTTTTTCCACCTCGTGGCACTCTTCGTCCCAGCCATCTTCGTATCCTCCCATCCACGCCTCCATTGGCCCATCGCTTTGCCCGCGCAGTTTCTCACGTCTATCAGCCGCTGCCCACGCCTCCGCTTGGACGCGCTCCAGCCCTGCGCGGTCGCCCCAAAGGGCGGATTCAAGGAACCTTTCCGTGTACCCTCTTTGGAACCCCTGTTTTTCTGCGAGGCTTAGCGCAGGGGCTATATGCGCCCGCATCTGGGCTCTGATTTGATTCCACTCGTCATCGCTGCCGATGAAGCATTTTGGCGGCGTTTTGACCCTTCTACCCTTGGCGGCGGCACTCACCCTTGCCCGCCTAAAGCGGTTGGATGTATCAACTTCGCACTGTTCCCTTAATTCACGCGACATAGTTTCGTACTCTGCGCCCCACCCGTCCCGCCAGCCAGCACTCCAGGCTTCCCAAGCCCCTTCCGTGCCACCGGATTCTTTCTGGCGCATTTCCGCCGTGGCCAAGGCCGCCGCTTGCAGCCGCGACAACCAAGTCTTTTGGCTATAATCGATAAAGTCAGATGCTCCCCATCTTTCGAGTTGTGACTTGACAGTCAACTCTTGGAGCCACTTCTTTTTTGCGTCCAGCAGCGCCGCCCCGTCTTCCTCGACCGCTGCGTCCTGTTCTTGCCGTTTGTCTTGTGCCATCTGGACTCCCTTCAAGTAAGAATGTTTGTTGTTTGTTGATGATTGGGCAATGTGCCGCAGTTCTTAACGCATCTGTGCTTTTAGACGTTTTGCTCGTGCCAGCCCAGCGATGGTTCCCATACCATGTGTCCCAAGTCTTCACGCAACATTGGTGAGATCAGGGGTTCTATAAGGCTTCTGATTTTGGCGACCACATCCAAAAATGACTCCGGCACGGGACGACTGGTTCGCCTTTGGTGAAACTCCTGCCACCATTGCTGACAGCTTTTTGCAAACTCGTCCCCGAGCGACGCGGGCATTGATTCGGGGAGAGATGTGCCGTTGTAGTCGAACACGACGTACACCGCATCGAGCAGGCTTTTGCCTTCTAAGCTGTAGTTTTGGGCCAAAGACCACATATCAAGGCAGGACTCCATCTTGTAGTCGTGCGTATCCCAGTTGTTAATATCCACTGACGCCAAGCTGTGCAGACCCTTGGCTAACCTGATTGTTGGCATCTCGCTCAAAGATGTGTCGAGGAACGGCGGACGGTCATTGCTCATTTTGTAGCTGTCGTCGAAGAATGTTGACGTTGGGGTTGTCTTTTCTGGTGCCTTGCGCCCCTTGCCCTTGATGGCTCTTAGCCTGCGCTGCGCATTCAAGTATCCCTGCTCTGCGGCTTTTGTGTACCATTCGATGGCCTTTGCCCTGTTTTTGGGTACGCCGTGGCCTTTTTCGTACATCTCCCCTAGCGAGCTCTGTGCTACAACATAGCCTTGTTCTGCGGATTTTTCATACCATTCCATCGCCTTTGCAAAGTCTTTGGGAACGCCATCGCCTTCAAAATACACTGTGCCAAGCTTGCACTGGGCGGCTGCATGGCCCTGCTCGGCTGCCGCGCTGAAAATTGTGGCGGCCAATTCCTTTTCCCCATGCTTTGGCTCTCCCCAAGCGTTCCGAACCAGCCAGCCTAATTCGTACATTGCATGCGCCCTGCCCGCCCACGCCGGATTTATGCTCCATTCTGTGGACTCGGCCTTTGCGTACCATTCTGCGGCCTTTGCGTAGTTCTTTCGGACGCCTTTGCCATATTCGTACATCTCGGCCAGCCTGAACTGTGCGTAGGCCTCGCCCTGCTCTGCGCGCTGGCGGTACTGCCTAGCGGCCTTTCTGTACCATTTTGCGGCACCTGCCTCGTATTTTTCTTTGGGCCAATGTTCCCTGTCGTTGGCCTTCTTATCAAACATCCAGCCGAGCCTGTACTGCGCGTCGGCGTCGCCCCGCTCGGCATCGCGTTGGCACTGCTCTTCGGCCTTCTGCCACCATCCAAGCGCATCTTTGGCGCCTTGGTGTGGGGCTCCGACGCCGGTTGGCTCGAATGACTCGATTACAACGGCTCCATCGCCTTCTCTGGGGCCAAAGGACTTGGCCCAACACACCAGCAAGCCAAAGTCGGTACTGGGCGGCAGGCCGTACTCCATTGCTATGTATTCCAGGCTCTCCGAGTCCTCCGATCCTCTCATGACTATTTCACTTTTTCGCTGCATGGCCCTGTAATACCATTCTGCGGCCTTTGCCACGTCCTTTGGGACTCCGACGCCTGTTTCGTACATCTCGCCGATATGCAAAAGCGCAAACCTGTCGCCCAGCCATTCACATTCCTCTGCTGCCTTTGCGGATTTTTTACACCAGTCAAGGGCTTTCTCAAAGTCTTGTGGAAAGCCGCGGCAATTGAAATACATTCCGCCAAGGCACGACATGGCATCTCCATCGCCCTGCATGGCCGCCTTGAGGAACCATTCTGCGGCCTTTGCCACGTCTAGGGGGACGTCGTAAAAGGTGCCGTCGTCATCATCGTTATCATGGCCTAAATGCTTGTAGCCAATCCATGTCTGTGCTTCCACGTCGCCAGCCTCTGCCGCCATCTGGTACAGCTCTGCGGCCTTTTCTTGATCCTTTGGGACGCCCACGCCCCATTCATACATGGCTCCGAGCCTATACTGCGCGTAGGCTTCGCCCTGCTCGGCGCGTAGGCGAAACTGTTCTGCGGCCTTTTTCCACAATTCGCGGGCCTTTGCCCTGTTTCTTGGGACACCCTCGCCCTGCAAATACATATGAGCAAGCTTGTACTGCGCCTCGGCTTCGCCCAGCTTGGCGCGGCGGCGGTACTGTTCTGCGGCCTTTTTGAACCATTCATGGGCTTCATCGTGTTTTTGGTCGTATATATACGATTCGGCTAGCATGCACTGGGCCTCGGCGTCGCCCCGCTCTGCCTCGCTACGAATATGCTCTGGCCCCTTTTTGTGCCATTCCGCGCTCTTTGACCTGTCTTTTTGCGGGTTGCCGACGTGGGATCTGTATATCGTTCCCAACGATGGCAGCGAGTCCCAATGGAAGCCCGACCAGAGTTTGTACTCTGCGGCCTTTTCCAAGTCTTGTGGAGCGCCAAGCCCGGCTTCGAGCATCTGGCTGACTTTGTGCGAAGCCCTCTTGGAAACATCCCAGTCGCCATGTTCTGTGGCTTTCAGCCACAATTCAAGGGCTTTTTCATTGTCTTTTGGGAATCCCCAGCCATTGTAATACATTATGCCCAGCCCATACATGGCCATGCCGTCGCCCTGGTCCGCCGCCTTCTGGAGCCATTTTGCTGCCACCGCCATGTCCATTGGGCGGACGGTGCCAAAAAGATGCGCTCGGCCCATCCAGCATTGCGCCCCTATGCTGCCTGCTTTTGCAGCTTTTTTGAACCATTCCAAGGTTTTTACCTTGTCCTGCGGGACGCGGTCGCCATATTCATACTCTCGGGCGAGCCAGCACTTCGCTTCGGCGTCGCCCAGCTCGGCGTGGCGGCAGTACAGCTCCTCGGCCTTTCGGTAACATTCTGCGGCCTTTGCCCAGTCTTTTGGGACACCGTAGCCGATTTCGTACATCTTGGTCAGCTCGTGCTGTGCATCAGCCTGACCACTCTCCGCAGCCTTGGCGTACCACTCTGCGGCCTTTGTTTCGCTGAATGGGACGCCATCGCCGCTCAAGTACCAGGTACCCAGCTTGAATTGTGCATACGCATGGCCCGCTTCCGCCGCCCTGCGGCACCACTCTGTGGACTTTTTGTAGTCCTCTGTAACGCCGTCGCCAAGTTCGTACCTTCTGGCGAGCCTCCACTGCGCGTCTGCGTCTCCGCCCTCGGCGGCTATGCGGTCCCGCTTTGCCCCTGCGGATTCCAGTTCTTGCTCTTTGCCATTTGCCATTATGGCCTCCATCCAATGCTGTCTGATGACAGCTAAGATTGACGCTTAAACTAGGTGCGCGGGCAGTGCCAAGCGCGCCAGCAAAACCAAGAGCGTCATTGCTGTTTTTCCCTTTTCGACAACCCCAGCCGCTTTTTCATGCCGGGGGCGATTGGCCGCTGGTTGACGACGTCCATGTAAACTTTCCAAATTTTTGCTATGTTCATTGCATCGTCTATCCCCCTGTGGTGGATCCCCTCTAGGGGAATGTTCAACACACTCAACGCTTTTTCCATTCCGCAAGGCTTGGCTCCTCTCATTTCTGAAAAGAGCTGTTTCAGGTTGAGGTGGCGGCCCTCCAGAACGGCGGAGATTCGGCCTTTGTAGCCGTTGCGATTAACTTCCCTCATTATCTGGGTTTTGTCGTAGAGGCCCCACGAAACGAGATCCGCGTCATCGCCTATCCAGCTTTCAAATGCTGACATGGCTTCGCTGAACATTGGCGCGTCGCTGACGTCATCCTGCTGGATGCTTGTCAGTTTGGTGCAGAAGTCGGACAGGATTGGGCTGATGACTGGCCTGACGAATGTTTGGAAAGTGCCTATTTCGTTGCCATCTCCATCCAGTTTTACTGCGCCGATCTCTATTATTTCTGATGGGATGTTGTTTTTCTCTTCCCAGCAGGTTGCCTCAAGGTCGAATACTACTGTCTGTCCCATTTTTGGTTCTCCTGTCAAAAGTTGGAATGATTTGGTTATGGGACATCGGCACTGCCCCCCTCTAAAGACTTTAGGTCACTCTTCGCTTCCAAGTCCCCTTGCTCCGCTGCCCTTTGGAGCCATTCTGCGGCCTTTGCCATGTCCAACGGGCCGCGGACGCCATAATAATACATCCAGCCAAGCCTGGCCAGTGCCCACACATGGCCCTGTTCTGCGGCTTTCTCCCACCACTCAAGCGCTTTTTTTATGTCTTGTTGAAAAAATTCGCCCCGAAAATACAACCCGCCGAGTATGCGCTGAGCGGCTACATGGCCCTGATCAGCGGCCTTGGCGTACCATTCTGCGGCTTTTGCAAACGCCTCTCGGACTTTTTGGAGGCTCTTGGCGTCTTTAGGTGGCCTGCACAACGTGAATTTTGCATACCCTCGGCGTTGATACATCTTGCCAAGTCGGAACTGTGCGTGCGCGCTGCCGGCCTCCGCCGCCCTAGTGTACCATTTTTCGGCCCAGATCATATTCCTGAATACGCCCCTGCCAAAATCAAACGTATCCGAATCGTACATCTCGGCGAGCCTGCACTGTGCATCCACATCGCCCCGCTCGGCGCGCTGATAGTACTGTTTGGCGGCCTTTTTGTACCACTCATTTGCTTTTTCGCCGTCTTTTGGGACTCCTTTGCCTAATTTATACATCGCGGCAAGTTTGTATTGCGCGTCCGCGTCGCCCCGCTCGGCGTCGCGTCTGCACTGTTCTGCTACCTTCTGCCACCATCCGGCAGCCTCTTTTACGTCTCTGGACGCAGGGCCCACTCCGATTTGCTCTGGTGCCTTGGCCCCGTTCCCATGGCCCGACCCAAACGACTTGGCCAAGAAGCGCAGCATGCCAATGCCGATGTCGGGGGGCAGGCCATGCTCCAGCGCGATGAGACTGAGACTGAGGTCGAGGCCTGGCCCATCACCCTCCCCTTCCAAGCAGTTGTAATACCATCCGACGGCCTTGGCCAAGTCCTTGGGCACTCCAATGCCGGTTTCGTACATTTCGCCTAAGTGGAACATCGCTTCCGTTTCGCCCGCTTCCGCCGCTTTATTCCACCATTCAAACGCCCTTTCAAAATCTTGGGAAAAGCCGTCGCCATTGAAATACATTTCGCCAAGTTTGCACATGGCCATCTCAAAGCTCTGCTCGACTGACTTTTGGAGCCATTCTGCGGCCTTTGCCTTGTCCACGGCGCAGCCGATGCCTTCTAGATACCTAACGCCCGTCAAGAACTGCGCGAATTTGTCGCCCATCTCTGCATCTCTGATGCAACTTTCTGGGTCTTCGTAGCCCCACCACCATCTATATGGCTCGGCACTAGGGGCTCTGTACGCTTCGGATTCCGGCAGGCACACGCCAAACGACTTGGCAATGCGCTCCAGCACGCCATGTCTGACAAAGCGCAGGTCTTGCCGGTCGCGGTATTGGCCGTCGAACATTTGATGGGTCAGGTATCTATCTGCGCCCGTCTCTTTTACGAGTTGGTTGACTGTGCGCGCTTGGGCGGCATAGGCAAAACAGTCGCACAAAAATGGGTTGTCGCCGGGGGCCTCTGTCAGCGCCTCTATCAAAAACCCCCTTATGTCCTCTTCATCGCGGAGAGTTTCTGGAATGTCCCAGTCCGAGAAGTTGTACCGAATCTGCTCATCGCTGGGGTCTTCATGCGCTGCCCAGTTTTTGCCCTTGCTAGGCTTGGAACCTCCTTTTAGAGGCTTCCCCCCGCGCCCTTTCGACTTGGAACGCACTTGGGACAGGCTGGCCTCCAGTTCGTCTGCGTCCATGAGGATCCAGCGCTCGGCAAGGTGCCTGGCCCGCAATATTCTGATCAATTGTTTTTCTGCTGCTGTCTGTTCTTGTTGCTCGACTTGTGCCATCTGTCTTCTCGCCAAGGTGTTTGTTGACGGTTATGTAGTGCGGCGCGTACAGGATCCTGCTCGCCGGCGGGTGACTTGCATGTTGTTTGCGTCCTGTTCCCTTTTCTTGCATGCCGCTTTTCGGCACCAGACACCACGGCGGGCTTTACTCTGGATGGGTCAGGCCGTACTTATGACCAGACTCAATTTTACCACATTGAAAAATAAGGCATTTGGGCTAGGGACTGGGGGCGGAGGTCGAGGAGCGGGGACCGCGCAAGCGCGACGATATTGATGCGGGCTGCGCCTGCGGCGGCTTTTGCGGATTGTGCCGACTCTTTGGTTGGTTGTGTTCGTTGATTCTTCGTCTGACTTTTTGCCCATGTCATTGCTCCGATCTGCGCTGGGAGATTTTTGCCCTCTTGCGGGTGGCAGAGCCAGCGGCACCCTGCTCCCCGTTTCCCCTGGGGCTAAAACTATTTTACCATCCGCCTTTTTTTGCCCTTTTTTGCGCCCCTTTTCCATGAAAATTAAGCAAAAGTTCCATTTCTGGGGGTCGGCGCGATTACATACTATTGCTTAATGATTATTAATGGTACTGTTTTGTAATTGTAGTTATTAAAATAGATACGATAATACACAGTATTTTTAATTGAAATTAGTCAACTTAGTTATTTGCAAAACCATCCAATGTCAATTACATTACATAGCCAAAAAATTATTAGTAGTACGTATTTGTAAATATAGTAGTTGGGAAGCATATATCAATCAACATAAGCACACACTTGCAAATTCGAGTTTCCCCGCGTGCAGACGGCCGTTTGTTGGCGTTAGGTTCATTGGATTGGCATAACCCAGTTATCATATAGGTCGTACCGCGCATAAAAGTTTGATAAAAGGGGGGGGAGCGGAACGGAAAGCGCGGCCGTATCTACGAGAATCAGTGCCAATCAATAGGGGAACCCCTAAAAATTGGCATCAGTACTCTACCGAGTGCGCACGGTGCGACTCCCAATTGGCCAGGTATCGGGCGGCTAGGTTGGGGTCTTTGACTATCAGCAGGTTTTCGGCGTTTCTGTCCTCGGCGCTGGTGGTGAAGTTGAAAGAGCCTGTCACGACGATCTTTTTGTCTATGATCATCACTTTGTTGTGGGCGATGCTGTGCTTGTCGTCTATCCAGACGGGGATTCCAGCACGGACAAGCATGGGCGCCTTGGTTTGTTTGTACTCTTTTTGGTTCTCTTTTTGGCTTTTGTCCAGAAGCACCTGCACCCCGACTCCCCTGCGTTTGGCGCGGACAAGCGCTGCGGCAATGGGTTCGCTGGTGAAGCTGTACGCTTGGACGAATACCGATTCCTCTGCGCCGTCCAGCGCGTCCACTATGGCCCTTGAAGCGCCGCCTCTTGGGGAAAAGTAGGCTTGGATGGCCGTTTGGTCAACCGCAATGGCGGGCTGGCCGCGCTTCTGGCCCTCCCACCACTGCCAACCGAAGAAGGCGGCGAGCGTGGCAAGCGTTAGGGTAAGTTTGTGCTTCACAATTCTGTAATTATACAAGGGAGCGGGAAGCAGTTACAAACGAATTGACAATTGACAATTGACAATTGACAATGGTGGATGCGGGCTGCGCCCGCGCCGTTTTTTCGATTGGGTGCCGCATTTTTTGGACGGCTTTCATGAATCGAAATATGCGGTTTTGGGCAATGGCTCAGGGTTATGCAAGTTCCTCGATAGCAAAAAATCCACCAGGAGACGAAATGGCATCTATACAATCCCAAAAGAAGCAATACCGCATAAGCACCGCCCTGCCTGCGGCCATCGCGCTGTTGTTCGTGCTTGCCTTATCCAAAGCGTACACGTCGCGCGCGGCTGACCCGCCCAGCCCATGGGGGGCAGTGCCGTCGCAGGCCCAGCTCGCCTACCACAAAGAAGAGATGAGCGCGTTTATCCACTTCGGCATGAACACATTTACAAACAAAGAGTGGGGCAGCGGCAAAGAATCCCCGTCTGACTTCAAGCTAGACCCAGCCAGCCTAGACACAGACCAATGGGTGAGAGTGATAAAGGGCGCCGGCTTCGGGCGCGTCATTTTCGTCGCAAAGCACCACGATGGCTTCTGCAACTGGTTCACCGCCCTCACCAAGCACAGCGTCCAGAACGCCGCCCCCGACAACCAAGTGGATGTGCTGGAGCGCCTATCCAAGTCATGCACGGCGGCCAACCTTAACATGGGTGTGTACCTCTCGCCCTGGGACGTCAATTCGCCGCACTATGGGCTGAACGACCCAGCCACCACCGAGATAGACCCTTGGCGCTACAACAACTATTACATCGGCCAGCTCAGGGAGATATTGGATCCCAGCGTTGCGAAATATGGCAACGGCGGCAAGTTTGTAGAGGTCTGGATGGATGGCGCAAGGGGCAAGGGGTACTACCAGCCCTATTTCTTTGACGCCGATTTTTTGAAGGAAGCTTACAACCAGAGGAAGACCGACCCAAAGGCCGAAGGCAAAAACCTCAACTATCCCGACTCTTTCGCGTCGCTGAGCCTAAAGCCTGAGGACACCTGGCTGGGCACGATAAAGAAGTTCAACCCCGACATGGTGGTGTTTTCCCCAGTTGGCACCGAGCTGCGCTGGCCCGCGACCGAATCGGGCCGCCTCTCCATCCCCGTCTGGTCAAAGATGGACCCAAAGAGGCAGAGGGCCCTCTACATCACCAATGGCGAGTCCGAATCCGGCAACGCAGAAAAGTATCTAGCGCACGGCGACCCAGAAGGCCCTTCCTGGAGCATCGCCGAAGCGGACACATCCATACTGGCCTCCGGCTGGTTCGAGAACAACAGCAAGGACAAAGCAAAGAACAAGCCCGTCAAAACATTGAAGCAGCTTGGCGACATCTACTTCGATTCCGTGGGGCGCGGCGGTGTGCTTTTGCTTAACTTTGCGCCAAACGTAAATGGTGAATTGTCCGACTATCAAGCGGGCCGCGCCAAAGAGTTCGGCGACGCGGTTCGCGCCACATTCGCCACCAACATGGCCGTCGGCTCCAAGGCGAAGAGTTCCTCCCAACGCAGCGGCGGCAAAAAATACGCGCCAGAGAATGTTTTGGACACCGACTATGACACATACTGGATGGCCAAGAATGGTAAAAACACAGGGTTCATAACGATAGACCTCGGCGGCGAGCTTTACTTTGATATAGTGTCGGTGCAAGAATACATCCCCTTGGGCCAAAGGGTGTCAAAGTTCAGCGTGGAAGTATTCTCAAAAGGCACATGGCAGCCATTCGGCCAGCACGATCTGCAACAAACCATAGGCTACAAGGCCCTCGTGCGGGGCAAGGCCGTCAGCGCGTCCAAAGTGCGCGTGACAATATTAGACTCAAATGCCCCACCAGCGATAAATGAAATCGGCGTGTTCAAAGCGGCTGTCAAAGAATTTGAACTATAGCAGTTCAACCCATTGTAGATTGAACTGCCATGCAAAGATTTGCTTATGGCCTGCAAAACGGTGGGCCAAAAATTGCCAAGGCAACGGGAACCATCGCGTTGACTTGGAATCGCAAAAACGGCGCATTCGCGCTGGATTGAGGCTTGGATGCTGCTAATGGCACTAACGGCGGTTGTGGGGGTCGCATTTGGAATCACTTGCGGCCTCACAGTGATTGATGTATGGGATAAATTTGCAACGGGCGGGCGGGCGCACGATGCTCCCGCGTCTGACGCCCACGTCGGCCTCCACTTTGCCACGGATCGTCCAGATGCCCCTTACCAGCAAGACGGCGCTGAAGCCCCTGCAGACCACGGAAATGCGGGTTCGGGGAATGAGGGCCAAGAATGAGCCAGAGCGGCGCGGACGCCGATGTCAGCCCACACCAGGCCCTAACCCCCTACGCGCTGCCCCTTGATTCGGCAGCTCCGCTCATTTGAGCGAGATGGCTATTGCACTTGCAAATCGCTTGGAGACTTCACCCCACTGGATGTTTTGCATGAACGCGTCTATGTAGTCCGGGCGCTTGATTCCGTAGTCAACCATGAAGGCGTGCTCCCAGCTGTCAAGGGCAATCAGTATGTCCTGTTCGATGGGCAGGCCCAAGTGGTGTTCGGCTATAAAATACGTGTGCAGCTTGCCGTCGCGCCTGTTGCGGGTAAGCAACGCCCAGCCTGGGCCGCATAGCGCGGCGGCCTTGAGGTCGGCAAGCATTTTTTCTTTGCCGCCGCAAGCGTCCAGCGCGGCCTGCAGTTCCGGAGCAATGGAAGCATCGGCGCCAAAGCACTCAAAGTACAGCTCGTGCAAGAATGAGCCATTGAAGGCCACTGCCTCGCGTCGCTTCAGTTCGCTGTAATCGTTGAAGCTGTAGTTGGGCTTCGTGTTGTCGGCCCCAGCCAGTTTTGCCTCTATCTCGTTGAGCTTCGCTATGTATCCCTTGTACAGCGTGAAATGCTGCTCTAGCTGGCTGTCCGAAAGGCCCTTGACCTTGCCTTTCAAGTGTCCATAATCCTTTGCATCGTATGCCATGTTAGCCTCCTGCCACTATGATAGCACCATATAAAGACAGGTTGCAGAGGCCAGAGTTCAGGGGTTGGCGATGCTTAAATCAGTCGCAGCCTTCATTAGCGTTCCATTCTTCTCTCATTCGCTGTTTCCTGTCGCGTTCTTCGTCCAGTTTATGATTTCTGAAATAAAGGTACATATCTACAGCAATGAAAATAAGGTTCAAAACATACAGCACAATGACGAAATCCCGCTCGTAAAAAATTTTATGTACTGTGCCAAATATGTAACCAATAAGCAACAAGAATACGAACAAAAAACTTTTCCCTTTGGCCGTGCGCGACGTGTATGACTTGTAGATTGATACCGGCCACGAAGCACCAAAGCATGCGAGCATACAGGTTTCAAGCAATTTGCCCATTCCAAAGTCCCCCTTTATAAAATAACAAGAACAAGGGGGAGAATCAAGAATATTGCTTGAATACAGCAGTTCAACCTAGATAGTGTCGTCAATAGATTTTGGCCCACATCATGATGCAACGGATGTGCACGGCCGCCAAGTATGAAGCCGTGTTCTTGGCGTACCTTGTCGCGATCCCTCGCC
>JAITFL010000020.1 GCA_031281385.1 Holophagales bacterium
GCTCATTTTTTCGTTCCACTCTGGATGGTTTTTGACAACATGCTGCGAACCCCAGAGCCCCATTTCTTCTGCGGCGAACAGAACTATCATCACGGAGCGCCTTGGCTTGACCCCAGCCTTGACCAATAGCCGAACCGCCTCTATGGCAGAGGACGCCCCATTGCCGTCGTCAACGGCACCAGTGCCTCCGTCAAAACTGTCCAGGTGGCCTCCGATCACTACGTATTCATCTGGCTTTTCGCGCCCTTCTAAAACGGCTATGACATTGTGGTACGGCACGGGGCCCATCTTGAACCAATTGCGGATTTCAAACTGCAATTCAACGTTTTTACCCTTTTCGACCAACGCCTTTATTTCGTCATACTGCTTGTCCAGCAGCTTGATGTCGGGCAGCACCGGCAGGCCGTCCCAAAAAGCCACGCCGCCGTCCATGATTCTGAAAGGCTCCGCCGGGGAGGACTGGATAGTCCCAAGTGCACCGGCCTCTACCAGCGCCAAGACCAGCGGACCCATCTTTGTATCCCGTCTGCCATCCCTAGCAAAGCCTTCGCTCCTGCCGGGCCACAAAAGCCAGGCTCCCTTTATCTTGTCCTTCATCCCCGCGACTTCCTCCACCCTTTCGGGTGCGATGACTACGTGGCCCCTTTGGATACCCTTGGTTCCGGCTGTCATCGAGGGCGTTCCAAAATATAGGTCTTTTTCGATGGGCTTGGTCATCTTTCCAAACCAAGGCCCGCGGTTGAAGCCAACTGGCATAGTCCCCACTTCTTCCTTCCATGCTTTGAGGCCCCACTGCTTGAACTGATAGACAGCCCAGTCCGACGCATTGATGTAAGCGTCCGAGCCTGTGTACCTTCCGCCGAAGCGGTTGGACAAATAGTCGTTCCAAACCATCACTTGTGGATCTTTGGTGCCAACATCTATGATCCGGGCGATATTTGGCTCCTCTTGCGCTACGGCTATTGCTGGCAGCGCAAAAACCAACCCTATTGAGATCAAGTGTCTGAATTTGAACATCTATGTCCTCCAAGCAAGCAGGGGAAAGTGCGGACAATGAAAGAATAACAGGATGGGTCAATTTCGTAGGACTATTCGCAACTGGAACAGACTCTAATTAGGCACCAAATCATGACCAAGGGCAGCCCCTTATCACCATCATTCTGAACACTCTTGGTTCGATAGTGATCTCCGCCCTGTCCCTTGGTTGGGCAGGCTCCCCGTCTATTTGCCAGTTCACGGAAAAATCAAAATGCACGGCGGCACTTTTTATTTGCCCCTCTCTTCTCAGCTTCGTCCTCCCATTTTCCTTAAATAATTGGGGCAGCTCTGCGACAAAATCAAATATGCTAGGCTTGGCGAGCGTCACCCATTGGATGGCCCCATCGGTGGGGTCCGCCCCTGGCGCTATCCATAGCCCGTTTCCGTACTGAGGCAGGTTTGCAAAACATAGGCTCCATGCGATGCCCGGAAAATCTGGGCCTGGCCCGTACCAAGCCGCTTTTAGTTTTTCTAGCCCAGTCCTCGGCTCGTTTGGTGCCAAGCCAACGGCTTCCCACTGAGCGTTCAGCGGCTCGGAGCTGCGCCAAAGTTTTAGGGCGATCTTCGCGTAGTTGAAAAAACCCCTCATTCCGCCGGATTCATCAAATTCGTGGGCCAAATCCCCTTCAAAGCCGCAGCCCGCCACATTGAAGAATGGCTCGCCGTCAAGGCGCCCGACGTCCATCATCATCTCTCTGCCGCTCAAAAGGTTTTCCAATGCGCCTATCGGGTTTTCGGGAGTTCTAAGGCCTCCCGCCAGCCCATTTCCGCTGCCGCCGGGCAGCGCAGCCAATGGAGCCGGACAGCCCTTTTCCAAAAGCGCTTTTGCCGCATAGTGGATGGTGCCATCGCCTCCCCAGACCACTAGCGGCCCGCCCGCGTGCTGGGCCTTTTCGATGGACTCTGAATAATCAAAGGGGAAAGACATTTCAATGGGTTCCACCCGCGCTCTCAGCCCAGCGTCCATACTGGCCAATATGGCATCGGGGTCTTTCCAGTAAGGCCCCGATTTCGCGTTATAGACCAGTGGAATTTTTGGTTGTGAAATGCTCGCCAAGCGGCCCCTCGCCTAAATTACATTAAGTAATGACCCCATGCAGGGCGATGCGGACTTTGTGTTTTTCAGGAAACAGGCTGATATCCCTTTGCCACCACAGGTTGCGCTGTTTCTTGCCTGAAACGCCCAGCACCGCCGAAACCATCAACAGCGCAATGGCCAGTGCCTTGAATTTCAGATTGGCTCCTCTCCTGTGCCAATCGCCTTGGCCTCGTTTCCAGTATTAATGTTAGCCTGAATCGGGATAATTTCTTTGGTGATTGGGTGCAGCAAGTCCAGCTTCCAAGCGTGCAGCCAGAGTCGGTTGGACGGCACCCCCCCATAAAGCACGTCTCCAATGACGGGGCAGCCAAGGTGGGCCAAGTGTGCGCGTATCTGGTGCGTGCGCCCAGTAATTGGCTCCGCTAGAACCCAATTGGCGTCCTGCGGCGCGGGGCCGAGGCCAAACTCAAAGCCAAGGCCGAGTCCAATTGCAATTGCTTCCGGCCCGGCATTTGAAAAAACAGTGATGGCATCTTTGGGCCCAACCAAGCTGCCCGTGCATCCATATCGCGCAGGGCTAGAGCCTGGAATCCGGCCAATTGGCAAGTCTAGCCTGCATGGCTCCAAGTGGCCCAGCACGGCAGCCAAATATGTTTTTTTTACTTCGTGGTTTGCGAACAGCTTGCCAACTTCCCCGGCCAGCTTTGAACCCTTGGCCAGTAGCATCACGCCGGATGTGCCTGTGTCCAGCCTTTGGGTCAAAAACAGTTCGCTGTTTGGATAATGCTTCTTGGCTAAAGCAAGAAAATCGTGCTTGTCGGAGGCCAGCGTCCCTTGGGCTGGGATGCCGGGGGGCTTATTTAATGCCAATAGCCACTCGTCTTCAAATAGAGCCGTTGGGACAAAATTCGGCTCTTCTCCAAGTGAATTGTCAACAGTCACCCTGATATCAGCCCCTGGCTGCTGGACGCGCCCAGCGACGCGCACGCGCCTGCCATTGACCTGCACGCCGCCAAGTTTCAGTACATCCCTAGCCTTTCGGCGGCTCAGGCCGGTCCTGCTGGAAACTATCGTGTCCAAGCGCTGGCCTGCTTCGCCAGATTCGACGACAAAGCGCCAAGTATGTCTTCCCAGTTCTTTTCGCATCAAATCAATAGTTTAATACCGATTTGCAGTCAAACGAACCTCTAGCAAAGGGAACTACTGATTTAATTCCCCAAGGTAACAACCGCTCATCACATAACGCCCCTCCTTGGGAATGAGTCGTCGTTCTTAGGCGTGCGGAGAACCGCATTTCCAAAATGACCAGTCAATCCTTGACAGCCAAACCCCTATTTCAGCCAAGAGCAATGCAGCCGTGCGCTATAAATGGACAACAATTAGAGAAACATAGGTTTGCTAGTGTCCATGCGGCTTTGCGGGTTTTGGGGAATTATAGCAATTCCCTTAAACAATAGCGTTATTCCAGTGTCTAATGTTATTGTAGCGAAGGGAACGGCACGATGTCGATTTCGGTGGAGAAGCGGTGGCTGATAGTGGCGGCGAAGAAGCGCCG
>JAITFL010000082.1 GCA_031281385.1 Holophagales bacterium
TCCAATCAACCACTTTTTACCACTTTAACCCAATAAGTTCCATTTCATTCCACAAATTTTATTTTTTCAAAATATTTTTTCGTTGCAACACAAAAGAAAAGCGAAATATTTATATAAAATATGCGAATCATCTGCATGAATATGCTTTTTCGAAGTCAACTACCCAGCATCTGCACTACTTCGAAGGCATCTCACCTAAACTGGAATCCCATCAGAGCCGAAAAAAAAGCGCCACGTAGAATTTACATTTTCTTTCCGCCGAATTTGCCGCCTAGGGCGCGGTCTTTGCCACAATAGTTGCATGCCTGCCAAAAAAATATCACGGCTGTCATGGCTGCCCTTCGCCGCAGCCGCTTCTACAGCCATCGGCGCGATACTGGTTGCAGCGATGCCAGATTCCCTCGCGCCGCCATTAGGCTGGCTATTGTTGTTGCTGGGGATTCTATTTTTGTGGCTGTGGCAACAAAAGATGCGCTCGGCCCTAAGCGCCCTTAGCACTATCAAGGCATACGAAAGCTGGGACGACTTGCCGCGCATCTGGTCCAACATGGAGCGCGAAAACCAAACGCTCAAGGACAAGGCGCAAAAAGAGGCCCACCTGCTCCGCAGCATCTTGGAGAGCCTGAACGTTGGCGTGGTGGTGCTGGGTTCATACAAGCAGATACTCACATTCAACATTGCCGCGCAAAACCTACTGGGCAGCAGCTCCCAAGTGCTTCTCAAAGGCACTGCGTCTGGCATCCTGAATGACCCGGAGAGCCTTAGAATGATTGACAAAGCATATGGCGGCGAAGCCTGCTCTTGGAACCGAGAACGCTCTGGGCGCATTCTTTCCTTTCACGCCGCGCCCCTAGCCATTTCGCAAAGGGTGGGTGATTCATCCGCTAGAACGCTGGAGGGCCAACTAGGCACCCTTCTCGTCATTCAGGACATAACCCAGCAGGAGGCGCTGGAGCAGACTAGACAGAAATTCATTTCAAACGCCGGCCACGAGCTAAAGACGCCTGTGACAAGCATCCGCGTTGCGGCAGAAAACTTGGCGGAGGATGGCTGGGTTCACCCCGAAGGTGAAAGCTACATAAAAATAATCTTGAGAAATGTGGACAGGATGGTCCTATTGCTCAACGACATTGCGGAACTAAGCCGCATCGAGACGGGCGCGCTGTCCTTGGAGCCAGTGCCAATCGAAGTCGGGCCCTTTTTGGCCGACATCATCGAAAACGCCCACCCGCTTGCAAACTACAAAAACATTGCGATTGGATTAGAGATAGAGCCGGGCCTAGACCAAAGGAAATTCATCTGCGACCCGCTGCGCCTGAACCAACTGCTGGAGAACCTGCTGTCCAACGCGATTAAATTCAGCCCCGCAAAGTCCCCTGTCGTTTTGTCGGCGCACCTCGATGGCCCTTGGATAGTCTTTTCAGTAAGAGACAATGGCCCAGGCATCTCCCTAAAGGACGCACCGAGGATATTTGAAAGGTTCTATAGGACGCAGGCGGCGCGGGGAGTGCCGGGCACCGGCCTTGGACTAGCCATTGTCAAGCACCTTGCGCGCACCATGGGGGGCGAGGTGAGCTTCGACAGCGAGCCAGAAAAAGAGACTACTTTTTACTTTAAGCTGCCGTGGAAGGCGGCTTCCCAAGTATCTGATCCCAATTCTAAATAGAATCATGGCTGATTCTATTTAGAATTTGAACGATGTCATAGCGAAGCCCTTGTCTGCCCTGCCGCTGGTTATTTCGGCCCAGCCACACGGGTCGGAGCCTTCCTGTCTGTAGTGTCGCCAAGGCCGAGCTGACCAAAGTCATTATCTCCCCAGGCCCAGAGGCTGCCATCGGCCTTGATGGCAAGCGCGTGGGTACCACTTGCCTCCACTGCCACCCAGTCATCCGCCGTACTCACACAGATGGGGACGTACCAGTAGTTCCGGGTACCGTTGCCATATGTAATGAGGTCGAAATAGCCAGTCCCCCAAGCCCAAAGGCTGCCGTCTGTCTCGATGGCAAGGGTGTATCCGCTACCTGCCGACACGGCTTTCCAGTTATTCGCTGTACCCACACGTACGGGAAAGTCCTTGTGTGCCGAGGGATTATCCCCGAGAAAGTCACCGGTACCGTCGCCGAGCTGGCCCCCACTATTACGTCCCCAGGCCCATAGGCTGCCGTCTGTCTTGAGGGCCATTTGGTGAATATTAGGACTATTATAGGAAGATTGCGATACGTATACCCAGTCGTTATCCGCGCCCACGCGGGTGGGGCCATTTCCCCCCAAGGCCCACAGGCTGCCATCAGCTTTGATGGCAGTCCGTCGGCACACGGCCACCCAGTCATTATCCGCGCCCACGCGGGTGGGGACTTTTATGATCCCGTCGTAGTTTTGCCCGAGTCCGAGCTCTCCCCAACCCCACAGACTGCCATCGTTCTTGATGGCAAGGGTGCATCCGTAGCCTACCGACACAGCTTTCCAGTCATTCGCTGTGTCCATTTGACGGGGGGTGGTTATTGCCGATGCATACATACCCCCTCCTATATAAACCTCGTAGCCGAGCTGGGTGTTATAAGTCGACCCCCAAGTCCAGAGGCTGCCGTCAGACTTGATGGCCGCTGTATGCAAAGGAGGATAACGACGTTCACCATTAGGAGAGGGAATCCAAGAGGTATTGGCCGACACGGCCACCCAGTCATTCGCTGTGCCCACTTGTACGGGGGCGTTTCTGTCCCAATAGTCGCCAAGGCCGAGCTGGCCGGAACCATTAAGCCCCCATGCCCAGAGACTGCCATAGGCATCAATTGCAAGCGAATACAAGTTCCCCGCGACAACTGATGCGAAAGTCATCGGCGCCACCGTGACCGCGCATTTTGCCGTCCAGTTGCCGTCCTGCGTTGTCACTGTTATGTCAGCGCTGCCAAGGCTTACGCCTGTGACAAGGCCGCTGTCGGACACCGCCGCTACGGCGCTGTCGCTGCTGGCCCACGTGACGTTCTTGTTTCCCGCGTCGCTTGGCTGAATCGTCGCGTATAGCTGTTGCTGGCCGCCGACGCACATTGACGTTGCTGGCTTCAGGCTCACGCCCGCCACCAGTGGCATCACTGTCACCGTGCATTTAGCCTTTTTATTGGCGTTCTGCGTCGTCACTGTTATTTCCGCCGTGCCTGGTTTTAGGGCCGTCACCAAACCGCTGTCAGACACCATCGCTATGGTGTTGTCGCTGCTGGTCCATGTTACGGCCTTGTTTGAGGCGTCCTTTGGCTTAATTGTCGCCACGAGCTGCTCCCGGTCGCCTACCGCCAGCACCGTCGCTGA
>JAITFL010000108.1 GCA_031281385.1 Holophagales bacterium
GAGTAGTTTTTGTGTATTACGCAATCGGGCCACTGGTGCCAAAAGATTACGCCCAAGGCTTGGCCCACTTGGTCTTTGGCGTCGGCAAAGTTGAGGTCGTTCTCGATTGTGCACGCGCCGGGGAAGCGGTCGCTTTTGCCTTGGTTGTTCTGCAACTGGCTTCTGGAGCGGAACCCAAGCGCAGAGGCAAAGGGGTCTGTATCGCAAGGCATCTCTGCGCCCGCAGCGCCCATGCTATGCAGCGCGAAGCCGTGCGCCTTGGCCCCCTGCACCAGCATGGGCAGTTCGCGCAGCGAAAGGGCGTCCAGTATGAGTATGGCTTTGCCGTCGCATGGCCCCGCCCAAAACTCGGCAAGGCGGTCGGACGTTTTGGGCACGCAGTCGCCGAAAGAGTGCCACATCTCCCAGCCGCAAGAGGACAAAAACAGGTCGTAGTCGCTAATTTCATTTTCCCGCTGGCACACTTGTGAAAATATGCCATCCTGCGGCAGTTCTTTGGAAGCAATGTCCACCGTCTTTTCGACTATGTGCCGCCAGGCATCTTTTTCTGGCAGTCCGGCTAGCGCTTTCAAGTCTTCAATGGGTATTGCCATCGTTTGCCCCTTGGTGGTTCACTGGTTGGCTGGTTCGCTGACTTATTCCTTAATCCCTTAATCCTTTGCCCTGATGTATAGCTTCAGTTCGCAAGACGAGTCTTCGGGCAATTTTTTGATTATTTCTTTAAGCTGTGCGCCAGTGGCGCATGAGATGCTAAGGGTAATTTTTTCTGTGATGGAATTGGGCATCACCCCCCAAGTTTCCATGTTGCCAAGCAGGTTCAGGGGCGACGTGGCTGGACACTCTTTATGCACGGGCGCACGGGTGACTGTAGGTGTGGCGGGGCCGGTGGTAGTGACTGTGGCTGATGCCGTCCCTCCGATGACATTTGGGGCGGGCGGCAAAAACAGCGGAGAATCTTCGCCACCGCTTTGCCCCGCCTGATTTGGCGCCCCTCCCGTCGCCGGGGTGGAAATGGGCTTCATTAAGTAGGTTTCTTCCAAGGGGCTGGGGTCAAACAGTTTTGGCTTTATCCTTTTCAGGGCGTCCTTTTCGTCCTCGCCTGGCGCCCTTTGCAGCACGCCTCCGCCCTTTGGCTGGATGGCGATTTTGCCCTTGGAGCACAGCATGGCAAGGTGTTCGCGCACTTCGTTGATGCCAAGCCAGGGTATGCAGCGCTGGCCGTTGGGCCTTGGGTTTTGCAGGTCGTTCACCAGCCTTGCAAGGGTGCCGCTGTCATCGGCGACTTGCTGGGCCAGGGCCTCAAAGTCCTCGGGCTCAAAGTAATTCCCTTTGATCTTTGCCTCTAGCGCCGCCAGTATTTTGTCGGCCTGGACGTCCATGGACACTATGTTGAACTCGCAGCTTGCGGGGTTTTCAAAGCTCCATTTTTCTAGCAGCGCCACGCGGCCATAAGCCCTTTTGATTTCTTCCCGCAGCGCTTTTTGAAAGTACTCGGATAGGGTGTAATATTCGCCCTTTTTGCCATTTGTTGACCAGGCTTCGCCAAGCATGGCCGCCCTTGCCAACTCTTTTATTTTGGGGTCTTCGTAAAGGCTGGCGATGCCGGCCTTTGGCAGCAGAAAGCGCACTGTGTTGCGGCGCTGCGCCACGTTGTTTTTAAGCCAGTTGCCCAGCGAACTGCCTATGTTTTCGGGCGTTTCCGGCAGCACGGCTAGTGGCAGTAGCCTGTCATCCCTGCCCGGCCAGGCTTGGCCATCTTCCATTTGGGCAAGCGGCGCGGCGACCCAATTTGGGGGCAGCACGTTGATGTCATAGCCCAGCCCCAATGCGCCGGGGCCAAACAGGACGTGCTTGATCTCCTTGGCCAGGTACGCTTTGTCGCTGCCATCCTCAAACATCCTGTCGTTTCTGGCCGTGGCCAGCAGCCTGGCCTTGGGGTTTTCGTCTTCCCTAAACAGCAGTTTGTTGCCATCTTCGTGAATGTTGTAGCTGTTATCCTTTATGGCGCCTATCTCTTCAAAAAATGCGTTGTCGTCTATCGGCGCTTCTTTGGTTATGTCGGCCTGAAGCTCTTTTGGCGTGGCTCCGCGCTGGTTTCCGCTGGACAGCGAGCGCAGCCAAAGGGCGCTGACTATTTCGACCAAGTGGGGCACTTTCCCAAGCCCGCCGCTAAACACCTGTTTGACGGAAACAATGTTTTGTTTGGCTTTTTCGCGCAGGTTCCTAGATGGCATGTAGTCAACGGCGTCCAGCATGGACGCTACGGTGCCTATGTCTTGGTCAAGCATCATGTCGGCCGCCGTTATGATGCAGGCGTTTGGGCAGCTGCGATACAGGCTGGAGAGTATCTTTATGAGGTCTCTGGTGCCCTGCCCCGTGGCCCTGACCAGCACTTCTTCTTCCAAGATGCCCAATAGCTTGGACGAAAAGGGCCAAGATACGATGTAATCATTTTTGAGGGCCTCTTGATTGGCGGCCGGCGTGCCCTGCAGCCTGAACAATTCGCTTAGGTGTACGCGGATAGCGGAATGGATTTCGGACTCGCCTATGGTATTTCTGTTTTCAAATAGCCTGTGCAGCAGCATGCGGCGGCGGTCTGTCGTGATGGCCTCTAGCTTGCCGCCCGCTTTGAAATCAACCATGATGGGCGAATTTCTTTGAATCTGTTTATAAACCTCGTTGTTGCCATTGCGAACCGAAACGGCCAGCCTAAGGCTGTTTGGGCGCTCGGTGGCTATTTCAGACAATATCTGCAAAAAATTGAAGGCCTTTCCTTTTTCGTTTTCTTTGCCCTCGTCCAGCGTCTCGTACCATGTCTGCATTTCGTCCAGAATCAAGGCGGTTGGCTCTTTGTCAAAGAGCTCTTGGATAATGGCTTTGGGCGGGACGGCGGTTTTGCCTGCGCCCATCTGCTCCCAACGGTCGTTGTAGATAGGGCCTTTTTCGCAGCGCTTAAAGATAAGCTCCCAAAGCGTCTTGTACTTGTGCGTGTGCATGACCTCGCAGATGACCTGCATCTTGGGGGGAAGGCTTATTCTGGCGCAGTCGCTCAAGCCATGGTCTTTTGCCCACATGTCCAGCCAGTCCTTTGTTTCATCGGGATTCTCAAAGGCGAAGTATAGGGCGGCCATCAGGTGCGACTTGCCAAAGCCGCGCTCGCCGATGACCATTATCGGCCTGCCCTCGCCATTGCCAGCGGCCTGAAGGGCCTTGAGGATGTCCAGCGTTGGGTAGGTTATCTTTAGAAAAGCCCCGGCGCCGCGCTTTATGGCGCTTGCGTCGCTGTCCGTCGAGAGGTCAACGGCAGAGCCCTTAAAAATGTCGCTGGCAAATTCCTGCCTGAGCGCAAGGTTCAACATTACGCGGCCTCCACGCAAAAAGCGCCAACGATGATTTTTTTCTGAACACGACGATTTACCATTTAGACATCCAGCAGAACCACCCAAACAATTATACCAAGCCACATCAGGAAAGCGGAAAAAGGCGGCAGGGCAAGCCCTGTGTATGGGAACGCGGCACCGCGCCGAAACGGTTTGTGATGATCCGATGATGTGTAGGGCGAGGCGGCCTTGCGAAAAACCTGATTATTTGGGAATCGTTATGTGGGCAGGTTCGGACGCAGCCATTTTTTGCTGCATAGATGGTCAAATGCAGTTTCTATTTGCCTTTGGCTGAATTTTCTTTTTTGTGTTCCCCTCGCATAGGTGCGGTCAATGATGTCCGGCAGGGCGGACGCTTCATTTTTGGCCACCCAGTGTACGGTGGCCAGAAGTTCCAGCCCATGCTGCGGCTCGAATCCGGCAACAAGCTCGGCCACGCGGTCAATGCGGCGCTTTGTATCTGGCCTGTGTTTCAAAAATGCGCTTGCGTCCGCATCCCGAAAACCATGAGAACCCGCATTCGAATCAGTAAAGGCCCATCTCAGATTGTTCCTGTCGGCCCACTCAACCGCCTTTTCCAGACTTGCCACCAAATGCACAATTGGCTCTTGTCCGTCATAATACTCAGTCTTAGATGAACCGCCCTTGTAAAGAACATACAGCATATCAGCAGGAGCCTCTGATGTTATCTAAGATACTCCAGCTGTGTTCTGTGGCGTCGTTGCCCAGTTCTTTTTCATTGTCCAGTGAGAAGAGGAGCTTCTGAATGACCTCATACGTATTATACCATTCTGATGCGCTTGCTCTGTCCCTAAGCAATTTCCCCAGATTGGTCTTTGCGTCAGCGTTGCCCTGTTCCGATGCCTTGCGGAACCACGCCGTGGCCTCGTCAATATTCTTAGCGACGCCTATTCCATCTCGATACATGAACCCCAGATTGTTTTGGGCACTCGCGTTGCCCTCTTCGGCGGCCTCGTGGAAAAACATCAGCGCCTTATCATTATCTTTCTCTACGCCCATACCGGTATGATACGCCAATCCCAGCAGGTTCATCGCATCATCGTTGCCTTGGTCAGCCGCCAACTGTAACCATTTTTGTGCCTCTTGATAACTTTGCTCTACGCCCATGCCGTAATTATACATGGCCCCCAGCTTGGTCTGTGCCACTGAGTCGTTTTGTTCCGCAGCTAGGCGGAACCACTTGGCTGCTTCTTGAAAATCTTGCTTGACGCCGAAGCCGTTGGCGCACATCATTCCAAAATAGCGCTGCGCCGAAGCGTGGCCCTGCTCGGCAGCTTTG
>JAITFL010000123.1 GCA_031281385.1 Holophagales bacterium
TAAGATGACCTGCTGGTAAAGGTCTCTAGGATCACTTTTGGCATCGCTCACGAAAAAATCTCCTTGGCTTTAATGATGCCAGAGACAAGCGCGTCTATGTCTTCCTCGTTGTTGTAAAAGGCAAAGCTGGCCCTAGTGGTGGCAGGCACAGAAAACCGCTGCATCACTGGCTGGGCGCAGTGGTGGCCAGCCCTAACAACGACGCCTTCCATGTCCAATATGCTGCCCACGTCGTGGGGGTGTATGTCGTTCAGCACAAAAGAGATGACACTGGCCTTCTGCTTAGCATTGCCGATGATCCTTAGCCCATCAATGGCTTTTAGTTTCTCCGTAGCGATGTTTAGCAGGTTATGCTCCCACGCGGCGATGTTTTTCATGCCAAGGCCATTCAAATAGTCAATGGACGCGCCCAAGCCAATTGCGCCAGCTATGTTTGGTGTGCCGGCCTCAAATTTGGCGGGGGGCGGCATGAATAGTGTCTTTTCCCAAGTGACTGATAGGATCATGCTGCCGCCGCCATGCCAAGGCGGCATTTTTTCCAAGATGCCTTGCTTGGCGTACAGTGCGCCTATGCCAGTTGGTCCGCACATCTTATGGCCGCTGAACACAAAAAAATCTGCGTCTAGGTCTTGAACGTCAACTTTTAGATGAGGAACTGACTGTGCGCCATCAACCAAGACAGGCACGCCCTTTGAGTGGGCCGTGGCGATGATTTCCTTGATGGGATTAATGGTACCCAACACATTTGAAACATGCGTGACGCATACTATCTTGGTGCGGTCATTTATCAGGTTGTCCAACTCATCAAGTATCAACTCTCCATCATCGTTTATCGGGATCACGCGGATTTTGCCCCTTTTTTCTTCTGCCAGCAATTGCCAAGGGACAATGTTCGAGTGGTGTTCCATGCCCGACAGAAGCAACTCATCGCCCTCGGCCACCGATGCCCTGCCCCATGACTGCGCCACTAGATTGACGGCTTCCGTGACCCCCCTGACCCATACTATCTGCTTGCTAGAGGGCGCGTTGATGAAGGCCCTCACTTTGTCTCGCGCCGCTTCAAACAAATCCGTGGCCTCTTGGCTAAGGCGCGAAACTCCACGATGCACGTTGGTGTGTTCTATCTCCATGTAGCGCCTCATGCGCTCTATGGCTGGAGTTGGCATTTGGGAACTCACCGCGCTGTCCAAGTACGCAAGCCGCACCCCGTGGTAGGGTTCCAATAGCAGGGGAAAGTCTTGGCGGATTTTGGCAGTGTCAAACATGGTTATCAGTATAGTATTTCATATTATTATGGGTTCTTGCAAAACATCATATTTCGGATTGCGAGGCTCCGATTAGCAAGTTGACAATTGAGCCGCTTGCAAGAAGCTCCATTGTCTAAACAAGCATCGGCAGTTCCATTTGCGGCGCACTCAGCCACTCTGCGCCATTTTCTGTTACAACTACCATTTCTTCTAATGAGACTATCCCATGCTCTGGCACTGTCAGCCTTGGCTCGATGGTGAACACCATGCCTAGTTCCAGCGGCCTGAAGGGCTTTTGGGCGTACTTGTCCCAAGCTGGCCCCAAGATGGCCGTGCCGTCGTGGGCGAAGCGGCCCACTTGGTGGCCCAGGGCGAAGGGGTACTCCCCATAGCCCTTTGCCACCAAAAGATTTCTTGTAGCCGCGTCAACGTCCAGCCCCTTTGCGCCTGGTCTGATGACTGCCTTGGCTGCCTCTATGGATTGCCTTAGCGTATTAAAGCCTAGCTCAACCGCTTCTGGCAATTTTGTTTCGCCCGGCCTTGCCACATAGAACGTGCGCTGCAAGTCGGAGCAGTAGCCATCTACCTTGACGCCAAAATCCATCGTCACCAAGTGTCCAGGCTCAACTGCCCGCGCAGTGGGCGAATAGTGCGCTTCCGCCGTTTCTGGCCCAGTGAATACCGATGGGCAAGTGGCTTGGTTCCATGCAAACGTGAGGCCGCGCTTCTTTACCTCTGCCTGCATAAACGCCGCTATGTCGCGCTCTGTGCGCCCAGGCTTTATCTCATTTTGCACCAGTTTGAAAATCTCTAGCGTGTGGCGGATGGCCTTGCGCATTGAATTTAGCTCACTGGCCGACTTGCGCTCCCTAAGTGCCGATATGATTGGTTCGGCGGACACGATGCGGCCATCCATGCCCAATTCGCCCAATAGCCGCTGCAAGGTGAGGAACATGCCATGCGTTATGCCATCGCAAATTTCGCTGCCCTCGGAATAATTTACGGCAATGCTCTTTGGCGCGATTTTGCGCATGCACTCCAAAAATGGCTCACGGAAACTGGAGACAAAATCAAACACTTCATCGTATGCACCGGTTTCCTCAACCGTGGTGCGGTCATAGCGCCCCACTATTGCTCTAGCCTTGCCGTCTGCGGTGATGATTATGGCCGAGTGCCAAGTCACTGGCCCTGGCAAAAGGTAGGGCAGTATTGGGTCTCCATTTATCTCGCTCTCCCGCGTGAACGTGATCCAGCAGTCCATGCTGAATTCATGCAGCAGCCCAACGGCCTGTTTAATTTTTTCGCGTATCATCATCTTGGTCTCCTAAACCGTTTCGTTGTAAATTAAACCTCTTGCAAAATTATCCTAGCACTCATCGAAGCCATTTCCCAAACACCCTCCCGACCATCGAAGAAGCCGTGCGAAGCGCGGCAGGGGGCGCGGGGGAAGTCGACCGAAAGCAGCGCGAGCTTGCGAGCGATGCTGGTAGGGAGCTCCCCCGTTAAGCATCCGGGTGGGCTCCATTATCCGATGCTAAACGAACCAAGTTGTCTGGCCAATAGTCATTTGCGCGAAAGTTATGTGCTGGATGAATGACCCCGCCGCATGTTCGACAGGCGCGATGGAATTGTCATTCAACGGCAAGAAAGATTTTGCTAGGTTTTGCAAGAACCTTAACCGACAATGTAACATAATAGCGTGGACTTTGCTTTGATTTTGCTCAAACCTAGCCATCGGCCAGCTTATCTATAGCGTTTCCCCTATTGATTGGCACCGACTCTCATAGATTACGGCTGCGCTTTCCGTTCCACTCTCCGCCTATCGGCGGCTCGTTCCACTCTCGGCGCAGCCTATGCACTCCGTGCCATTCCCTACGGGAAGGGCTATAATCTATCCATCCATCTGGAGGCAACATGTCAAAACATTGGATCACTGGCGCGGCGGTGGCAACCGTCCTTGCGCTTGCCAACATCTCTTCTGGCCCCGCCCAGCAAGAGCCATTCAAGGGCGAGGAGTGGTACGACCAGATCAAAATCGTGCGAGTGAACCGCGAGGACGCCCGCACTTTCTTCGTGCCCTACCAGGACGCGCAGACGGCTCTGGCAAACGAAGCGTCGGCCTTCACCCGCGACTTCTCCAAGTCGGCCTGCTACAGGTTGCTCAATGGCACATGGAAGTTCAAGGCGGTCAAAAAACCCGCCGAGAGGATAGACGGCTTTTGGAACGCCAACTTCAACGTGGCGGACTGGGACGACATCCCGGTGCCATCCAACTGGCAGACGATCCGCAACGCCGACGGATTCCCCAAATACGACATGCCCATTTACACCAATCAAGCGTACCCTTGGGATAACTTTGGCGGCACATTGAGCATGGTCAACCCCGTCAAGGGCCCGACTGCCTTCAACCCCGTTGGGCATTACCGCAGGGATTTCCTTGTACCCGACACATGGAATGGGCGCAGGACTTTCGTCTCCTTTCAGGGCGTCGAATCGGCGTTCTATCTTTGGGTCAACGGCCAAAAGGTGGGCTACGCAGAAGATTCGTACACCCCGTCAGAGTTCGACATCACCAAATACCTACGCAAAGGCACTAACACCATGGCGGTGCAGGTGTACCGCTGGTCAACAGGCAGCTACCTAGAAAACCAAGATTTCATTAGGATTTCAGGCATATTCCGCGATGTATTCCTTTACTCAAAGGCCGAAGTGGAGCTGCGCGACTTCTTCATAAAGCCCACCCTTTCTGATGACTTTAAAAATGGTCGGTTAGAAGTTGAGGCCACTATCCGCAACTTTGGCCGCGCCTCTGGCAATTACACGCTTGAAGCCACACTGAAAGACATGGACGACAAAAACGTGTGGGCATCTCCCTTGACCATCCCCATTAAGGTTGTCGCAGCCCCAAAGGCCCCGACCAGCGTAACCACCAACGGCAGCATGGCCGTGCAGTCCCCAAGGCTCTGGTTCGCCGAGACCCCGGAGCTTTACAAGGTACTGCTCCAGCTAAAGGCCCCCAATGGCGACGTCATCGAGACTGCCGTATCTAGGATCGGCTTCCGCAAGATAGAGCGCGTACCCGTCCCTGGCGGTGTCGGCCACCAGATGCTGCTCTTCAACGGCAAGCGCATCCTCATTAGGGGCACCAACCGCCACGAAACCAGTTTAGATCGCGGCAGGGCCATCGGCAAGGACGAAATAATCTTCGACCTGTTGACCATGAAGCGCAACAATATCAACGCCATAAGGACTTCGCACTACCCAAACAACGTCATCACCTACGACTTGGCAGACGAGCTGGGCATCTACATCTGCGATGAGGCCAACGTAGAATCCCACAATGGCGGTAACCAAGAAAATGCGGTGGACAATATACCCGGCACCGAGGTTCCCAACCCACTTTGGGTCAATTCCGTTGTTGACCGCACCACCAGCTTGGTGGAGTGGGACAAAAACCACCCCGCCATCATCATCTGGTCGCTGGGCAACGAGGCCAACTTCCGTGGAACGGCCAAGCCGCCCTTCACCGACTACGCCTTTTACGCCAGCAGCCAGTACATCAGGAAGCGCGACAGCAGCCGCATGATCGAGTACGAGAGGGACAACCGCGAAGCCATAGTTGACATACGCAGTGCTGGATACACGGGTTCTGCGGGCGCTAGGGCCATTGCCCTTGCCACCACCCCTTTCCAAAGGAGCTACGTTTCGGCATCTGACCTCATGCTGCCCTTCCTGATGCACGAATACGCCCACAGCATGGGCAACTCTGGCGGCGGCTTTGCAGGTTACTGGAAAGTGTTCCGCGAAATTCAGCAAGTGCAGGGCGGCTTCATCTGGGACTTTATTGACCAATCCCTCTGGATGCCCATACCCAAAGACACGCCGAACCTAGGCAACGGCCGCTACTTCGCCTACGGCGGTGACTGGGGCGATACCAAGAATGACGGCTCCTTTTGCTCTAACGGCATATTGTTCGCCGACCGCACCCCCAAGCCCTTCTTGGCGGAAGTCAAGCACTGCCAGCAGGAAGTGTGGATCACCGCCACGGACGAGGATCTGACAAAGGGCGTAGTAAACGTCGCCAACGAGTTCCTTAACAAGAACCTAAAAGATTTTACCCACAACTGGCGCATCAAAAAGGACGGCATGGTCATTTTGAGGGGCGCGCTGAACCTTGACATAGCCCCGCTCGAAACCAAGGCAGTCTCTATTCCCGCCGCGGCTTCCATCAAGCCGGAGCAAGGCGCCGAGTACTTCCTTGAAATAGAGTCCACCCTAAAGGTGGACACCAACTGGGCCAAGGCAGGGCACTCCATTGCCCTCTCCCAGTTCAGGCTATCCTTTGCAGCGGCGGAAAAACAGCTTGCACCCAACTTGGCCCTACTGCCCCTGTTTGCGGCGGTCTTGGACACTGATGACAAGGCCGAGATCAAGGGAGAAGGCTTTTCCTACACATTCGACAAGAAAAAGGGCGAGTTCACCAGCATCACCAAAAATGGCAGGGAGTTAATTGCAAGGGGCCCAGTTGCCAACCACTGGCGACACCCAGGCGACAATGACCTTCCAAGAGGCGCGGCGAGATATAACCCCACGTTCAAAGATGCTGGCAAAAATGCAAAACTATACTCGGTGCAGGTGCGAAGCGACGCCAAAGAAAAATACGTGGCGATAACCGCAACCACCAACTTGGGTAACGGCCCCACCAACACCACTACCTACACCATTTACAGCAACGGCGAAATGGTGGTGGAGAACAAGCTGGCGTCCAACCTAGAGTTCTACCTGCTGCGCGTTGGCATGAAGCTGGAGCTGGCACCCGGGTTTGAAAACATCGAGTACTACGGCAACGGCCCTGGCGAAAACTACGTTGACCGCGCCACCGGCAGCCCCGTGGGCATCTACAAGACCACGGCAAGCAAAATGTTCGAGCCGTACATACGCCCGCAGTTCTTTGGCAACCG
>JAITFL010000189.1 GCA_031281385.1 Holophagales bacterium
TCCCCAAATCCATGTACTATATCGGAGACCGCGCCTTTGCGAATTGCCCAAATCTTACCAGCGTCAACCTTCCCGAAAACGGCCTCCGAGACGGCGGCGGCTACGGCATCGGAAAGCGAGCCTTCGCGAACTGCCCAAATCTTACCAGCGTTACCATTATTTACCACTGGAGCGATGATTTTGAGTGTTATGACGTTGACTTTCCCGCCGATTCTTTCGACGGCGATTTAAAAATCGCGTTCGAAGCTAATCGTACCAAAGCCGGAGGCGCCCAAACCTACACGCGACAAGCCGGAGGCAAACACTGGACAAAGCAAGGCAGCGCAAAGCCTGCCCGCCCCGAACAGACATTGCCAGCAAAACCTAGGAGCCTCCGCCGCTGACACGGCTGCTTGGAATTGCAGCCAAGCCGACTAATTAGAAATGGAATGATTATGGCTTTCCCTTGATTTTGTTTATACTTGATGATAATATCATTGTTCACATCTGAAGCGCAAGGGCGCTTTGGACGCTCCAAGTTCATTCTAGAGCGTTCAAGGCAATTCATTGCTACCAGGAAAATCAAGGAATAATGTTCGAGACACTGACTGACAAGCTCACAAAGGCGATGAGATCGCTGATGGGGCAGCCCAGCCTCACTGAAAAAAACATCGAAGACGCCCTGCGGGACGTGCGGATGGCGCTTCTGGAGGCAGACGTGCATGTCCAGGTGGCTCGTTCCTTTCTCCAGAGAGTGAAGGAAAAGGCTCTGGGTTCCTTGGTGCTAAGAGGGCTTGATCCAGCACAGCAGTTCATAGACATTGTGTACAAAGAGCTGACGGAGGTGATGGGCGGCAAGGCAGACGAAAAGCCGATGAACATGACATCCGGCCCGCCGACTGTGGTGATGATGGTCGGCTTGCAGGGCAGCGGCAAGACATCTACATGTGCAAAGCTTGCCAAGTATCTGAAAAAAAATGGGCACAGCCCACTTCTCGCCCCTGCGGATCTTAGCCGCCCGGCGGCGATAGAGCAATTGCACATTGTGGCCAAGGAGGCTGGAGCGCAGTCGTTTCGCAGCGAGGAAAAAACACCAGTCGCAGTTTGTAAGGCCGCGCTGGAAGAAGCGAAGGCCAAGGGCTGGGACGTGCTGATAATAGACACCGCAGGACGTCTTCACATCAACGAAGACCTGATGGACGAGCTATCCATCATCAAGGCCGCATGCAAACCCGACGAAATACTATTTGTCGCAGACGCTATGACTGGCCAGGACGCAGTGCGGTCGGCTGGGGCCTTCAACGATAAACTTGGCCTCACCGGTGTGATTCTGACCAAGACGGACGGTGACAGCCGAGGCGGCGCAGCCTTTAGCGTCAAGCAAGTGACCGGGCAGCCAATAAAATTTGTGGGTACCGGGGAAAAAACAGACGACTTAGAAAGGTTCCACCCAGACAGGATGGCGCAGCGAATCTTGGGAATGGGCGACGTGCTTACGCTCATTGAACAAGCCAAAGAAAAGATCGGCGAAGGCGAAGCGGAAAAGATCGCCAAAAAATTAGAGAAAAACCAATTCTCTTTGGAAGACATGCGCTCGCAGTTCCAGCAAATCAAAAAGCTGGGTTCGATGAACAAGCTGCTGGGGCTTATCCCAGGCATCAGCCAGTTCAAGGGCCAGCTAGAAAATGCGGCCACAGACAAGCGGATGAAGCACATGGAGGCGATACTCGACTCCATGACGCCCAAAGAAAGGAAGAACCACAATTTGCTCGACGCCAAGAGAAAGCGGCGGATAGCGATGGGCAGCGGCCGCACGGTTCAAGAGGTCAATCAATTGCTCAAGCAGTTTTTGGAAATGAAAAAAATGATGTCTCAATTTTCCAGCCCAGGCTTTATGAAAAAAATCCAGTCATTGGCCGGGCAAAACAAGTTCCCTTTTTTGTAGGCCAACGACACACCAAGGAATCAAAGGAGTCACATGCTCACCATCCGTCTTGCACGCCACGGCGCGAAAAAGCGCCCTTTTTACCACATTGTCGTTTCGGAAAGCGACAGGATCCCGACTGGGCGCGCTTTGGAAATTCTGGGTTTTGTAAACCCCATAGCCACCTCGGGCGAAACTGTCCGAATAGACGCCGAGAAAACCAAATCTTGGATAACCAAAGGCGCCCAGCCGTCCAAGACCGTCAGGGATTTGCTCAAAAAGCATAAAATTCTATAACTGACGGCCATCTCCAATACGCCGGTAGGTTCCGGCTGCGGGGGTTTTTTGGCATTTGCTTGGACGCCCAAGGGGACAGAGATGGACTTGGAAGGTTTTCTGAAAGAAGTGTTGGCGCCGGTTTTGGATTTTCCTGATGAGCTTGCGGTTGAAGTCAAAAAAAACGGACGCCAAGTGGATGTGTCCCTGCGTGCGCCACAAGCTGACCGCGGCAGGATAATAGGCAGAAATGGCAAGATGATTTCGTCCCTTCGCTCCCTCTGCCGTGCGGCGGGTGACAAGCAGGGGCTAAACGTCAATTTGGAGCTTGTGGAAGACGGCGAAGACGAACAGACGGCCCAGGAGGCGTGATGTTTCTCTTGGGCCGCCTTGCCAAAGTGCAAGGACTGAAGGGAGAGTTCTTGCTGGACCCGGCGACTGAATCCCCCGAACTCATACCTGACAGCGAAAAGCTGTTTTTGGCCCCGCCTAGCGAGGACCTGTCCAGCAGCGATGATTCCTCGCAGGGCAGCATGGCCGTCAGCGTACGCGGATATAGATGGCACAAGGGTCGGCCGTGCCTGGCGTTCAACCAAATAAAAGACAGGACGGCGGCTGAGCCATACAAGGACTGGAGCCTGTGGGCTTCGCGCTGGCAGGCTGAATTGGCGGAAGGCGAATCATTCAGGCGCGACTGGATAGGCTGTCGTGTGTTTGCAGGGGAGGAATTCATTGGCGAAGTCGCCGGGCTTGAACCTTCCCCCGCCGGATACGACATGGTCAAAGTCAAAGACATGCGCCCAGGGAGGAGCGGGCTGCGGGACGTCCCCTATATCAAGGCATGGTTTAACCTTGACCTAGCAAACCGCCTGATACGCATTGACCCACCTGATGGGTTGCTGGAGCTTGACAGGGTTAATTGATAAAGGCTTACCGCCTCTTTGATTCCCCTATCAGCGCGGTGGCTGACTGTTCGTTGCCGGAAGCGTCGGACACTCTGACCATCACTCGGTTGCCCCTTACGCGCTCTTTGGGTATCAGGACGTTAAAGGATTCTTCCTTTTGGTCGAATATGCTGTCTTCTGGCAGCACGAATAGCCAGTTTTCGCCATCCGCGCTTATAGCCGCATCTTGGATTGTTGAGGCCTCATCTTTAATTACAAAGCGCACTCTTATGTTTTCGCCCTCCTGGCTCGCCAGCAGTTCTGGTATCGTTGGGGGGGTGTGGTCCACGATGAATGGGTTTGTGCGCCAGGTGCTGGACAGGGCCGCGTTGAATGGCTGGGAGGGGGCGTCGGTCGCGGTTGCCTCTAGGCGGTAGCGGCCGTCTGGCACGGGCAGGGTGTCGAATGTGAAAAACAGCTCCTGCCAGGCCCTTTCCAATTCGATGGCGGGTCCATTCTCCGGCACCAGCCTGATGCGGAAGCTCAACTGGTCGCCATTTGGGTCATTCACTCTAAAGACGAAGGCTTGGGAGCCTCTTCTGAATCCTCGTTTTTCCGAGCTTCCCCAGCCAAGGGAGGGGATTATTTTTTGTGCTTCTAGAGGTATCCGGTCGTAGCCGGTGGTGTCGAAGTCCTCCCTGGGCGCGGAGCGCTGTATGACAATGCCTGTTGGCATTACGTCTATGCCTTCCCAGACGGGTGCTAGGTTCCGGTTTGAATAATGAACCTTTATGCCTTCCACGATGGGAGTCCCGCCCCCGCGGCTCGAAGTGAGCTTGATGCGGAACTGGGCGAAGCGAGTAGGCTTCATCTGCGGCCTCTCTCCTGAGCGAAGAGGGGGACTCCATGGCCCCCAGGTGCTGTCCGGCGTTTCTGTCGAACCTACTCGGAACTGTATTTCGGCGTTGGTGCCTTGGGGAGTTTCTGAATCGAGGTACATCCGCCCCCAGTCCCCTATGGGGTTTGCCTTGATGGGTTGGCTCTCTAGCGTCCCCTCCGTGGCCAATGTATCTGAAAGCAGGTGTATCTCTGCGGGGTTTGAGGCCACCGCTATGATGTCCGCGCCAACCGGTATGAGCGAAGTGACTTGGGCGGCCCCTAAGTCTTGCAGCACGGCAAAGGGGTCGGCCTCTCTGGCTTTTTCGGAAAGAGGGACAGAAAAAATGCGGCTGCGGTTGCCGGTACCAACCAGCAATTGGTCTTTCCATGTGGCCATTGAGAATACTTGGCTCTGGCTGCTGGTCCAAAGCACTTGTGGAATGCGCTCCCTGTCCAATTTGAATACTGTCGAGCGGACAGTCCCTGTGTTTGTGACAAGGTAGCTTTCGCGGTTCTCAAGCTGCCCGGAGTTCATTTTTTCTGCCAGCCCCTGATTGGCCCCGACATATATTTGCCCGTCTTGAAGCGTCAGCGCCCTGACTTCCTCAAAGCCTGTTGCGGCAAGCACCTCGATTTGCTCGCCTATTTGGGTGAAACGGGTGACTAGGCCCTTGCCATGCGTACCCAATATCCAAACACCCGGGCTTTCTTGAACAATGGTTGTGAAGGCGGTTTCTTCGGGTATGGAGACCAGCCTTCGGGCGACGGAATTTTCCCTAGCCAAGTACAACGTCGCACCCCTATCTCCACCTCCGGCGATGAAGATGTCGGTCCCATTTGAGGCCAGAGCCCATATCACTCTTGCGTCAATTTCTCCAAAGGGTTTGGATTCGCCGCCGGGGTTTATCCGGTGCAGCTTGCCGTCCGCGCTCGTGGCCGCTATCAGGTCATTCCCTAGGCGCGTCATAGCGAAAATCATTCCTCCCTTTAGTTGGATAAAGGGTCTAACCTGGCCATTTGAGTAGCGGAATATCTTTCCCTCTGTTCCGGCGGAGAGGAAGGCCCCCCCTTGGCCGTCTGGGACTGTCGACCACACCACGCCTTCTGGGATCTGCGCGGCCCTCCTAGCGTTGGGGGCTAGGCGCAGGCTGCCGTCTGCGCTAATTTTGACGCCCTTGACGTCCGCCCGCAGCCAGTCATTGAAAGATGAGAAAGTTTCAACGGCTTGCTGCGCCGAAGCCATGCAGCCAACGCAGAATAGTACTATTGTGGCGGTAATCAATCGGTAGAGATTCATAAGTTTCAGCCTATCAAAAAAGTGTCATGTGGAAATGGCGGCATTTTGCGAGATGCCAAATATGTGTTACTCAATCTCGAGTTCCAGCGTAAAAAGCCCCCGAACTTCTCTCTCCAGCGGCAGCACCGCCCTGCCAATGACGCGGCGCTGAAGCCTATTTTCGGAAGTGTCGCCGTCCGACATCAAAAGGCTGCTTATCGAGGGCGGTATGCCTTCTATGCGGTTGCCCCTCAGTCCGGTGCCTTCAATTTCTTGCGTCAGGAATGCGTAAGCGTAGTTGTTCTTTAGCGTTCCGTTTATTAGCAGGATCATCTCAGAAAGCGAAGTCGTGCGTATCCTCTCTGAATCGTCCCTAATCATCGAGAGGCCGTCGCCGACCTTGAGGATAGCCTTACCGGGCTTGGCGGAAAGGGGGACTTGGACGCTGAGTGTGGCTGTCTCCCTTACGCCTTGGATATTTTGCAGCGTAATCAGCAAAGGCAACGACTGCCCCCTTTTTGCCCTGGCGACCAGCGGCCGGACACCGACGATGTCGGTCCGGTCAAACCTTTCTTCTCCCTTGATGTTTACCGAAAGGCCCTCAATGACCGGACGCTCAAACGGATTAAAGTATATGTCTTGAAGCATTTTCGCAAAATATTCAGGCAGACGGGAAGAACTCAAATCCGCCGACATATTTTCGACCATGAGGGGTTGCTGATTGGCAATCTTTATGTTGCCTTGGAGGCTGAGGCTCTGCATCCCAGCCTCTCGCACGTGCGCTACTATTGTTTGCATCAGCACAGTGTAAACCAAAAATGGCGTAAGGGCTGGGTGGTCTATCACGTCGAAACTGAAGTTCAGGTTTTTTTTCCCGCCTAGGTTGAGGCCAATCCTGAATGGAATCATCTTTGGCTCGGCATTAAGGATTCCGGCAACTCCAGTGGGGCGGTCGAGCCGAATGGCCCCAATTTGGGCCACGGGCTGCGACAGCTTCATGCTGTCGGAATACCTCGCAAGGGGGGTGATCACAGACGCGGACCACAGAGGGAGGTCAATGGCTCCAAGGGTGCCCACGCCATCTTCGCGGCTTATTAGGTTGTGTCCAAAAAGCAAGATCCGCTTGTCAGAAACGTAGGTGATGGTTCCTGTCGCGGCAAGCATCATGTCTCCCTGCACCAATGTGACCGCAACCATGCCGCCAGGTTCTATAGGGCTGGGGTCGGCGGCTCCGCCCGCCGAAGCTACGGTGCCGCTGAATTGCACCGGCAGCCCATTCCAGCAGGCTTTTGCCTCTGGCGACAAAGAAGATCCGTAAAGCACAATGGGCAGGTGCTGGCCAGTCATCGCATTTCCGGATTCTGTTTTTTTGGGGAACCCCAAAATGTC
>JAITFL010000018.1 GCA_031281385.1 Holophagales bacterium
ATTCATCCAAACATAGAGAGTTTGTTGCAGAGGTTCGTATATTACTGTCTGAAAATCACTGATTTTAGGCATGTTATTTCAGGCGGCGCACAGCCACAAATAACAAAAGAACCAATGTCGAAGATTCGTATCCCACTTCCCCCCCTTTCCGAACAAGACCGCATCGTCTCCATCCTCGACCGCTTCGATGCACTGACGGCGGACATCTCCAGCGGCCTGCCCGCCGAGATAGCGGCGCGGAAAAAGCAGTACGAATACTACAGGGACAAGCTGCTGACGTTCAAGGAAAAGGATTAGGGGTCAGGGCAATGAAATTGGATGGAAATGAATAAAGGGGTAGAATGATATTCACGCGGCTGCTGGGCCGCATCATGCCTAAAGGAGGCAAGCTATGAGTATTCAAGGGGAAACCAGCGCTGCGCCTAGTGTCGGCGAGCCGCCCAAAAGCTATGAAGAGTGCCTGAAAGAGATTATGGACTTAAAGGCGGACAAGGACTACGGGGACTGGGGAGCGCAGACTAGGCCAAACAAAGGGCGCGAGCTTACGCCCGAGTCGCTGGACATGTCGCCTGAGTTTGTGAGCAGCTGGGCAAAAAGAATGAACGAGCTTTTTGAAAACAGGTCGGCCACGGCAGGAAACTGATGAAAGCGTCCGACATTTCAGCATCCATATACGCTCAGTTTGAAAAGTTAAGGGCGGTGATGAAAAATTCTGGGTTGCGGATGCTTCCCCCGCTAGTTGATATTGTGGGCGAATCCGTGGTTCGGGACTTGGGCCGCTTTGAGAGCTTCCATGAGTCTGATAATTCCGAAGTCCACAAGCAGGCCGCGTTTCTTGTCTATTGGATTTCAAAGCTGAAACCAATAGCCATCCTGCCTTTTCACAGACACGACAAGTACATCACTATCAACGAGAGCTTTGCTTTCACGTTAGCAATGCAGCTTTTGGGCATCAATTTCTCCGCACGAATTAGCATTGACTTCGAGGAGGACTTTGTTTACAGCCTTTGCTACCGCGACACCAGCCCAAGGCAGATGTTTTATACCTTTATGATGCTAGACAGGCTAAACAAGGCTATCCCCGCTTCTGAGCAGATAATTTAGTGGGATTCCGCGCCCTATCCTTCACCCTGCCTTTTTGCTTGGCGGCGCGTCGGCAGGCCCAGGCCATCAGGAACAAACTGCTGACGTTCAAGGAGAGGGCATAAGTGGGCGACTACAAGATACTTCTAAGCTCGGACGAGGCCACTGTGGTGGCCGAGTACGCCACAGAGTACAGGGCGGCGGCGGAGTACCAAAGCGAGGCGGATTTAGAGCGGGAGTTCATAAACCTGCTGCGGGGGCAAGGCTATGAGTACATGCGGATAAACGATGAGGCCCACCTTATAGCCAATCTGCGGCTCCAGCTTGAAATGCTGAACAGCTTTAAGTTTTCCAACGCGGAATGGGAGCAGTTTTTCAAAAATTCCCTAGCCAATTCCAACGAGGGCATCGAGGAAAAGACCAACAGGATTCAGGACGACTACATACAGGTGCTGAAGCGGGAAGACGGAACCACCAAAAACGTATATCTGCTGGACAAAGAGAACGTCCACAACAACAGCCTGCAGGTGATCAACCAGTACGAGGAAGACGATGGGGCGCACAAATCTAGGTACGACGTGACAGTGCTGGTCAACGGCCTGCCCTTGGTCCACATCGAGCTAAAGCGCCGAGGCGTGGCTATCCGCGAGGCGTTCAACCAAATCAAGAGATACCAGCGCGACAGTTTTTGGGCTTCCAGCGGCCTGTACGAATATGTGCAGATATTTGTCATTTCGAATGGCACGCACACCAAATATTATTCCAACACCACGCGCCACGCGCACGTCAAAGAGCTTGGCGAGGGCGGGCGGCGCAACAGCAAAAAGACCAGTAACAGCTTTGAGTTTGCGTCCTACTGGGCCGACGCCAGAAATAGGGCAATCCCCGACTTGGTTGATTTTACAAAAACGTTTTTTGCAAAGCACACGCTGCTTAGGATACTCACCCGCTACTGCGTGTTCACCAGCGAAAAGATGCTGCTGGTCATGCGCCCTTACCAGATAGCGGCCACCGAAAGGATATTGGGGCGCGTCGTTTCGTACTCCTATTCCAAAAAAACGGGCATTCTAGATGCGGGCGGCTATGTGTGGCACACAACGGGAAGCGGCAAGACGCTGACCAGCTTTAAGACGGCGCAGCTCGTGAAGGGCTTTGAGGGCATTGACAAGGTGCTGTTCGTGGTTGACAGGCTGGACTTGGACTACCAGACGATGAAAGAGTACGAACGCTTCGAAAAGGGCGCCGCAAGCAGCAATAAATCCACTGCCGTGCTGCAAAGGCAACTGGAGAACCCAAACGACCGCATTATAGTCACTACCATACAGAAGCTAGATGTTTTCGTTGGCAGGTTCAAATCGCACGAAGTCTATAAAAAGCACGTAGTAATCATATTCGATGAATGTCACCGCTCGCAGTTCGGGGACATGCACAAAAAGATAGTAAAGGCGTTTCGCAACTACCACCTTTTTGGCTTTACAGGCACGCCCATCTTTGCCCAAAACGCTGGCAAGGCCGGCAACCCCCTGTTCAGAACTACAGAACAGGCCTTTGGCGAAAAGCTGCACACGTACACCATCGTGGACGCCATAGGGGATGGCAACGTGCTGCCCTTCAGGGTAGAGACCATCAACACCTTTAGGCGAAAAGACGGAATAATTGACAAGCAAGTGCCCGCCATAGATGCCGAAAGGGCCATCCGCGACCCGCAGCGCATCAGCTTGGTGGTTTCGTACATCATCGAGCACTTTGACCAAAAGACAAAGCGCAGCCAGCACTATTCGCACAAGGGCAAGCGCTTGGCTGGCTTCAATTCTATTTTTGCCGTTGATTCCATCCCAATGGCAAAGCAGTACTACGAGGAATTCAAGAAGCAGTTGCAAGAGCGCAATAGCGAGCTAAAAGTGGCCACCATCTTTAGCTACAGTGCCAACGAGGACGACCCAGAGGACGCACTGCCAGAAGAAAGCTTTGAAAACGAAAAGCTGGACAAAAGCTCGCGCGATTTTTTGGAATCAGCCATTGGCGACTACAACGCCATGTTTGGCCAGAGTTTTGACACATCGTCCGATAGGTTTCAAAATTATTACAAAGACGTTTCCCAGCGGGTGAAAGACCGTGAAATTGATTTGCTGATTGTTGTAAACATGTTTTTGACGGGCTTTGACGCGACCACGCTAAACACGCTGTGGGTGGACAAAAACCTAAAGATGCACGGGCTGCTGCAGGCATTTTCGCGCACCAACCGCATACTAAACACCGTAAAGACCTTTGGAAACATCGTATGCTTCCGCGATTTGACAAAGGCCACCGACGACGCCATAGGGCTGTTTGGAGACAAAGACGCTGGCGGCATAGTGCTGATAAAGACGTACGAAGAATACTACTACGGCTACGACAAAAACGGCCGACACGAGCGTGGTTTTGAAGAGCTTATTGGCACTCTGCGCTCGCGCTATCCCATAGGCCAGCTCCCTTCGAGCGAGGAAGCGCGAAAAGACTTCATCCACCTTTATGGTGCGATACTGCGCCTAAAAAACATACTGTCTGCGTTTGACGAGTTTGCCGGCAACGAGATACTCAGCGAAAGGGATTTCCAAGACTACCAAAGCATGTACATTGACCTGTACCAAGAACTGCGCCCCAAAACCAAGGGCGACAAAGAAAACATAAATGACGACATTGTTTTTGAACTAGAGCTGATACACCAGATCGAAGTCAACATAGACTACATCCTGATGCTGGTGGAGAAGTACCACGCCGACAACTGCAAGGACAAAACTGTGCTGGTTGCCATCAAGAGCGCCATAGATTCCAGCATCGAGCTTAGAAGCAAAAGAGAGCTGATCGAGCAATTCATCGAGCGCGTAAACGCGACTACGCTTAACAAGGGCGACTGGGAGCTATTTGTGCAAGAGCGCAAAGAAGAAGACCTAGCGGCCCTGATAGCCGCCGAAAGGCTTAAAGAAGAAGACGCAAGGCGCTTCATAGACATGGCCTTCCGCGATGGAGCGCTAAAGACGATGGGGACAGACCTTGACAAAATACTGCCGCCCATGTCCCGTTTCAGCGAAAGTGGCTACGACCGCGCCAAGGTCAAACAGGCCATAATTGACAGGCTGGCGGAGTTTTTTGAAAAGTACGCAGGGCTGGTGTGACGCTGGTTCCAAGTTGAAAAAATGGCTTATTTAGTGAAGCTCATAGGGTAATCTATTTCAGATGGAATTAGACGCCGAAAAGGCCGCGCTGCGGAAACAGTTGAAGAAACTGCGGAATGGGCTTCCCGAAGAAAAGAGGGCGGAGTGGTCTAAGCAAATATGCAGCAACATCGAAAAATACTGCGTGAGCAAGCGCATACGCAAGGTGGCGGCGTTCTGGCCGCTTGGCTCGGAAGTTGACCTTAGGCCCTTGGTGTCATCGCAGCCAAGTTGGGTGTTTGTGTTTCCAAGGGTGGTTTCAACGCACCCGCCGCGATTGGCCTGGGGGCCGGAGCCGCTGGAACAAGGCTTATTCGGCCTGATGGAGCCAGTGATGGCGCAGCACTTTTTTCCGCCGTCGCAACTGCTGCTGGTGCCTGGGCTGGGCTTCAACGGCAACGGTTTCCGCATCGGCTACGGCGGCGGCTTCTATGACGCGCTGCTGGACAGGGCGGGCGATGGCCTGATTACGCTTGGCGTGGCTTTTGAAGCCCAGATGGTTCCCGAATTGCCCATTGGACCCTTAGACCAGCCTGTGCAGGGCGTGGTGACGGAGAAGGGAGTTATGTGGATAAAGGATGAAGAGAAGGACTAATATCAGGTACAAGTTACAAGATGAAAACCGTTGTTGCAAGCGGATCTGCCTCTTGCATTTACTGCGTCGGCAATAAGACTTTGCATAACTAAACGCTAGTTTCCAAATGACGCTATTATTAAAGCTATGGCCCAACTTCTAGGCGACTTGCACTTCGTTGTCTCTGCTTCCGATGTTAAGCAGTTGGGGCATTGCTATGCCGAGGTGGCCTTTGTGGGCAGGAGCAACGTGGGCAAGTCCAGCCTACTCAACGCCGTGGCGCAGCATAGGCAGTTGGCAAAGGTGTCAAAAACACCAGGGCGCACTAGGCTGATCAATGTGTTCCAGACGGGCAAGGACAGGTGGGTGGTTGACCTGCCTGGCTATGGCTACGCTTCAGGCCCGGCGGCGGAGAGGGCCAAATGGCAGGGGATGGTAGAGGGATACCTGAAAGGAAGGCCCACCCTGCGCGTTGTGTTCGTGCTCATAGACGCAGAGGTGGGGCCAACGCCATTGGATATCCAGATGATAGACTGGCTGCGGGCCATGGAAATACCGCACAGGGCAGTGGCCACCAAGGCGGACAGGGTAAAGCCATCAAAGGCGCTGTCCCAAAGAAAGGACGTTGCCGCAAAACTAGGGCTGATGCCGGGCGACATCGCTTGGCTGTCCAGCACAAAGGGCTCTGGGATAGCCGATTTCCGCAGGGAAGTCGCCGATATGCTGAATCTGTAATAGCGGATGCAAGGTGTAAGAGGCCGTTCAGCGTAGGCGTTCAATCTGTTTCTAGCTCCAGATTCTATCTTTCGTGCTCGGGGCGAACATTCTTGTGATTTGACCTAATTTATTGCCGGGTCGTGGAGCCCGCCCGAATGCTAAACTGGGGTGCGCTCGGTTGCATCGCTCGCAGGCTCGCGCTGCCCCGCTTGCACCCCAGACCCCGGGTACTCGTTTCGTCTACTGTCCTATGTAGGGGCTGATACATGGACATGGCTTTGATGGGCGGGCGGATAGTTATGCAATTGCCTAAATAAGCATACCTTCAACATTTGTGATAATCTTACTATTACAATTTTGACGGAGGCACTATGTCGGACGAGCCCAGACGATCCCTTTATGGCGATGCAGACGCCAAAAGCGCGGAGGACATCAAGCCGTTGGGCATGATGGACATTCTCTCTGGCGTTTTTTCAGAGCCAGTGGAGTTGTTCCAGCGCCTCTCCAAAAATCCACAGTGGATCGGAGCTTTGGTGATACTAACTGTATCGGCTATTTTGCTGACACTCGCGTGGGCTTACAGGGTTGATGCGGTGGATTACTTGATGGATCAGATGGAGCGAGTGGGTGGAGCGCAATTGGCCAAGCTATCTGAGGCCGACATTGAGCGCGTCGTGGAAATACAGGCGAGGTTGTTGGGGCCCATGAGTGCCATTTCTGTGCTTTTTATGACCCCGATAGTCGTTTTCTTTTCAGGGCTCATCTGGTGGGGCATTGGGTTGATGTCCAGGGAAGATCAAAATTGGCGACCAACGTACATGCACGGCCTAGTCGCTGCGGCGGTGCCAGGTTTGGTGGCTGTCCCATACTACATAATTGGTGCGCTCATGGCCATCCTAAAACCAGTCGGGATGCTTAGACCAGACCAGATAATCCCATCTTCCTTGGGCTTTTGGCTGCAGACGGACAATATAAAACTCTCTGTTCTATATGGCAAGATTGACATTTTTCTGTTGGCCGGCTACGTGATGCTGTTCTTTGCGATGAGGCACACGCTGAGGGCCAAGCCTTGGGGCGCGGCGCTTTGCGTGGTGCTGTCCTTGGCTATGGCGGCATCTTCGGTTTTGTTCGCGAAGTGATAGATGGCGAATGGGAAAAAGACCATAGTTTGGGCAGTTGTCGGGGTAACCGTCCTGCTGGTGGCCATCGCATTGATGCAGGGCGACAGGGACGATTCATCCAAGTTCAATTGGGACACGGTCAATAGAGGTGACATCCGCGAAACAATCATGGCTTCTGGAGAGTTTCAGGCCAAGGTAAAAGTGAACGTGGGTACCAGCGTCATGGGCGAGATAAAAGAAATTTTCGTCATAGATGGCCAAAACGTGAAGGCCGGAGACCCATTGGTAACCATTGATTTTGTCCGCATCCAGCAGGAGTACGAGCGAACAAGGGCCCTTTTGGACGCCGCAAAAAGCGACGCGGAACGCGCCAAGACAAATAGCCTACGCCTACAAGAGTCCTTTGACAGAATGGAAAGCCTGTCAAAGCAGGGGCTCATTTCTGAGGAAGACTATAGCCAGGCCCGCCAAAACCGCGATGCAGCCGCCCTTGCCGCCCAATCTGCCGAAGCCAACGTCCATCAGACCTTTGCAAGCATGAAGGCTATGGAGGACAGCCTGTCCAAGACAAAGCTGCTGGCCCCTATTTCTGGCAGGGTGACAGGGCTAAAGGCAGAAAAGGGTGAGACGGCCATACCCGGGCAGTCCAACCTGCCGGGGGCCACGCTGATGGTCATTTCTGATATGAGCGAGATAATCGCAGAAGTTAAGGTGAGCGAAAATGAAGTAGTCCGCACCAAGGTGGGCCAAATAGCCCAAGTGACCGCAGAGAGCTTGCCAAACAGGGTATTTCAGGGCAAGGTGGTTGAGGTGGCCACGGCTTCGGAAAAGAGCGGCCAAGACGCCAACATGTACCGGGTCAAGGTGGCGCTGGACATGGACACGCCTGATGTGGGGGAGCTGCGTCCAGGGATGAGCGCTCGGGCGATAATCCTGACCGCCGAGGCCAAAGACGTGCTGAGGGTGCCGCTGCAAAGCGTGCTGGAAAAAGATGGATCTATGGAAGAAGCCCAAAAAAAGGGGCTATTCGCGCCAGAAGTTCAAAGCGTTGTCTTGGTCGTCAAAAATGACAAGGCAGTGGAGACTCTTGTTTCTGTTGGTATAGCCAACACCCAATATTTTGAATTGAAGGGCGGCGTTGGTGAAGGCGAAAGGCTGTTGACTGGCCCGGTCAGAAAAATGAAAGAACTAAAGAACAACACTGCCATAAAGCTCAAACCCAAGTCCGATTCGCAGATGGAGCTTGAAAGCAAGCGCGGAGCGGAGAAGAAATCATGATGGACATCCGCGAGCCGTTTCGGGCCGCCTTTTTTAGCTTAAAGGCCAACAAAATGCGAAGCGCCCTGACGACGCTGGGCATAGTGATAGGCGTGTCCGCCGTGATCATAGTGGTGAGCCTCATACAGGGGCTCAAGAGCAGCGTCATGGGGCAGTTGGAGGGCGCGGGGAGCAACTCCCTCTTCGTGCGCCCTGCAACGCCGATGGACATGCCCTATGAGGAGTTTCACAAAAGTACCCACAGGGACATGACGCTGGACGACCTGCGGACCCTAACAACCAGGGTGCCGCAAAGCATGAGCGTCACACCCGTTTTTTTTACGGGCGGCGAAGTCAAGAGCGGCGGCAGGAACACAAACACACAAATCTATATGACTGATGACACTTGGATTGACCAGAACAAGGTCAATTTGTCTATGGGCAGAAATTTTGTACCGGCGGATATGCGCCTTAGGTCAAAGGTGGCGATAATTGGCCCGCGGCTTATAGAAAAACTTGGAATCAGCGGCAGCCCGGTCGGCCAATACATCACGGCGCTGAACATGAGCTTGGAAATAGTCGGCGTTTTGGAATCGGTGGGGGCCAGCATAGGCAATGACGGGGACGATGCAATAATAATCCCCATCACTACGGGCATGGCCACGCTGCCGGATCATATGAGAAGGCAGCTTATTTTTCAGGCTAGGCACGACCCCAGGATCAACACGGACGATGCAGAAGATTTGGTGCGCGAGGCCCTTAGGCGCATCCGAGGAGTAAAGCCAAACGAAATGGAAGGTTTTGTTGTGTTCAGTCAAAAGAAAATTGCCACAATGATGGACGCAATCACCACATCAATAACCGCCGTGGCTGGAGGCATGGTAAGCATTGCCCTGTTGGTCGGCGGCATAGGCATCATGAATATAATGCTGGTCAGCGTCACAGAGCGCACGCGGGAGATAGGCGTGCGAAAGGCCGTGGGTGCCAAAAGGTTCGACATCTTGGTGCAGTTTTTGATAGAAGCATCAGTGCTGTGCATTTTAGGCGGGGCGCTGGGCATCTTGTTTGGATTTTTTGTAGGGGCGGTAATTGGAAAAATCCTGCTCAACCAAATTGGAGGCGTGCCTATGTGGGCCATGATAGCCGGTTTTGGCGTGCCAGCGGCCATCGGCATTCTGTTCGGTCTGTACCCGGCTGCCAAGGCCAGCAAGATGGATCCTATAGAGAGCCTGAGGTACGAGTAATTGCTAGAATAATGAATTTCTTGCGCCCCCTGATGTTCGTCTTCTGATGCTTCGGTTGTCAAATTGACAATTGACAGTGGACAATTGACAATTGTGGATGCGACCTTCAGCGGTGCCAGTTGTGTAGTAACTTTCAGAAACGGGATAAGGGGTTATGGGTAATGATTCTAAGTTTTGCAAGTAGCTCAAATTGAAATTGATGCTAGAAAAACGAGAGAGGCATACTTGGCATTTTGCCGTTGAGTCCAGCGAAGCGGGCCAGCGGTTGGACACGATAGTTTCTGACAAGACTGGCCTGAGCCGACGAAAGGCCAGAGAGGTGCTGAAGCTTGGCGGGGTGCAGGTCAACGGCAGGCGCGTGCGCATCGCAGGGCGCCCACAGCAGCCGGGCGCGGAAATAAGGGTGACTGTTGACAATTCACTTGGAGAAGAACCCACTTTTGTTCCAGTGGTCCTATTTGATGACGAGTGGCTGCTGGCGCTGAACAAGCCCCCTGGCATCCCGGCCCAAGGGACGCTGGCTTCGGACAAGCACGATTTCCTTGCCGTGGCAAAGAGGCATTATCCAAACAGTGAGCTATTTTTGACACAAAGGCTGGACACAGGCACATCCGGCGTGATGCTGCTGGCCAAGGGGTCGAAGCTGGCCGGGGAAGTTGGCAAACTGTTCGCAAACCACGAAGTGAAAAAAACATATTTGGCAGCCGTGCAGGGCCATTTGGAGCCATGCAGGCTAGACCAGCCCATTGGCCGGATACCTGGCTCTAAGCCAGCGCGATATGGCTGCACTGGCAACTTGGTTGGGCCCAAAGAAGCCATCACCGCTTTTTCAAATGCCGGGCCAGAAGCTATCGCCATTGGGCTTGGCCTTGGCTTTGAATTTGGCCTTGGAGCCGCGCCGGAAGGCGCAAATTGGGTTTTGGCCGAGCCAGTCACAGGGCGCACGCACCAGATACGGGCGCACTTGGCCCATCTTGGCTGCCCCGTCATCGGAGACGTGCTCTACGGGGGGGCGCCGTCCAGTCGGCTGTGGCTTCATGCTTGGAAGCTGGAACTGCCGCACCCGGTCACCAACGAAATCATCTCGATTCAGGCTAATATTAGTAATTACAACGCCAAAACGATTGGCACAGGAAAGGAGCCATTATGAAACTCAAAGCATTTGTCGTGGCCGTGTTGATGCTTTCGGCGGCGCTGGGCGCACAGCAGGCGCCGACAGGGCGGATTCCGCTGGACAAGGGATGGAAATTTGAACCTACGGACAGCCCAAAGTTTGCAGATACAGGCTTGAACGACAGTGACTGGAAGCCGATAAAGGTTGATCAGGATTGGGACGAGCAAGGGCACAAAGGGCTGGTTGGCTTTGCATGGTACAGGTTGAGGTTCACGCTCCCCATTGCCCTAAGGGACAGCAGCAAAGTAAAGGAAACGCTGATATTTGCGATGGGCAGGATAGACGATGGGGATCAGGTATTTTTGAATGGAGAATTTTTGGGCCAAAATGGGCGCACCTTTGGGCCCGGAACAGAGCCACCTAAAGGCTTCAACACCGGCCCTTGGAACTTGTTCAGGGAATACGCAATCCCGCTTGGCGACCCAAGGATAAAGTGGGGCAAGGAAAATGTGTTGGCCGTCAGGGTGGTGAATGGCAGTGGTCCTGGGGGTATGTTTGACGGCGGCCAGCACGTAAGGCTGTTGGGGATGCCCGATTTGATTGACTTTCGGGCCGAGGGAACGCCATTTCGCTTTTTTGGCCAAGAGGTGGTCAAGGAGTTCGACATTGTAAATACATCTGACAAATTGAAAATGCAGGGGACGTTGACAATCGAGGCGGTGGGTTCGCTGTCCGGCAAAGTGCTTACAAAAAACACTAGGGCCATCAACTTGGCCCCCAAAGAAAAAATGCCAGTGGTCGTGCAGCTCGGCCTAAACGAGGAAGCCTGCAGGATCAGCTACCATGTCGCTTTTAAGGATGGCGATACATTCAGCTTTCGGGAAGAGAGTCCATACATCCTCACGCCGCCAGTATCAATAATGCCAAAGATCAATGGGGCGGCAGTCGTGGGTGGCAGGCCAGGCAAACCCTTCTTGTTCACGGTCGCGGCGTCGGGGGAGCGGCCTATGGCGTTCAGCGCAACTGGGTTGCCAGAAGGGCTTGCTATCAATCCTCGGACAGGCATCATCACGGGCACCACGCCGCCAAAGGGTAATTACACCATCAATGTGACGGCCAGAAATATAAATGGAACAACATCGCGGGATTTGACAATAGTGTCAGGCGACAAGCTGGCCCTCACCCCGCCGATGGGCTGGAATAGCTGGAATGTTTGGGGGCTCGCGGTTGACGAGGAAAAGGTGGTGGCCAGCGCAAAGAGCTTTGTAGATATGGGCCTGCGCGACTTTGGCTGGACGTACATCAACATTGACGATGGCTGGCAGATAGTTGGGTCGTCAAGTGACCCCAAGAGGGACGGCAACGGGAATATCATCGTCAACAATAAATTTCCGGACATGGCCCGCCTTGGCAGGCGCATACATGAGCTTGGGCTGAAGTTCGGCACCTATTCTAGCCCAGGCCCCCTGACCTGCGGCGGATACACAGGCAGCTACCAGTATGAGCAGAATGACGCCAACTCTTATGCCTCTTGGGGCATTGATTATCTCAAATATGACTGGTGTTCGTACGGGCGAATCGCAAAGGACAATTCGCTTCCCGAATTGAAAAAACCCTACGAAATCATGCGCGACGCACTGGCGAAGGTGGATAGAGACATTGTCCTAAGCCTGTGCCAGTACGGGATGGGCGACGTGTGGGAATGGGGCGAAAGCGTGGGCGGCCAACTTTGGAGGACCACGGGCGACATAGACGATACTTGGCAAAGCATGTCAACCATCGGATTTTCGCAGGTCAAGAACGCCCCTTATGTGAAACCAGGCTCTTGGAACGACCCTGACATGCTGGTGCTGGGCTGGGTGGGCTGGGGCCCCAACCTGCGCCCGACAAGGCTCACCCCGGACGAGCAATACACCCACATGAGCCTGTGGTGCCTTTTGTCATCCCCCTTGCTTCTCGGCTGCGACTTGACGCGCCTTGACCCATTTACGCTTAGTTTGCTGACAAATGGCGAAGTTTTGGCTATAAACCAAGACCCTCTTGGAAAACAGGCAACGCCCAAGGTTGTGGATGGGCAAATTCAGGTGTGGGTCAAGGATCTTAGCGACGGGGGCAAAGCCATCGGCGTCTTCAACCTTGGCGACAAGGCTGCGGACTATGAACTGAACCTGTCGGCTCTGGGTGCCAAAGGACAAAAGCTGCGCGACCTCTGGCGGCAAAGGGACATCGGCCCGCTTCCCGAAAAGCACAAAGTCCGCGTCGCCCCGCATGGCGTGGTTTTGATAAAGGCGATTTAGGCCGCGTCCATAATCGAATCATCTGCAAAAATCTTTTCGCGCTAATCGAAGTCATCTTCGGGCATCCACCCGCTGAACGGAGTCATGTCCATGTATCAGCCCCTACATAGGGCAGTAGGCGAGGCGAGGCGAGTACCGGGGGTCTGGGGGGTAGCGAAGGGTGCCCGCAACCACGCGCCCACTAGCAACCCCAGATGCGGGGCAGCCCTGAGCGGACCCCCAGTTAGCATCTAGGAAGGCTCCATGACCCGGTGCTAGATGAAGCAAATTGCCGGGCCACCATCCCGAGCACGAAAGACATGCATCGAGCAAATAACTCAACCGGGTGCCATCCTGCACGATGAAGCCGCCGGGTGTATGGTTCAGCATTCGGGCGGACTCCACGACCCGGCGCGAAACGAACCAAGTCACCGGGGCACGAATCCGAGTACGAAAGATATGCGCCGGGCAAATACCCCCACCGGGCGCCCATTCTACCCGAGTAGGTCTGCCGGGCGAATAACCCCGCCGCGTGTCCATTCGGCGCAAGAAAAGATTTGGGATGGTTTTGCAAGAGGCTCAACTGTCAATGAGCGTACAATATTCAGATGGGCAGGTTCTCAGAAGAAGCAGGGCGCGAGGCACTCATTGGGCATCTGCGGTTGCCGCCGTGGATAGCCAAAGAGAGGGCCAAGCTATCCGAGTTGCACGCGATGAAAGCCGGGCTTAGGAAAATGGGCTTGCACACTGTCTGCGAGGAGGCGCGCTGCCCAAACCGCGCAAACTGTTTTGGGCGCGGCACAGCGGCATTCTTGCTAATGGGAAGCGTATGCACCAGAGACTGCGGCTTTTGCGCCGTAGCCCACGGCAAGCCCAAGCCCCCAGACTCTAGCGAGCCAATAAAAATTGCAAGGCAAGCGGCAGCTATGGGGCTAAAATACGCCGTCCTGACCAGTGTCACTAGGGACGACCTAGCCGACGGAGGGGCCGCGCATTTTGCCACCACCATAAAGACAGTAAAAAAAAATGGGACAGTGGTCGAAGTCCTAGTGCCAGATTTCCAGGGCGACTTGGACGCCGTAGCGCGTGTGGTGGGGGCAGGGCCCGCAGTTTTCAACCACAACCTTGAGACTGTGCCAGACTTGTACCCAAGTGTTCGTTCCAAGGCAGACTATGGGCGCAGCTTAAAGATTTTGGCCGAGGCCAAGCGAATCGGAAGCTCGTTTTTCGGCGAAGATTTTCGCACAAAGTCTGGCTTGATGCTGGGCCTTGGCGAAACGGAAAACCAGCTAATATCGGTGTTCAAAGACCTTGCCAGGATAGGCGTGGACATCATCACGCTGGGACAGTACCTAAGGCCAACGAGACGACAATTGCCCGTGCGGGAATACGTACATCCGGACACATTTGACAAGCTGGGCAACATAGCGAGAGAGCTGGGCATCGGAACCGTGTTCTCCGGCCCGCTCATACGGTCAAGTTTTAGTGCAGAGGAAGCGTTTGGGTTGGCTGTTTCGGAGTATTCAACTTTCAAGCCCTAGCTCTTTCCTCACTCCAATCGCTTTGGCTATTTTCGCCCCACTTTTCCGCAGGCTAGGTTTCGGTACCATCAACTTCATTCTGCAAGCAAGTCCTGGCATAGCAGCTCAACCTACAATAGGTTGAACTGCTATAATCCCCGCCTCGCAAAGCGCAGTGTCCTTTTTTGATTAATAATTTATTTTATTAGGGATCAAACCAGCGATACCCCCAAACAAGTTTCCAATTGACAGGCTTGCTTAGGACAAACTAAACTTTACCTTGATAGCAGTGTTTTAAATTATGATACGTTCACTAACTGGAGGAACGAAAATGAATTGGTACCTTAACCTCAAGATGAGGGGGAAGTTGATAATGGGCTTTGGCGTCTCCATGTTGCTGTCGCTTATGGTCGCATTTTTCGGCGTGCGCGCGCTGAAGGCGACAGACGACGGCGACACAGTACTCTATTTCCAGGGTACGCTTGCTCTCTACCATGCAGGCCAGATAGTCGAGAGGCTCCAGTATGCCCGCGTCAACCTTCGCGACATCATCCTTTCGACGACGGAAGAGGGGAACAAGCGGCACAGCGAATCCTACGAGAACACCAAGAAAGACCTGGCCGCAATCTTTGTAAAAATACGGGCGATAGTGTCGGCAGAAACTGAGAGGCTTAGGGCGATAAACACGAAGGCCGACCCCACCAGCCTGAAGATGCTGGAAGACGTGGAAGTCAAGCTGAATGCGTGGATCAAAGAAGCCGACGTTGCCCGCGACCACGGCATGGCTTCCAGGAACAACGAAGCAATCCAGTCGTTGAACAATCAGGTCGCGGTCGCAAACAAGGCACTCCAAGACGCGCTGGCCATGCTCACGGATGACATGTACAAGCTGGCGGAAAACCAGATATTGACCAACGACGGCCTTACCGCCGGGGGGCTGAGGATGATATACCTCATCACTGCGGCCGCCCTGCTGCTTTCTATTGTCATGGCCAAGTACATCTCGGACATCATAGTGAGCAGCCTCAGCAGACTGGCCACCGACATAGAGAAAGTCGCCGATGGCGACCTGACAGTGGTCTCCAAGGCCGAAACAAGTGACGAGTTCGGTGGCATAGCCAACTCGCTGGGCCACATGGTGGCCAACCTGAGGGACATAGTCGCCGGTGTGAACCAGGGCATAGACGGCGTAGCCAGCGGCTCGACGGAGCTGTCGGCATCGGCGGAGGAGATGTCCCACACCACCACCGAGATAGCCAGGAGCGCCGAACGCCAGAGGGGCGACGCCGAGAGCATGGCCGCGGCCATGACCGAGCTGTCGGCCTCGATTGACGAAGTGAGCCAAAGCGCCTCCGAGGCCCTCACCCAGCTCAACGCGGCGCTGGAAGCGACGCAGCAGGGCAACATGGCCGGTTCCTCCACCAAGAGCGCAATGGACGAGATAACGCAGACCACCGGCAGAATAGCCGCCGCCATCGGCGTAATCCAAGAGATAGCGAACCAGACCAACCTGCTTTCGCTGAACGCGGCAATAGAGGCAGCCAAGGCCGGCGAGCAGGGCAAGGGCTTCGCGGTTGTGGCCGAGGAGGTTCGCAAGCTGGCCGAGCGCAGTGCCATCTCTGCCAAGGAGATAGCACAGCACAACATTGAGGCGCGCACATCGGTGCAGCACGGCGAGGAGATGGTCACCACCACTGTCGAGCTGCTGGAGAAGATCCGCACCAATTTGGACAAATTTGCGGTGCAGACCAGAGAGTCTGTGAAGGCCACGAGAGAGCAAGCTAAGACAGGCACTGAAGTGGCCAAGCAGGTGGATAACAGCGTCCACGAGGCTGCCTCGATAGCCTCGGCCACGCACCAGATGTCATCCACCACGCAGGAGGTGGCGCGCACATCGCATGAACTGGCCAGCCTCGCCCAGGGCCTGCAGGACCAGATGCGCAGGTTCAGGGTGGAATAGCCCTAAAAGACACGGAGTGCCTTTAGCAGTTCAACCTATTGTAGGTTGAACTGCTATGCAAGGATTTACGTACAGAATGAAGTTGATGGTACCGAAACCTAGCCTGCGGAACGATGTGCTGAAAATACTCAAATGACGGGCGTGACTGTCTCGCGTATCCATTTGCTTTGCAAATGGATACCGAGAGTTCCTTGCCGCGTATTGCTCGCAGGTTATCGGTATCCTGCGCTTGCGCTCCGGATACGCGAGACTTCCTCCGTTGTTCTCTGCGGCACATTGGCCGCCAGTGCTGCCATGTGCGTTTTCAGCTTGTTCAGCGTCGTTCTCGCGCTGCCCCTTTTTAAGCCGCCCTAGTGCAATGAGCGTTTGAGGCTGCACTGCAGCCTCA
>JAITFL010000022.1 GCA_031281385.1 Holophagales bacterium
ACCCTCCGCCAGCTTTTGCAGGACACCACGAGGAACCGCCCCCACATAAACACTTTGACGCACATAGCAAGCGTGCTTGGCTGCTCGGTGACAGAGTTTATTGATGCGCCCAGCGATCCTCCCCCAGGCATGTCCCTTGAGCAATGGGGTGAGCTTACCGACCGCGAGCGCACAATGGCTTCTTTCTATCTTGCAACCATTACATCTGATGCCCTGTCCGTTGCGGAAAAGGAAGTCTTGTATAGCAGCTTCCAGTTGTTGAAAGATTCACTGATCCAGCTAAAGGAAAACGCCGCCGATCCCTCGGATTCCAAGAATGGCTGAGTAGCTGGTTCCAAGCAAAGGGTCACGTTTCAAACGCAACCCCTGCCTTAGATTCCCAATGGAACGCCGCTCCCCTGAATGGGGAACGGCATTTTATTGGGTTGGGTGAATTTTCCCAAAATTTGGGGTAAAACCCCATTTGCCTTATTTACTCAGCGATCAGCCCATACTTGTCGTCCACGTAGTATTCGCAGACAAACGGGTTGAATATGGCCCTGTAGCGTTTGCCCTTGTATTCTGCGATGACGTTGTTGTTGTCTGTGTGTTCCACTATGGTCACAGTGTCCATGTTGGCAGGGTTGGGGTGGTTGGGGCCTCGGTTCGCGCTCAGTGAGTTTATCACTGCCGTTATCTCAAATTTCTGGCTCATGGGTTATCCTCCAAAATAATCATTGTCGTGAAAATGGTCTTGGTGGTGGCCGTGGAAACGGTCATGGCTGCCGGACTTGGTTTTGCTCAGAAAGACCAAGGCTTCCAGCAGTGCCGGAACCGCTATCAGCATCGCCTGTAGAAAACGCGCCATGTCTTGCCTCCTTTCTAGGGTTTGGTTTCGGTGGAGCCGCCGCCGTTTTTGTGCTTCAAGAACACGTCAAGCAGGAGCGGGATCACGATAATCAATGCGGTTATGAGTCTGTTCATGGTTCCTCCAATAAAAAAAGCCGCCTCGTGGGGCGGCTGTGGGTGGTTGGTGCGTGTCGCTCTGTCAGGGGAGCAACGCTCTATTAGTCAAGGGGATATGGCTTCGGTGGGGAACTCCACCAGCAGGAATACCCATTGGGCATGTGCGGGTTGGCCTTGGGCTTGAACTCCTGTTTTAGGATGGAGGCTGCTTCATCGCCGCAGAGGTCGCTGAAGTGCGGCTGGGCTATGAGTGCCGAGAAAAACTCATTGAAGTCGGGGTGCTGGTCTTCGATGCCATGCACAAAGAAGTTTTCAAGGGAATCCTCAAAGCGCATGAACCATTTCAGCTTCGCGGATATGGCCTCGACTACGGGCAGGTTGTTGGCCTTGGCGTAGTCCTTGAGAGCGTGGGATAGTCCGTCAACATAGACCCTCGCCCTGCGGGGTGTTGCGTCCGCATACTCGCGGACGACTTCTGGTTCCCTTTTCTTTCTCGGCATTAGTGCCTCCTGTGATTTAATTAAAGAACGGTTGCGAATAAGATTTGGAAGTGCCTCTCTTTCAAGGCGATTTTCTAAATATTCGTCCAGCATCAGCCAATTGCCTTGTTGGGGCAAGGAGCGGCTGTGAATATGTTTTGATTGCGCCGATTTTTCGCGGCGATTGTCTAAATATTCGTCAACCAATAAGCAACGGCGATTTTTTGGATCTGAAAATGCCTTGCCGTGAAAATGGTTGGGAATATGTTTTGATTGCGCCTCTTTTTCAAGGCAGTCATTGAAATATTCATCAATCAACAACCAGCGGCGTTTTCTGGGGGCGGGGAACAATTCGCTGTATGAACCCCTGTCGCCGTGCCATGTCCTTTCTCGGACAACCATTCTGGGATCGCTGTTTGAATTATAGTCCAAACGACCACTGCAATTCCGTGATCTGGACAGCAATGGAATCCTCTTTGGCCTTATGCTCTCCCTTTGGCTGGCTAGTTTGTTAAAGTATTTGTCAATTGCAAGCAACATGATTATCTCCCACAAATATAGAATATCATATTGCTGTTTTAAGTCAAGGGGGTGGAAGTGAGATATTTTGGAAGTTACACTGGCTGAATAAAACAGATTCTTGCTGCCGATTATCTAATTTTGCAACGCCCGTTGCAAAAATGCCTTTTGATTTTGGGAAGTGCTAGAATTGCAGTGGAGCGCGGAATGGAAGCGGACAGGAAATTCAGGATTTATTTCGACACCACAATCCCAAATATGCTTTTTGTTGACGACAGGCCGGACTGGATGGAATGGACTTGGCGGCTGTGGGATTGGTGCGCGTCCAGCCAAATTGAAGTCTGCGTTTCGGACGTGTTCTACAGAGAACTAATGCGGGCACCACAGCCCAAGCTAGACAAGATGCTAGACCAGCTTGGATTGCTAAACCTTCACCACATCGGGGAAACGGACGACATCAGGTCTTTAGCCGCTGATTACGTCAGCAATGGCGTATTGACGCAAAGAAGGTTCAATGACTGCCTCCATCTCGCAAATGCTGTCATTGAAGAATGCGGTGTGCTTTTGTCTTGGAACATGGACGATTTAGCAAAGGAATCTAAAGTGGAAAAGGTTAAGATTGTTAATGCCATCAGCCGATACAAAGGGATAGAGGTTGTATCGCCTGATGAATTCTTGAAGGGGGCCGCTGATGACCACTTGCAAAACGATTGAGGAAGTCCGCAAAATCAAAGAGGAATGCTCTCTGCACTATCTTTCGCTTACTCCAGAGGAACGTGACAAAGAAAACCAAGAGGCAAGGGAGTGGTTTGAAAAAGCCATCGGCAGGAAGATTCCGGCTGTTGACCATTCTAGGTCTGTCAGAGAAACCGCCGAAGAAGAACTAGCGCAGGTCTGAGGTTAGCCATTCACGCGCACATGTCCCCGCCTGATTCGCCCTCATCACTGGTGCTGTCACCAAGAATGTGATCTGCCGCCTTCTGCGCCTTCCCCGCTGCCGTCACGAACAGTTTGGGATCGTTTTTCAAAGCCTTTGACCAACTGTCGAGGTAGGCCGCTTGGTTCTCGATGACTGGCTGTGAAATCCCAGCCTTGGCGCAGAGGAAGGCCGAACACATTTCGGCAACCAGTTCTTCGCGGGCGTAGTCTGGGTGGCCTCTCCTGTAGCCAAAGTCGCGTTTCAAACGCGACTTGTGTCCGGTGCTGTGGCCCATTTCGTGAAAAAGGGTGGAGTAGTATTCTTCCCCGCTCTCAAAGGCTTCTTTGGGTGGCATGGTGATCCGGTCGGGGCTTGGGGCGTATGAGGCCCTGCCGCCGGAGAAGCGGAGGCTTGGAGGGTTCTGGTAGCCCGCCCAGATTATCTCCGCCGCCTCTATGGGATCGAAGCTGGGCAATGGCTGGGGCTTTTCGTCAAAGCGGCTTGGGAGGCTCAGGCCCTCGCACTGGGCTATGTTGAACACGGTGAAGTAGCGCAGAAAGGGAACCATCTTTGTCTTGTCTTCCGTTTCTTTGTCGCTGTCGTCAGTGTTCTTGGCTTTGAGCATCTTCCAATAGACCACGGGCCAGCCGCTCTCCCCGCGCCTGACGTTGCCGCCCAATTCAATTGCCTGCCGATATGTCAGGTAGATTGGGCGTTTGTAGCCGAGCGCACTGAGGATAAAGTAGTTGGCCCCTCGGTATGGCGTGCCTCGGACGTTCAAGGGGTCATCACCTGAAACTTGGCTCCAAGGTCGGTGCCAAGGGACAGTGCCTTGTTCCAGCAGCTTCAGTATTTGGTCGGTGATGATTTGATACACTTCGTTGCTCATGGATGTTGCTCCTATGGGAAAGTGGGGCTGAAAGGTATAGGTCTGGCGCGGTTTTTCACAAAAATGTGATAAACCCTTCCAGTGTTGGGTTTGGGGGCATGAGGGAGATGGAGATGCGCTAGATGCAAGCACAGCGCGGTTTACACCCTAAAGGGCGTAAATACTGCCAGTGCTGGCTCTGCAAGCCCCCATCTCTCCCCTTCTGGCTTGCATTGTTGGTCTGAGTCTGATTTGGCAAGCCAGAAGGTAGGGGGAGCTATGCTTTGCACCTGAGTTCATCATCAAGTACAGAAGAAGTACATCTCCCAATACTGCCTGATTGCTTTATTTCTCAATGGATTATTGGGTTCAAGTACACGAGTTCACCAAGTTCACGGCAAATTTGGAGATTCTTTCCGAATTGGTCTGGTGGCTAATCAGTAATTGATTGGTGGGTGAAATCGTTATATTTACCAACCAAGTCAGCCAGTTGCAGAATGACAATCTGGATTGCCAAAATACCGTGTACTTCGTGAACTGGTGTACTCAATGCCCAGAAGTTCAATAGATGCGCCAAACTGTGAAGTACACCAGCAAAACGGATAGCGGAGTCAAGTTCACCACCGCTCAGGGTTGCTCATCGTCCTGCTTCTGCTCCAGCCTAAATGCCTTGGCTATTGGGGCTGACACTTTTTCTGCCGCCTCTGTCACTTTGGACATTCTGACTTTCAGATAATGCTTTTCTGTTGTCCTGCTGTCCTTGTGTCCCAGAATCTTGGATGCGGTCAAAAGGTCAAGGTCTTGCTCGTGGCTTTCGGATGCGGCAAAGCTGCGGAAATCCTGAAGGTGCAAATCCTCAACATCCGCCATCGCGCAGATTTTGTTCCAGATTTTTCTGACGGCTGAATCGGTCAATGGCTCGTCAATCGAATCCGCTCTTGGGAAATACCAAGGATTGCCCTTCATCTCTGGCAGCGTCCTCAGTATCTCGACTGCCGCGCTGGGCAGTTCCATCCGCTTGAAGCCAACGGCTCCTGATGTCTTGTGTTCCCTGATGATGGCATAGCCCTTGTCCAGAAGCACATCCCCATCGCGCCGAAAATGTAGGACTTCATTGATTCTCCCCGCACAAAGGGCGATGACTTTTATGGCAGCCAAAGCCCAAATGTTCGCTGAATGTCTTTCGTCAGCGGCACTGCTGCTGTATTTTCCGCCCTCATCTCGCTTTTTTTGGAGAGTTTCAGTGGCGCACAGTTTACTCATGGCATCGCCGATGGCATCTAGCTCCTCTTGCTGAATGTCCCTCTGCCTCGCAACTTCGGGGAACATCTTGACCAATTTGCAGGGGTTGCCGCCAACTGGTATGTATTCCCAGCCCTCGGCCTGTGTGCAGATTGATGAGAGGGTTCTCAGGGCGCGGTTGGCCGCTACTTTGCCGCTGCCGTCCTTGGCGGGGATTCCTTTGTGCCATGCGGCCAGTATTCCATAGTTCAAGTCTTTGATTGCTCTCTTGCCCAGAGCGGGGAGGATGTGGATTTCAATGGCTTTGGCATAGTCGGAGATGGTTTTGGGTTTTAGGTTGGCTGGAGTGGCATACTCTTCCATGAATTTCTTTGCGGCGTCCGCCACAGTCACGCCTTGGGTGGCCTTTTGCCGCAGTTCTTCTCTGGGGTTCTTGCCCTCGTCTATCCAGCCATGATACTTGACAGCCAGTTGGCGCACCCTTTCGAGCGGCAGGTCATCGAATTTGGCGATGGTGAGCCACTCCACTTTTGCGCCCTTGACCCGCATCCGATATACAAGGTGGTATGTCTTTGCCCCGCTCTTTGTCATCCTGAACCACAGCCCGCGAGTTTTCGGGTCGCTCAAATTGACCACTTCCGGGTTCTGGGCATCTGGCCGCAAGGCACTGAGCGATTTCTGGTTGAATGGTATAGCTTTTGTTGGCATTTTTGCCCCTCGCGTCAGACCACTTTTCCAATCTAACACCAATCTAACAAATGGCAACTTTTTCAGGGGATCATGCAAGACTCAAAAAACCCTTAGATTAGCGGAATATCTACGTTTTTCGATTTTTGCAGATTACCCAAACCACCTAGAAATCCTGATTCGTAATCAGCAGGTCGCAGGTTCAACTCCTGTAGTTGGCTCCAGTTGAAACACCAGCAAACACGCGGCTCTGCGCTTTGCGGGGGTCGCGTGGGATGGGTCGTTTTTCGCCCATCTCATTGCTTGTAAGTGTTGATAATTTGTTCCGTTTTTGGAATTTCATCCCCCAAACATCCCCCGGATTTGCACAATGCTCCCCCCAAAATATTTTGACTGATGGCGGGGCGGTCTAGGGCTTCGCTTCTCCCTGCCAGTGTCGGAGGTCTAGGGCTGGGCGTGATCCATGCGGGCGGCGGCTGGGAGTGTCGCAGGTTCAAGGTGTCCTAGCACGGCGGCGCGGTCTAGGGCTTCGCTTCGCCGCTGCCAGTGTGGAGGTCATGGGCTGGGCGTGATCCATGCGGGCGGCGGCTGGGAGTGTCGCAGGTTCAAGATGTCCTAGCAAGGCGCGGGCGCGGCGATTCGCTTGGTGTTTTCGCTTCATGTTTTCAATGTATGGCCGATTCTTGAATTGTCTGAGTCAAAACACTTCACTTTTTTCAAGGTTGGGTTAAAATCCTGAAATGGCGAGGAAAGTAAACAATGGCCTCTGGAGGTCTGAGGGTTCGCAGACTTACCACTATGAAATTTTCTTAAATGGTAAAAAGCACAAGGGGAACACTGGCTGCACTTCCAAGGCGGATGCCGTGCAATTCTTGGCAGACAAAAGGGCGGCGCTGGCGCGTGAGCGTGATGGCCTGGGGCCTGCGCCGGTGGCTCCTACCCTTGCATCTATCCTAGAGGCATGGGCGGCGGCGGCGCGGGGCAGTGTGACGGACAAGCACATCCATGACTGCCTGTATATGCTGCGGCGGCACTGTGAGCCTGTTCTATCCCTACCGCTCAACAAGATTGACACGGCGGCGGTTGATTCGCTGCGGACGGCATATCTTACCGGCACTTGGCGCGGGGCGGGCTGGAAAGCTGATACAGCGGATAAGACGCGGGCGGCGGGCGGCTGGAACAAGGTTTGGCGGCATCTGCAAGCGGTTGTAAATTGGGCAGTTGAACGAGGTTTGGCAAGAGAGAAACCATTTAAGGGACGGCCAGTGAAGTCGCAAGAAAGGCTCCGCGTTGCGCTTTGGCCTGAAGATGTGGGCGCGTTTCTGCCAATGGTTGACGGCTGCACTGTGGAACAAGATTTAAGGACGGCGGTTCGTTTGATGGTGCTGCTTGGGCTGCGTGAATCCGAGGCACTTGGCGCAAGATGGGATTGGTTTGACTGGCGGCGTGGAATATATCAGGTTGGAAAGACTAAGAATCGGCGGGCGCGATCCATTGCCATCCCCGATGTCCTCTCGGAGTACTTGAGACAGAATTATGGGCAAGTTGAAAGCGGCCTTGTCCTGTCTGGGCGGGCTGGCGGTCAGCATGTCGCAGGCTATACCAAAAAAATCATATCGCTTGCGGGGCAAAAAATGGGGATTGACGGCCTCCATCCTCATGGCCTTCGCGCCGCTTTCGCCACTGCCCATTGGGAACATGGGACGCCGCTCTCTCAGATCACGGCCATGCTTGGGCACGCTTCGCCGCAAACTACTATGGGCTATATACGTCAGCGCGATAAAGATACTAAAGAGGCACAAAACAGGGTTGCATTAAGTATGCGGCTTTGAAGTGCATCCCCCTGGCATCCCCCTCAGTTTGGTTTGGACGCTGCAAACTAGCGCGGCATCTATGTCTAGTCACTCCATGCCCTCCGTTTCGTAATCAGCAGGTCGCAGGTTCGACTCCTGTAGTTGGCTCCAGTCAGAAAAGCCAGTGTTTGAGCGGGTCGCCGCGCTGCGCTGGCTCCCTTTTTGGGCGCGTTTTTGTGGGATTTGATTGCTTGTAAGTGCTGATAATTTGTTGTAATTTTGGCACTCGGTTCCCCAGCGGTTCCCCTAAAATATCCCCCCCTAAATCTCATGGCACTCCTCCCTGTTATGCCAAGGCACAAAAAAAGGGCGGGGGACATCCCCCGCCGCTTTTCTGTGGGCCAGAGACCCGCCGTATCTATCAATCTAGTTTGAACCTCTGTATCTCGTCTTGCAGCTGGGTCGCCACGCGGGCCAGTTCGGAGGCCGTCCTGGCCACCTCGTTGGTGGTGGTGGTCATCTCTGCCGAAGCCGACGCCACTGATGCGGATTCGCTAGCGCTTTGCTGCACCTGCTTGGCGACTTCCTCTCCGGCCTTGGACTGCTCCTGCGTGGCCTTGACGGACTCCTTGGTCTTTATAGCGAATTGATCCAAGTTGGACTTAATCTGCTGCAGCAGGTCAACGGTGTGGGCCACCATCTCGCTGCCGCGCTGGACGGAATCCCTGGCCTCTATGTTGTGTTGGGCTATTTCCTTGGCCGATGTTGCGCTGCGCTCGGCCAGCTTTCTTACCTCTTCCGCCACAACCGCGAAGCCCTTGCCCTGTTCGCCCGCCTTGGCAGCCTCGATGGCCGCGTTGAGGGACAGGAGGTTGGTCTGGTTGGCTATCTCTTGGATGACGCCAATGGCCGTGGCTATCCTGCCGGTGGTCTGGGTTATGTCGTCCATCGCGCTCTTGGTGGAGGCTCCGGCCGTGTTGCCCTGCTGGGTGGCATCCAGCGCCGCGTCGAGTTGGGTGAGGGAGGCCGCCGCGTTGCTGCCTACTTCGTCAATAGACGCCGACAGCTCGGCCATGGCTGCGGCCATCCTCTCTGCCTCGGTTTTCTGCTTTTCGGCGCTTTGCGCTATCATCTCCTCGGTGTGGGACATCTCCTCTGCCGATGCCGACAGCTGCGTGGAGCCGCTGGCCACGCCATCTACATTGTGGCTGATGGAGGTTAGTAGCCGGTTCAGGCTGCTGACCGTCAGCCCCAGAGTGTCGTCTATTTCGCCAAATTCATCGTTGTACTCAGCCTTGGACACTACGGTCAGGTCGCCGTCGGCTATTTTGTGCAGGTTGCCGACCACTTTGCCCAAGCTGCGCACTATCAGGTTTGAGATGAAGCTGGCCAAGAGCAAGGAAATAAGTACGGCGGCGATGCTACAGATGACCATCGTCCAGTTGCCCGTGGCTGTCAATTTGTCGTTAACGTCCATCTGCTCCTTGGCCAAGTTTCTCATATAGTCCTTGAGCTCTGTCAGTGTCTTGTCGAAAGACTGGCTGGCGGCTACGGCGTTGGTGTTCAGGTACTTGGTGGCTTCATCGTTCCTAAAGGCCATGGCTAGGGCGATAACCTGGTCAACCTCTTTGAAGTACATTTTCATATCGTCTTCGGCTTCGCCCACCATCTTCTTTCTGTTGGGGAACCCCTCCACCATTTTCTTCAACTCATCCATTTTTTTGATCATATCGGCGCAGTGCTGGTCGTGGATGCTTTTGTAATGCTGGTTGCCCTCGGTGGTCGTTGCCAGTATGAGGTCGCGGATGTTCAGGCGCATCACGGCGAACGATTGGCCCATCTCGCCGGCTTTGTCGAGTCCCTGCGTGCCCTGCTCATAAAGCACAACATCGCCCGCGCTGGTTGTCTGGAGGGCCCAGATGCCGGCGATACACACCACCCCCGTAAGCAATATGACAATGATGAAGCTAAGCATGAGCTTCATCCTAACTTTGAGGTTCAGAAACCAGTTCATTGCGTCCTCCGAAGACAGAGATAATTAGGTTTAAAAACAGCAGTTAGCAGACCCGGCAAGGTCATTATGTCGGAATTTTACCACCATTTAATAAAGACAATTATTATTTTTTTGACATGGCAAAAACAAAGTGCCACATTCCACAGTATAGGGGGGGGGATGTGGCACTAATTGCATCTAGAACTGCGATAGCTCTACCTTTTCACATCCACCACAAAAGAGTTGTGGATTTGTTTTGTCTCTTTATCTTGGACAAAAACCACTGCCTTTAGGCTGTCTCTGTTAACTTTAGTGTTTTGCTGGGGCCATGAGGAGCCGCGGATCCTGGCTGCCGCTGGGCCAGTTTTTCCCCACTCGGTGATGAACTCGCTTGCGGTTTTTTCGCCTTCGGGGATATTGAAAACAAATGTGGCCTTTGCCGCTGGGCTGACCGTTGCCATGTCACGGACAACCATTTTGTGCGAGACGATGGTGTTGAACCCATAAAAAATTTCTTCGCCCTGTACCAAGACGATGTTGTAGTCAGCGTTGGGAATGACCTTGGAAAATTCGCAGTCAACTTGCACCTTGTCGCCATTCAGGGCCGCGCTGGCTTTGATGGAAACTTCTGTGGCCGCGCCCATCAAGTCGTCAATCTTGGCTTTGATGGCATTGAACGACCTAAGGGGGGTTTCGTACCGATAGTAGCCGCCAGCGTTTACTTTGTTCACGCCATCAACTACCACGGTAGGAGTGCCTGTTATCACCGATGGGCCATAATAGGCCTGCCGTCTGATGGTGGCATGGTTCATCATGGGGTCGTAGCGAGGTATGGGCAGGTGGTACACCAGCACGACTAGGTGCTTTGTAGGATAAGTTTCTATTAAGCCGTCAAACGCAAAATCGGCGGCGACGCAGGGCGGGCACTCGGAGCCTGTGAAAAGCTCGGCCAGCACAGCCCTGCCCTGCCAATTCTCTGGGGCCTTGAATGGCGGCGGATGAAAGGGGAGCGCGGCGCGGCGGCTGATGAGGTCGGCGTCAAAGTTTGCCGCAGTTCCATTGATTCCACTAAACTTTGCATACAGGGCCTTTGCTTTTTCTACCGAAGGCTGGTGGCCGTCAACTGCCGCCAGATAGTAGGCATCAAGCGCCTCTTTGTCGCGTTTCAGCCCGGCCAGCGCCTCGCCAGTCAAAAAATAAAAACTTGGTTCTAGCCGCGTAGTGCCCTTGTTTTCTTGCAACGCGTCCAGCGCGGCGCTGTAGTCGCCATTTGCAATCAGGGCCGACACCAGCAGCGCGGCGAGCGAGTTTTTCATGTTGTTGCGGTTTGATTCGGGCATGCCGCCTGAAATTTCAGGGTTGCTGAGCGTCGCAAGCAATTCGCTGCGGTAGCCCTGCACCGCTTTAAGCACACCTGCCTTGGGAAATTCGGCGGCCTTTGGGTGCCTGGCAGTCAGCATGGTGGCGGCGGTCTCCAGCAGCCTGGGCTTGTCCTGTGGCCGGGCGGCCTTGATAACTTCGCCCTGTGCGGCCAAAACTTTTTCAAGCGTGTCGGCGTTTAGGCTGACGGCGTTGAGGAGGTCTATGTCAATCATTACCCTCATCGAACTATCTGGGTACGCAGCCTGTATTCGCTGAATCTCTTTTATACGGTCGCCGAGGCTTTCAATTTGGTTTGCGGCCTGCAGCTGTGCCAGTTGTGCTTGTTCTGCTAGTCTTTGCTGCTGCGGGGTCTGGGCGGATAGGCTAGCGCCGACTAGGCAAACCACCAACGTGGCGCCAATCAATGTCGCTTTCATTTTGGACTCCAATCCAAATAATTGTTAATTATTGGCCTTCAAGTGTGTCGTAGGACCTACTTCTTGATGACATCCGCGACAAATGCGTTGTGGACTTGCTTGGTTTCTTTGTCTTGGACAAAGACGACGACTTTTAGGCCGCTGCGGTCAATTTTGTTTCTCCTGACCGGCCACTTGAAATCCGGCCTTCTCGCCTGCATGTTCTTTTCGTATTCGGTCAAATACGCATCTGCGGCTTTTTCGGATTCGGCGATGTTGAAAGTGGCCGTCGCTTTTGTGGCGGGCTTCACAGTAGCAAAATCCCTCACCACCATCTTGTGCAGGGCGATCCCATTGCCACCTTTATGCTTTTCTTCGGGCTGGACTAGCACTACGTTGTACTCGGCGTTTTTGATAACCTTGGAGAACTCGCAGTCAACCGTCACTTTTTCGCCTTCATGCTTGGCGTTTGCCTTTATCGTCAGGCCAGGAGCCTCAACCATTGCGGCGTCTATGGTCTTTTTGATGTCATCGAACAGGCTCTTTGCATGCTGCCTGTAACCGCCATTTGAAACTTTGTTCCCGCCGTCTATCACTCTGGTTGGGGTGCTATTGACAGTGTAAAAGTCCTGCCTCTTCTTGGTGGCGGGGTTCATCATTGGGTCGGGGCCGGGTATGGGCAGGTGGTATTCAAGTATCGCAAGGTACTTGGACGGGTAGCTCTCAATGAACCCGTCAAACGCAAAGTCGGCCCCCACGCAGGGCGGACATTCTGAACCAGTGAACAGTTCGGCCAGCACAGTCCTGCCCTTCCATTCGGCAGGGGCCACAAATGCGGGCGGGTGGAAGGGCAGCGCCGATTGCCTGCGCGCCAGCTCTTCGTCAAATTTGGAAGCGTCTCCATTTGTTTTGGCAAACAGGGCTTTGGCCTTTTCGGCTGCGCCACTGTTGCCTTCAACGGCTGCGCCGAAAAAGGCTTCTAATGCGTCTTTTTCGGGGTTGATGCCCAAGTAGGCGTCGCCCAGCAGAGTGTAGTATTCTGCATCGGCCCCTTGCGAGTTGAAATAGGTATGCAAGGCGCCCAAGGCGGCCAAGGTGTTCCCGCTCTTAAGCTGGATCTTGGCTATGGGAAGTTCAAATAAAGACTTTACATCCTCCATCATCTCTGCGCGATTTTCCTCGGGGATCTTGTCCAGCACTTCTGGATCTTTGGACAATTCGATGCCTTGGGCCTGATAGTCCTTGATCGCTTTTAGGACTTCGTCATTGGGGAACGAATCCAGTTTTGGGTGCCTCATGATAAGTTGGGTGGCTCCTATGATCAAATTCAAGCGATCCATTGGCTTGGCGCCGGCTAAGATTTCTTTTTGCACAGAAAGCACGTTGTCGAGGCTGTCTGCAAGGTTGGTGTTGGCGGCCAGCAGTCCGCTGTCGAATGCGCTGGCATATCGGCTGTCGGGATAGGTGGCCTTTAGGCGCTGGAACTCTTTGAGCTTGGCCTGATCATCGGTAAGGGCCATCGCGGCCCTTAGTTCAGCTAATTCTGGCGGCTGGGCCTGTTGCTGGGGGGCTTGGGCGGACAGGCCCAAACTCATGCACAGCGTCAGGGCGGAAAGGAAAGTGTGAAATTTCATGGTGCCTCCTATGGTTGCGCCGCATCTTAGCGGCGAATGGGTAAACAGGGCAAAGAAAATTGGGGAAGAGCGGGTTTTGGCCCAAGCACTTTTTGGGCCCACGTTTTTGGCGTCGGCCCTTCAAACAAACATTGTGCCTTCCATTATTTTAACAGCCTTGCCAGCAATCAGCACACGATTGTCGCAATCCTGGCAGCGCAGCCTCCCCCCCCGCTGGGACGCCTGAAAGGCGTTAAGGTGCTTTTTATTCAACCGTTTAGACCAATACGGAATGAGCGTGCTATGGGCGCTGCCTGTCACGGGGTCTTCCGGAATGCCATCTTTTGGGAAAAAGCACCTGCTGACAAAATCATATTCATCGCCCTCGGCCGTAACCAAGACCCCAAAGCCAGGCAGGTCGGTCAGCGCTACAAGATCCGGCGCAATGCTCCTGACCTGCTCTTCCGAGTCGAGAACGGCCACTAAGTCGCGGGACATCAGTGCTTCTGTGGGCCTGATGCCAAGGACTGTTTTCAGCGCGGGGATGTGCTCGGGCGACGGGACGCCGGGGCGGCTGGGGAAATCCAGCACCAGCCAATCGCCATCCTTGGAAACGTTCAATGGGCCGCTGATGGACTGAAAATTGACTGTTTGGCAATCGGGGCGCAGCTCGTTGAGCAGCACCCACGCGCTTGCCAGCGTAGCGTGGCCGCAAAGGTCAACCTCTTCCAAGGGGGTGAACCACCTTATCCTATAGCCGTCCCCCTCCGGCACAAAGAAAGCAGTCTCGGACAATTGGTTCTCCATGGCGATAGACCGCATAAGCGAGTCTGGGAGCCAATCATCGAGCGGCAACACCGCAGCCGGGTTGCCCTCGAATGGATTTTCCGCAAAAGCGTCAATCTGGTGGATCAATAAGCGCATGGGGTTCCCTCTCTAATTGTTATTATTCCATTTTTTATTCGAAATTGCGTCCATGCTATTGGTCGCGGAAGTGCTCGAACGGGCCGACCTTGACATTGCCAAGGTAGTCGCAGAAGCGGCGGATCTCGTGGAGTATGTGATGTGCGTTGGCGGAAACGTCCGGGAGTATCTCATCCACCATGACGTGCAATTTTTCCACCAGATGCCTTATGTCCTGCTCGAATGCTAGTTGACTGTTCTTCTTCCGGCTTATGTCGAATGAAATCTCAAGGCAGCACCTGATCTTTGTGCCATCGGGGCCTTCTATCTCGGTGGGTATGGCGTACTGGTCGAAGTAGAGCCGCTGGCCGCTGGGGGTCTTCTTTTCAACGACAGATTTCTGTTTTTCTCCCGTGATGAAAGCCCTGACCACCGGGCAGAGGGCCAGGCCGCCCTCCTCCATGAAGCACGGCTCTTTTTTGCCATCGCAGTGGAAACACTTGCCTGCCAGAATCTCGTCCCTTGTTTTGCCCACGATGGCCGGGAAATTGTCGGAAGCGTAGAGAACGTTGTAGGCATCGTCAATCAGAAGGTACAACGCCGGTGTGTGATTGAGTACCGAGTCTATGAACTCGTCGGAGGCGAGCAGTTTTTCTGCCGATTCGCCAAAGGCCACGCTGTCGCCATTTCCGCTGTTCACTGTGGCTGATGGGGCATCAGGGGACTCCATGGTCTCACCCGCGCTAGGGTGTGACTGGTGGTCGTACAGCACAATTTCATCGGCGAATGGGGCCTTCACCTCGTCCATGGCAGTCGCCAGCACTTCCCCGTAGTCATCGTAGTCCTCTACCAGCGATTTCCTGTCGTAGCCGTACTCCCCGACCATGCTGACGAACTTTTCCACTAGGCGCGGGTCGAGCTGCGTGCCCGCCACCCTTTTGATCTCGGCCATCGCCGCTTCGTGCGACATGCCAGAGCGGTAGGGCCTGTCGGACGTCATGGCGTCGTAGGTGTCCGCAATGGCCGTCACTCTGGCCTCTATGGGGATGTCCTCCCCGCCGATGCCTTTGGGGTAGCCCTCGCCGTCCCACCTCTCGTGGTGCGCTATCGCCACGTCGCTCAGCGGCTTGAAGGTTGACATCCCGGACATGACCACCCACGAAAATTCGGGGTGTTCCTTGATGACGGAGTATTCCACGTCATCCAGTTTGCCCATTTTGTTGAGCACGGCGTCCGGTATGTAGAGCTTGCCCAGGTCGTGCAGCAATCCGCCCAGCGTGGCGTTGAAAACTGCGGTCTGCCCCAGGCCAAGGTAGCGCGTTAGCTTAGCGCTGATGGTGCTGACGTGCCTAGAGTGCTGGCAGGTGGCGAAGTCCTTCTCCTCCAGCAGCCTCATAAATGAATTGATTATCTGGCGAAAGTCGGCGAAGTTGCGCTCCCGCATGTCCATCTCCGCCGTCCTGTCTGTCATTATCTGTAGCACGTACTCGATGGAGCCTGTTTTGGGGTACCTTATCGGGACGGCAATATCCTCCGAGTACGTGTGCGAGCCGTTTGCCAGGATGTCCATACGCAGAATCGAGCAGGGTTCGCCCTTCTCAAACACGTCCCTTACGATGCAGACATGGCAGGGTCGGCCGTTGTTGGCCATGTCGTAGCACTTGGAGCCGAGCTGGTGGCATCTGTCAATTTTCCTGCTCTGCAGCAGATAGTGGTTGTTCTCGAACACCACCCTGAACGACTTGTCTATGAGCAAATAGGCGACTGCCGCTTCGTTGACGATGGTCTGAAATAGGTTTTGCTTGAACTTTGAGTCAGCTTGTGGCCTGTTCGCCATATTCGTTACTTCGCCTCTCATGCCAGTTTAAAGATATGCACCTGCCTCTGCAACTGTTGGGCGATGCCACTTTGGTCAGTTTCCACCACAGAATCTCGCAGGGTTGTGCGTATGGCGTTGAGGGTTTCTCCAAGGTCTGCCGCACAGCCAAGGGCGACGACGCCTTTTGTGTGGACTTTCTCGGTGCAGCCATGCAGGTTGCGTATGTCCAATATGCACTCAAAGCCCAAGACGAGCGTCAGCACTATGGTTACTGCAAAGCCCAGCATCAGTTTGGATTTTATTTTTAGGTTATGGTAGCAGTCCATGACATCCTAAACTTTAAAAGTGCCGAATTGATAGACCGTGGAGCGAATTGCAAAACCGATGTCTTGCAAGTGGCACGAAAGAAAAAAGGCAGCACGGCGATATGCCTAGCTGTCTAGGGATGGGCAATAAAAATGATGTAAATGCCGTATTGCCAGTAGTTACATGGGGGGGGGGGGGGGGGGGGTAAAAGCTAAACGGTTG
>JAITFL010000023.1 GCA_031281385.1 Holophagales bacterium
GTACAAGGGCGTTGAGTATATCCACCTCGTCCAACGGCAACCCTGTGTCCAGAGCGGCTAATCGCAAACCCTCAAATACATCTAGCGGCAAAGCGGTGACGTTCACCAAATTCGCGGCCCTGAAGGTCAGATCGAAGAGTGTGCCGTTCCTACTGCCTTCTTTGGTGTCCCTCATCTCGGCGAACATCGCTTCCATGAAAGCTTTACTGTTCGACTTGATTAGTTCGAGGGCTACCTTTGCCGATTTGGGTATTCTGTCTGATTTCGCGGCGTTCCAGTTAGGGGCTTCGACGATGGCTGCGTTGGCTACCTTCGATGGTTCGGGCTTCGCGGTAGCCAACTTGATAATCCAATCTGGGGCTTTGGCGATGGGAGTGGAAGTTGGGTCTGAGGCCCACTCATAGCTTCCGCCCTTTGCGCCCTTTGACGGAGCGAGGACGATGTAGCCGCCCTCGGCCCTCACGTCAATGTCTTTCCCCAGAACGCCTTGGCTGTTCCTGACTGTGGTGCCTTCGGGGGGCATGAAGAAATAGTGCTTTCCCCCTCTTGGGGTTGTTTGCACCAGTGTTTTTGGCAGTTCCCCATGTTCGGCCTCCAGAGCGGCGAGGGATTCACAACCAACTTTTTCCTCGCCAGCGTCCACGTCCACGATGACATAGCCATCGGTGGGCATCCCGATTTGCGCTTCGTGCCACCTCTCCCACCATTTTGTTATTAACTCCGGGTTGGTGGTGGCGTCCTTGTAGCCTGCCCCGCCTCTGCTTTTGCAGTTTGGGCATGTCCAATTTTCCGGTTCGCCCTCCGCCACTGTGTTCTCGCAGTTGCCCAAACATGTCGGGCAGATTTTCTTTGAGATGACTGGCTTCTTGTCCCACAGAGGGAAGACGGCCCAGCCATTCTTGGCGTAGGCCAGAGCCACTTCTAACATGTTAGTATTGCTTTTCATAAATAATCCTTTGAAGCTTATTTTGTGCTTCCGGCAAACAGCCGCCGGACAGCAATTTATGCAGTATGCCCCGATGTTCTGCGAGGGGGCGGTCGCCAAACCATTTTGTTTTGATGATAATTGTTCTTTCGCGGAGTAATGGTTTGATTCTAAGCGTGTTGCTTGGCCGCAGTGCGCGTCCTGGCCGAAAACTAATGGTATTAATATGTAGGCCGCAGCTAGGGCGCGATGCGCCGCAGCCATTGTCAGTGACACCATGTTTCTCACACGGTCGCCATATTTTGCTTCATTCGTTGGATGAAGTCGGCTATCGCAGAGGCCTCGACCAACCTCCGCTCACCGATCTTGACGAATGCTAGTTCGCCAGTGCGAAAAAGATTATAGAGGGTAGAACGAGAGACACTGAGCTGTTTCGTAAGTTCGCGAATACCATACAGTATTCTTGTCTCTGTCGAGTTTTCTATTGGTTGTTTCATTAGAATTGCCTTTTTTGAAAAAAAGGAAGTTCAAAAAATTGGCTCTCCATGCGGTAGAGCGGGGGTACTGGGGAGCCGTCTAGCTCGTGGCTTGGTTTTGCGGGGGGAGGTGAGTGATTCATTATCAAGTGATCTACTCCTTTCTACTAAGATTGAGTATCGGTTCAAAAACGAATTTTCGCAAGGGATTTTCAACTTTTTTTCGGAAATTTTTTGACTTAAATTATTTATAAATAAAGGCATCACAGTCTGACATGCCGCCATCAATTACAGAGCGCGGCAACAACCCATTTCCCATAGGAGCAACACCCATGAGCAACGAAGTGTATCAAATCATCACCGACCAAATACTGAAGCTGCTGGAACAAGGCACAGTCCCTTGGCACCGACCTTGGAGCCAAGTTTCGGGCGATGGCCCCTTGAACGTCCGAGGCACGCCATACCGAGGGGCCAACTACTTTATCCTCGGTGCGCTCGGCTACAAACGTCCAATCTATCTGACCTTCAGACAAGCCCTTGAGCTTGGTGGCTACGTCAAGCGCAGAGAGAGGGGCTGGCCCGTGGTCTATTGGAAGATGCTCGAAGCCAAAAACCCAGCCGACACCGACAAAGAAACAGAGGACGAGCCAAAGAAAATCCCCTTTCTCCGCTACTTCACCGTGTTCAACATCGCCCAGTGCGAGGGCCTGAGCCTCCCCGACCGCTTTGACGAAAAGCCACAGCCATTGCCCTGCTTCGATCCGATTAAGGCGGCGGAGAAAATCTGGACGGGCTACCAGAACCCTCCAAGCCTCCGCTTCTCCGGCGGCAGGGCCTCATACGCTCCAAGCCCCGACCGGATCACCATGCCCCCGAAAGAAGCCTTTGAGAGCGGGGAAGAATACTACTCCACCCTATTTCACGAGATGGGCCACAGCACGGGCCACAAGGCACGACTGAGCCGACAGTTTGGCTTCAGCAGGGGCCACCAAGACTACGCCCGCGAAGAGCTTGTCGCCGAAATGTGTTCGGCCTTCCTCTGCGCCAAGGCGGGGATTTCACAGCCAGTCATCGAGAACCAAGCGGCCTACCTCGACAGTTGGTCGCAGGCTTTGAAGAAAGACTCCAAACTGTTCGTGACGGCTGCGGGGAAGGCGCAGAAGGCAGCAGATCACATTCTTGGCGTAAATGCCAGTGATGAGGGCGAATCAGGCGGGGACATGTGTGCGTGAGTGGGCTAACCTCAGACCTGCACCAGTTCTTCTCTGGCAGACTTTGAATGGTCAACAGTCGGTATCGCCCTGCCTAACCGCGTTGCATACCATTCTCGTGCTTCCTGTGCTTCCTTTGCGCGTTCCTCTGGAGTTAATGAAAGATAGTGCAGGGAGCATTCTTCTTTGATTTTGCGGACTTCTTCCATTGTCTTGTCAGCGTTGACCATTAGTGGCCCTTATCAAAAATTCGTCGCTTGGCGGCTCACCTTGCCATCGCCGAAAGGCTCACCCTTCTTATTGGTTTGCCAAGCCTCTCTTCGGCCCTTTTCATCACTGCTGCGGCGTGTCGCCTTCTTTCCTCTGGAGTTCGGGCAAGATACTCGGCAGAGCATTTCTCCTTGATCCTGCGGACTTCGGCAAGGGTTTCATCCATAGCCATCTCGTCTGTGTCCATCAGTAGCCCTCCTTCAAAAAAACGTCTGGCTGAAGAATCCTAACACTTTTGTATCGGCAGCGCGAAGTCACTTCCTTAACTATATCCCTAGTCCATTCCCTTGTCTGATGGAAATTCCAAGAGAGGACAACATCGCACTCATACACGACCGCATAGGCCACATGAAGGCTGTCGTTGATGCTCTTATCCGTGAACGCCCGACATTTGATGAACTCATGGGCCAGTTCTTCCACATCGTCCGATTCGTCCAATTGGTTGATCTCTACCAAGGCCAGTTGTTCATCAATTTTGCGAAGTTTTTGCTTGGGGCAGTTTTCCAGTTCGGCGAAAAACACCTCCGAAACACAAATCTCATACTCCCCCGCAACGCACTTCTCCCACAGCCGCCAAGTCCATTCCATCCGCTCTGGCGCATCGTCAGCGAAAAGGTAGTTGGGGATTGATGTATCGAAGTAAACCTTGAGCTTCCTGTCCGCTTCCATTCCGCGCTCCACTGCAATTCTAGCACCTCGCACGGTTTATGACGATTGGGTTTGCTCGCGTTTGAAACGCAACCAAGCCGTCAAATTCGAGACTAGCATGGCCCCAGACCACATACTGAGCCTCAACGCAGCGGATGAGGCTGAATCAGAGTAAATGTGCGCCTAAACCGCGCTGTGGTTAATTTATAGATTTTAAACGTAGAAACTCTAAGCATCTTTTGAAACGTAGCAATTCCAGCCATCTTCACGCCATTTTCCGTGCAAAGCCGCACCATTTGGAATTTACCCCAAATTTGGGGAAAATTACCCTACAGCCCGCTCAACAGCACTAGGAGCCACGCCATGAGCATAATAGACACCATACCCCTGTCAGAAGAACAGGGCGCGGAGGATGGGATCACGATAAGAATGTATTTCCTTGACCACGAGCCGCCCCACATTCACGCCATAAAGGGCGAGGCGGAATCAATACTCAGCTTGGACGGCGAAGAAATAGACATGACATGCCCCGCCGCCGACAAGGTTGTCCCCATGCCCGACAACACGCTCTTTGTGACATTCGAGAACGGCGTCACGAAGCTATACGATGCAAAGCCGCTGGCCGATTCAGGCTGCAAATACGAGGGCGCGGAAATCTTCAGGGAACTGCTGAATGACGATGCGCTCTTTATGGCCGCGAAGCTGAGTCCCTGCGGCTGCGCCGTAATATGGGACGATGGAACCGACTTAGCCATTGAAGAAATATGGGAAAATGGCAAAACTGTTTACATTGAAAAGATAACGGTAAAAATAGCCTGCTTGTGACCCCTTGACTTAAAACAGCAATATAATATTATATAATTACAGGAGATTAATCATGCTGCTTGCAATTGACAAATACTTTAACAAACTCGCCAGCCAAAGGGATAGCATAAGGCCAAAGAGGATTCAATTGCCATCCAGATCACGGAATTGCAATGGTCGTTTGGACTATAATTCAAACATTGAGAACAGCGATCCCAAGATGTTTGTCCGAGGCAGGCTGTGCGAGGGCGCGAGGAGTCCATTCAGCCAAATGTCGCCCGCCCCAAGGACGCGCTCTCGCCTACGGATTGATAAATATTTCAATGACTATCTTGAAAAAGAGGCGCAATCAAAACGCATTCCCAACCATTTTCACGGCAAAGCGTTTTCAGATCCAAAAAATCGCCGTCGGTTATTGGTTGACGAGTATTTAGACAACCGCCGCGAAAAACTGGCACAACCAAAGCCTATTCACAGCCGTTCTTTCGGCAAAATGCTGCCAGATCCAAAAAAAGGCAATTGGCTGATGCTGGACGAATATTTAGAGAATCGCCCTGAAAAAGAGGCACAATCAAAACCTAAGTCAAATCTTATTCGCAACCGTTCTTTAATTAAATTACAGGAGGCACAAATGCCGAAAAAGAAAAGGGAACCAGAAGTCGTCCGTGAATATGCGGACGCAACCCCCCGCAGGGCGAGGGTCTATGTTGACGGGCTGTCCCACGCCCTCAAGGATTACGCCAAGGCCAACAACCTGCCCGTAGTCGAGGCCATAGCCGCGAAGCTCAAATGGTTCATGCGCTTCGAGGACTCCCTTGAAAACTTCTTTGTGCATGGCAAGGCAGACCAGCACCCCGACTTCAATGAATTCTTCTCTGCACTCATAGCCCAGCCGCATTTCAGCGACCTCTGCGGCGATGAAGCGGCCTCTATCCTAAAACAGGAGTTCAAGCCCAAGGCCAACCCGCTCATGCCCAATGGGTATTCCTGCTGGGCCAGCTACCACAGGACGCCAAACCCCTTGACCCAGAGAGCGTTGCTCGCCTAACAGAGCGATAGTAACCAATCACTTCAGCCGCCTTTTATCGGGCGGCTTTTTTATGGCAGTTCAACTTCCGTAGTTGAACTGCAATGCCAGGATTTGCTTGCAAATCATGGCCGCTTATTGCCCGTAGGCGGGCTTTGCTCGCCGTCAAGCGGGCAATAAAAGCGCAATTTTATATTGGAGGAACCATGAACAGACTCATAACCGCATTGATTGTATTGATCCCGCTTTTGCTTGAGGTGTTCCTGAAGCACAGGAACGGCGGCGGCTCCACCGAAACCAAAACCTAGAAAGGAGGCAAGACATGGCGCGATTTCTACAGGCGATGCTGATAGCTGTCCCTGCCCTGCTGGAAGCCCTGATTTTTCTGAGCAGAAGGCAGTCCGGCGGCCACGGCCATTATCACGGCCACCACCACGGCCATTACCCCGACGACGATTATTTTGAAGGCTGACCATGAGCCATTTTGAAGCCACGGCAGTAATCCATAGCCTCAGCGCGAACCGAGGCCCCAACCACCCCAACCCTGCCAACATGGACACTGTGACCAAAGTGGAACACACAGACAACAACAGCGTCATCGCCGAATACAAGGGCAAACGCTACAGGGCCATATTCAACCCGTTCCACTGCATCTACTACGTGGACGACAAGTATGGGCTGATAGCTGAGTAAATAAGGCAAATATGATTTTTCCCGAAATTTAGTGAAAAACCTCCCAACCAATAAAATGCCGTTCCCCATTCAGGGGAGCGGCGTTCCATTGGGAATCCAAAGCAGGGGTCGCGTTAAAAACGTGACCCTTTGCTTGGAACCAGCTACTCAGCCATTCTTGGAATCCGAGGGGTCGGCGGCGTTTTCCTTTAGCTGAATCAGTGAATCTTTCAACAACTGGAAGCTGCTGTACAAGACTTCCTTTTCCGCAACGGACAGGGCATCAGATGTAATGGTTGCCAGATAGAAAGAAGCCATAGTGCGCTCGCGGTCGGTAAGCTCACTCCATTGCTCAAGAGTCATGCCAGGCGGCGGATCGCTGGGCGCATCAATAAACTCTGTCACCGAGCAGCCAAGCACGCTTGCTATGTGCGTCAAAGTGTTTATGTGGGGGCGGTTCCTCGTGGTGTCCTGCAAAAGCTGGCGGAGGGT
>JAITFL010000048.1 GCA_031281385.1 Holophagales bacterium
TTTTTTGGTTGGAGTTTTCCCAAAATGTTTATTTTGGGAAGCAGGTCTTTTACAGAACCATCCACCAAGTCGCCCGTGATGGCTATAAGATTGGGGTTTAGTTCATTCACCTGTTCCACAAGCAGTTCTAGGCTGGCCTTGGAGGTCATGGAACTGATATGGAGGTCTGAAATCTGGACGATGGTGAAATCTTCAAGCGCTTTGTTCAGTCCCAGCAGTGGGACTTCTACGCGGCGGACTCTGGGAGGCGCTAAGGCCTGTAAACAGCCGATGACTACCGAAAGTATAGTTGCGGCTACTGCTGTCCACAGTACCCAAGTGCGGATTGATTCGGGGGCCTCAAAAAAACGCCGCAAGAAATATTGGGCTAGGTCTGCCACTCCCAGATAAACGATGTACGTGCTGACGATGCCAAACAACGTGTAGCTGACCCATGCCGCCGCGGCCATGCCGTAGCCCCCTTGCCGTGCCAGAAACGGAATCAGAAAAACCGTGAGCAGCAATAGCGCGAAAGTGAGCCAAGTGTAAACCGGATGGCGGGCCAGCATTGGGCTGAACGCCATGCTGCGGAGGGACAGGTAAGTACACGCACCCCCCAGAACTGACGCAATAAAGGCTATTAGTAAATAAATTCTCACTAGGCTAGTATAACCAATTCATCTTTGTTTTAGGCAGAAAGGCTTTGGGGAAGGCGATTTTTTTTTAATAATGGACAAGGCAAGGGTACATTTGGCTCTAATACCGACTTGCGTTCGGCGAATGTGCGCTCAATACGCCAGATTATGTTTGGTTGGGCTTTTTGTAGCACTGAAGTTTGCGGCGCCACCCCGCAAAATGACATAAAATTAAAGTGCTTGGTTTGCTTGGAGGCAACATGGAAAGTGGCTTCATCCACGAAATTCGTGCTTATGAACTTCTGCATGAGGCGGGGCTGGCCTGCGCGGAGTGGGGGGCGGTGCGCGGACCAGAGGACATCAAAGAGCTGCCATTCGCCGCAGGGGTGCCTGTCGTCGTAAAGGGAACGGCGATGGACGTTTGGCACAAGTCCGACCTTGGGCTGGTGGCCTTTGAGGAATTTTGGGAGGCCGTAATAGCCGAACACCACGAGAGGATGAAATCCATCACATCGCCACATGGGGAGTACATCGGCACGTTGGTGGCGCGGAGGGTTGACTTTAAGCAGTTGGCCGGACAGCCCACGGAGGCGATTGTGGCCCTGCGGAAAACGCCGGAGGCCGGCTGGACAATAGTCATGGGCATCGGCGGGATACTGACAAACGCTTGGGGCGACGAAATTAGCCCCATGCTGTGGCCAGTGGCGCTGACCTCGCCTGGCGAAGCATTTGAAGAATTTAAAGACCACTGGCTCGGTAAGACTTGGCTGGGCGGTTTGCGCCAGGGCAAGGCCCTGACGGATGAGGCAAAGATGGTTTCGTTCTTTGAGGGCCTGTGGCGCTTGGTGGATTTGTTGGACAGAGAAGGTGCGACGCTGCTGGAGATGAACCCTGTCGTGCTGGACGAGGAAGGCAAGCCCATCGCTCTTGATGGAGTAGGGACTATCTATCCAACGCCCGATGAGCAAAACAGGGCCGCCTTTGACCCTGCGCACGTTCAAGAAATATTGATGCGCCCAAAGTCAATAGCGCTTGCCGGCATTTCCAATAAGCCAGGCAACCCTGGCAGGGCGATTTTGGACAACCTGCTGCTTGGGGGAATGGAGAGGGAAGGGATCATACCGATAAAGCCAGGCTCTGCCGAGATTGACGGTTTGCCCTGCCTGAATGGGGTGGAAGACCTAAAGGCGCGTCCCGTTGACATTTTGATCATCAGCCTTCCGGCCCCGGTCGCAGTGCAGACGATAGAGCACTTGTGCAGCCAGGGCGGCGGTGCCGAGGTCGTCTATTTGATTTCTGGCGGCATAGGAGATGGCGCGGATACATCAGGATATGGGGAGCGGGTGCAGGGAATACTTGCAGAGCGCAGGGCGGCAGGCAAATGGACGCCGCTGATCATCGGGCCACACGGCTTGGGCTTTTTGAGCGCGGACAAAAAAATCAACACTCTCTTCATCCCCAATCACAGGCTTCCGGCTCGGCTGCCTGGAGGGCCGTTGGCCTTGGTCAGCCAGTCTGGGGCCTTTCTCGTGAGCCGCTTGTCTGCTTCACCCTACCTGCCCATGCGCTATGCGTGTTCCATTGGCAACCAGATGGACTTGAGGCTGTCAGGCTTCCTAAGGGCCCTTGGCACAGACCCCAGCCTAAAGGTGCTGGCCAACTACGTCGAGGGCTTTGCCCCCGGCGATTTGATGGATTTTGCCGTTGCCGCAAAAGAATTGACAGACAAGGGCCAAAGGGTGGTGCTGTACAAGGGGGGGCGCAGCCAGGCGGGCATGGCCGCGGCCAGTAGCCACACTGGGGCATTGGCTGGCGATTGGGAGCTGCAAAAGGTGCTGCTGGAGAGGGCGGGCGTCATCGTCTGCGAGAGCTTGGCAGACTTTGATGCGGTGCTTTCATGGCTGGCCTCTTTCCCCGAAGGGAAGCCCAAAAAAACCGCAGTCGTCACAAACGCTGGCTTTGAAAGTGTGGTTAGCGCAGACCTAATTGATGGAAACCTAGAACCTGTCCACCCGACAGACGCTGAAGTTAAGAAGCTAGAGGCGATCATAGAGAAAAATGGGCTATTCGGCTTGGTGGGCGCCCATCTGCCGTTGGATCTGACGCCGATGGCCAGCGAGGCCCCCTATCTGGAAAGCATCGAGATCATTGCAAATGGCGAGGCGGACAGCATCATAGTCGGCTTGGTTCCATTGACGCAGCGGCTGGGCACGCAGGACGAAAAAAACATGGATGAATTTGCTAACGCGATATTGGCCACTGCCAGAAAGACCAACACTAGGATAGGCGTGGCTGTTGACGCGGGGCAAGACTATGACGTTTGCCGCAGATCCATCATGAAGGCGGGTCTGCCGCTCTTCCCAACTGTGGAGAGGGCGTTGCTGGGTTTGAAGAAACTGTGACAAATGAGGGCTTGGCTCTACAATTCAACTGTTATCATTGATGTTTAACATCCTTATTTTGGAGGCGTTATATGACCCCGAGAATCTGTTTGGCACTGGTGGCGATGCCATGCTTGGTCGCCCAGGCGCAGGAGAGCAACCCCTTTTCCCAAGAATGGAAAACACCATTTCAGGTGCCACCATTCAGCGAGATCAAGGAAGAACACTTCCTGCCGGCATTCAAAGAAGGAATGGAGAGGCAGAAAAAAGAAGTGGCCGACATCATCAATAGCAAGGTGGCCCCAAATTTCAAGAACACCATCGAGGCATACGATAGGACGGGGGCCTTCTTGCAGCGAATTTCAAGCGTGTTCGGCAATTTGAGCAGTGCCAACACCAACGAGAAGTTGCAGGCCATCAACCGTGAGCTGGCTCCCATGTTATCGGCCCACAGCGATGACATGCGGCTGAACGACAATCTTTGGCAGCGCGTCAAGGCCGTGTGGGATGGGCGCGACAAAGAAAAATTGAACGCAGAACAAGCCAAACTGCTGGAGCGCACCTATAAGGCCTTTGTCAGGGCAGGGGCGGGCCTCGACGGCGAAGCCAAGGAAAAAATGAAAAAGATCAATGCCGAGCTATCCACACTGACGGTAAGATTCGGCGACAACCTGTTAAAGGAAAACAACAAATTCCGCCTAGTCATAGACCGTAGAGAAGACTTAAAGGGCCTCACAGAGGGCCTTATCGCCCAAGGCGCGGCGGACGCGAAGGCAGCCGGCCTTGATGGAAAGTGGGTATATACCCTGCAGGCCCCCTCGATCTGGCCATTTTTGACGCAATCGGAAAATAGAGAGCTCAGAAAAAAAATGTTGGACGCCTACCTGACCCGCTGCGACAAGAACGATGAATTTGACAACAAGAAGATTGTCAGCCGCATCGCCGCGCTGCGCGTTGAGCGGGCCAAATTGCTTGGCTACAAAACTTGGGCGGATTTCATCCTTGAAGAGAACATGGCTAAAAACCCCAAGGGAGTTTATGAACTGATGGACATGCTCTGGAAGCCAGTCATGGCAAAGGCAAGGGTCGAACTTGCGGAACAGCAGGCCATAGCCGACGCCGCTGGCGACTACATCAAAATCGCGCCTTGGGACTGGTACTTCTACAGCGAAAAAGTCAGAAAAGCAAAATACGACTTGGATGAATCAGAGCTAAAGCCATATTTTGCAATTGACAAGGTTAGGGATGGCGTTTTCCAAGTGGCAACAAAACTTTATGGAATAACCTTCCACCCCAGAAAGGACATCCCCGTCTATCATCCAGAGGTGCAGGCCTTTGAGGTCAAAGAGAAAAATGGCCGCCACTTGGGAGTTTTCCTTGCCGATTATCACCCAAGGCCAGGTAAGCGCGGCGGCGCATGGTGCAGCACTTATCGGGGCGCACAAAAAGATGAAAAAGGCAAGCAGATAGCCCCAATAGTCGTCAATGTCTGCAATTTTTCTCGCCCAGCAGGAGACGCGCCAGCGCTATTGACTTCCGATGAAGTGGAGACGCTGTTCCACGAATTTGGCCACGCCCTACACAATCTATTCTATGCAGGCTCATATAGGGGCGTTGCCGGCACCCCGCGCGATTTCGTGGAGCTGCCCAGCCAAGTCATGGAGCACTGGGCCACCGAGCCAGATGTGCTAAAGATGTACGCCCGCCACTGGAAAACTGGGGAAACAATGCCAGACGCCCTCATAGCCAAACTGAACAACGCAGGGAAATTCGGCCAAGGCTTTGGTAGGGGCGAATACCTAGCGGCCTGCTACTTGGACATGGACTGGCACACACTGGCCGAAGCAAAGGAAGTTGACGCGGCATTGTTTGAAAAACAGAGCATCGAAAAGATGGGTCTGCCAAAAGAGATACCGCCGCGATATAGGACAACATACTTCAACCACATCTGGGCAAGCGGCTACAGCGCGGGCTACTACGCATACATCTGGTCTGCCGTGCTGGATTCGGACGCTTTCCAAGCATTCAAAGAGACAGGCAACATCTTTGATCAAGCCACGGCGGACAAATTCCGCAAGGAAATTTTGAGCAGGGGCGGTGTCCAAGACGGCGACGCGCTGTACAAAAATTTCAGGGGCAGGGGGCCTAAGGTTGACGCACTGTTGGATGATCTGGGGCTAAGGTAAAATAGTTACAAGTTTTAAGTTACAAGGTACAAGAAAAAGCATGGTGTTTGGCCGCAACCGAACCGAGCCTTGTACCTTGTAACTGATTTTATTTCGTACCTTCCATCAATTCTTCCAGCGTCTTTTTTCTATAGTCTATGGTTTTGTAGCCCTTGGGTAGGTCAAAAACGGATGCGGGCAACGGCCCTTCTTCGATTTTGGTGGCCTCTCGCCTGGCTTTAACGGTGATTAGTCCCGATGTTACCGTCCATTCGGTTTTCAAGGGGAAGCCTTTGATTTTGGCCACCTCTGCTTGGCGTTT
>JAITFL010000105.1 GCA_031281385.1 Holophagales bacterium
GTGCATCGGAGCCACCACCCACAAGGAATTTGCAAAATATGTGGACAAAGACCGATCTTTGGTAAGGCGCTTCCAGCCGGTGAACGTCAACCCACCGGACGAGGCCGAATCTTTGAAAATACTTGACGGAATCAAGAGCCGTTACGAGCAGTTCCACAGAGTCAGCTATTCCAATGAGGCCATCGAGTCAGCCGTCTATTTGTCAAACCGATACATCACGGACCGCTTTCTGCCGGACAAGGCCATTGACTTGATGGACGAAGCGGGCGCGAGGGTAAAGCTCCGGCACGGGGGCGGCAGGGAAAGAAACGTATTAGAAGCCGAATTGCAAAAGGTCATCAGCGAAATGAATGAATCCGTACTCACCCGGGATTTCGAAAGAGCGGTAATTCTGCGCCAGAAAGAGATTCAGCTCAGGGGCGAACTTCAAAAAACAAAGAAGGGCCAGCCTGAGTCTGACTATAAACACTACAGCTGCGTCGAAATTGGCGATATTGAAGATGTCGTAGCCTCGTGGACAGGGATACCGATCAAGTCCCTCAAAGCCGAAGAAAAACAGAATTTGGCGAACATGGAGGCCCGCCTTAACGAAAGGGTCGTTGGCCAGCAAGAAGCGGTTTCCGCTGTGTCGCGGGCGGTCCGCCGGGCGAGGACGGGGCTGAAGAACCCAAACAGGCCGATGGGTTCCTTCCTGTTCTTGGGGCCAACCGGGGTGGGTAAGACCGAATTGGCAAAGACTTTGGCGGCCTTTTTGTTTGGCGACCCCAAAAAAATGATACGCTTCGACATGAGCGAGTACATGGAGAAGCACGAAGTTTCAAAGCTCATAGGAGCTCCGCCGGGTTACGTGGGCTACGAAGAAGGCGGGCTGCTCACCGACAGGGTGTCCAGAAATCCTTATAGCGTACTCTTGTTCGATGAAATGGAGAAGGCCCACCCCGACCTGCTGAATGTTTTGCTCCAAGTCTTTGACGATGGCATTGCGGCGAACGCCTTTGGGAACCAAATAGACTTTAAAAACACCATTATCATTATGACCAGCAATGTGGGCAGCCGGGAACTGCTTTCGACGAAGAACCTTGGATTTGGGGATACGGCCGAGCAGTCTGAGGCAAAGGCGAATGATGCGCTCAAGGCACTGAAGAAGGTTCTCCCGCCAGAGTTCATTAACAGGATTGATGAAATCGTTGTATTCAACCGGCTCGGCGATGACGAGCTGAGGCAGATCGTCGGCCTCCTCATAAACGACTTGAATTCCTCCCTGCAGAAGCGCGGCCTGTTTGTGACTTTGTCAGACGCGGCAGTAGGTTTTGTCCTGAAATGCACTGCTCCTGACCGCTCATACGGTGCCAGGCCGCTACGCCGCGCCATCCAAAAATTGGTGGAGGACTCGCTGGCCGAGCTGATGATCGAGGGCGAAGCAATGTCCATGGGCAATGTCCATTTTGACTATTTTGAGGGCCAAGAAAAATTGGCTCCCCTTTTCATCCCCGCTTCATCATTCTCCGACGGGATCATCGAATATGAAACCAAGACTTGAGCAGGGCGATGCCACTCTCTTTTCGGCAGCCTTCGAGTGTTTTTCTTTTGGCCGCCACTATTTGCAAACAAATCATTTTTTGATGGCGGAATGCAGATGATCTTGAGCCCTCACAGCTCCCGACTACGGTTCAGCGGCCGAGCCGCCAGCCATTTCCTTTGCGGCTTGGGACTCTCGGCCCTTCTTTTTGCCGCTTGCGCCTGCCCGCTGGTCGGGCAAGACCCTGACGTCATTGCCAAGATAGACGTGATTGGGGCCCAGAAGATCACCAAGGAAAACCTTTTGTACAGGGCAGGAATTCAGGAAGGCGATGACATCCGCAACATAGATTTTACGGCACTCATAGAAAAACTTTGGGCCATAGGAGTTTTTGAGGATATCAAAATCAAATACCGGGACGAAGATAGCGGGAAGGTGCTAATAATAGAAGTAAAAGAACGCCCCTTGGTTAAAGAGGTTGATTATCGGGGAGGCACTACTCTCTCTTCAACTATTAACGATAAAATTAAAGAAAAAAAGCTAGAAATCACACTCGACACAATCTATGATCCAGACGCTGCCAGAAAAATTAAAAGTGAAATTGTAGATATTGCCGCCGAAAAAGGATTTTACGATGCCATTGTAGATGTTCAGCTAGAGCCAATGGGTGCTGGCATTTGCCGATTGGTTTTTGATATCAAGGAAGGCGGAAAAATTAGGATTACAGAAATAAAAATTCTTGGTAATCAAGTATTTACCGACAGGCAGATCAAAGGCTTTGGCGGCAAAATGAAAAAAACTAGGGAACATTGGATGTTTAGCTGGTTGACCAGCAACAGCTTGCTTGTCGAAAAAAATATCGAAGAAGACATCCAAAATTTAAAAAATGCTTACCTGCGTCTTGGCTACAAAGATATTTTTGTCGGGCAGCCTATTAAAGAAATAAGAGATCATACGTCCCGTAGGCAACAGGCAAGAAATGTCAGGCTGATTGAACAAAACAAAAGCCCCAAGCTCAACTTAAGGGCGACGCTCACATTCCAAATACTTGAAGGAGAAAGGTATTACGAAGGAAAGCTGGCGGTGGAGGGCAACGACAAAGTCCCAGGTCTGAAAGGGGCAAGGGGCGAAGCAGTCTTTAGAAGAAAGATAGGGGTGGCAAGGAGGGACAGCAAGAGCTGGCTGGCGAAATTCTTCAACATAAGGCCGCGGGTCGAGGATCTGCCACCAGATGTCAACAAGTATATGGATTTCCACGCCCTCAACAAAGGGGTGGAAGAAATTTCCAAGCTGTACAGGGATCTTGCATATCTAAACGCAGCAGTCATTCCGTCTTTCAAAATCAGGGAGGAGAACGGCGTCAACAAAGCTGACACGACCATCACGGTGAGAGAGGGCGAAAGGTATCACATCAGGAGGATCGAATTTGCTGGGAACACGACCACCTTGGACAAGGTGCTCCGAAGGGCCATATTCCCGCTGACCGAAGGGGAGCCTTTCAGCACCGAGATGCTGCAAAACTCGATGTTGGGCTTGAACCAGCTAGGCTTTTTTGACATCAAAAACCATTATCCCGACATCAAGCAAGTGGAAGATAAGCCCTTGGTGGACATTACGATCAATGGCGAGGAAGCGGGCGTCAATGAGTTCATGGTTTCGGGCAACTTCGCCTCAGCATTTGGGTTGAGCCTTGGTGCCACCGTATCCACCAAAAACCTTTTTGGGGGCGGTCAGACTTTGGGCATCAGTGCCAACGGCGGGCAGTTCCAGCGTTCCTTCTCTATCGCTTTTACCGAGCCATACGTCTTTGACAAGCCGTACTCTTTTGGCGTGAGCCTTTCAGACTCCACCTTGGAATATAGCGCGGAAGTAGTCGGACCGGACTATGCGCGAAAGCAGTTTACTAGGGGAATTGGCCTGTCGTCGGGTACCAGGCTTTCGACTTTCATGCCATCGGACAAGTGGGGCAGTTGGACGGTCTATACTCAAGTCGCGCTGGGCTACAGCTTGCGCCTGATCCGAATGGAAGGTGGGCAGAACTATTATTTCCGCACGCTGGGAAGCCAAATGACTTCCACCGCCAATCTTCAGGGGGCCTACAATACCATTAACCATCCATTCAAGCCAACGGATGGTTTCAAGCTTGGCATGTCGTTTGAATACGGCGGTTGGCAGTTCGCTACCGACAAACCGTTCCACAGGACCATGGTCGAATCCTCTTATTTCAAGAGCTTCGCTGAGCGCCATATCATTGCTTTGAACGCCAGCTATGGGTACCTTGCGAACCTCGGCAGGGAAGCGCTGCCAATCTGGGACAACTACCAGCCAGGCGGCGAAACAAGCATCCGCGGATACAGGTGGGGGATGGTCGGCTCTCAGCGAATTGATGGCAGCGGCAATCCAATCGTAGTTGGTGGCAACAAGCAGTTATTGGCAAATTTTGAATACCATCTGGTGCTGGCCGAGCAGTTCAGAGTATTGCTCTTTTACGACATGGGCAACGCCTGGAGCCCGGGCAACAGAATTTTCTCAGAGGCATTGAGGCGCAGCGCAGGAGTCGAACTCAGATTCTTCATGCCAATCAGTCCCGCGCCCATGCGGCTGATCTGGGCAAGAAAATTGAATCCCTATTGGTTCGATACGCTTGGCAAGACGGACTTCCAGTTTAGCATCGGGACAACTTTCTAATGGCCTGCTTATTGCAG
>JAITFL010000130.1 GCA_031281385.1 Holophagales bacterium
GGGCGTTTTTTGGGACACAAGGTCAAAATTTTTATGCCCAGCTGGATGAGCATTGAAAGAGTAAATCTCATTAAGAGTCTTGGCGCCGAAATAGTGCCTGTAGATAAAAATTTGGAAAACCCCGAAGAAGGCGGGTTTTTGGGCAGCATTAAACTGTCTAGGGAATACGCAAAAAAGGGCAATGTATTTGAACCCTTGCAGTTTGAAAACGATGCAAACAGGCTGGCGCATTACACTACCACTGGCCCTGAAATTTGGGAACAAATGGCCAAATTCGGCGTCAAGCCAGATGGGATTGTAGCGGGAGTAGGCACTGGCGGCACAATTATGGGAGCCGGCGGCCACCTTAAATCCAAAGACCAAAATTGCAAGGTGTACCCAATGGAGCCCGCCAATTCCCCCACAATGACTACGGGCGGAAAGAAAATCGGCAGCCACCGCATACAAGGCATCTCGGATGAGTTCATTCCGGCGATTGTAAAACTAGAGCAGTTGGACGAAATAGTATCGGTTGACGATGGCGATTCAATTATCGCGGCGCAAATGCTGGCTAAGACATTCGGAATGGGCGTGGGCATTTCTTCTGGGGCCAACCTGCTTTCGGCAATCAAAGTCCAAAATGATTTCGGGCATAAAAACGTGGCAACTGTATTCTCGGACGACAACAAAAAATATCTGTCAACCGACTACTCCAAGACCGAACCCGTAAAAGCTGGCTTTCTGTCCACAGATATGGAACTGATCAGTTTTGACACGATAAAGTGAGACAGTTGAAAATTCGGCAGGTTTTGCAGAAATCTCGATTGACTTGGGCCTGCTGGCACTTAAACACAGCCGCCGAGTCCCTAGCCAACGCCATCGTCTGACACACACGAAAGGAAAGCTATGACCTACCTGAACCTTCCCATACCCCCAGAAGTAAAGATGATTTTCCTGGACAACGGGGCGACGGCTTTCCCAAAGCCCCAAGAGGTCTATGAGCAGATGGACACTTTTTACCGTCGCGCCGGGGTAAACCCCGGCCGCAGCGGTGGCTTTGACCTTTCCCTAAAGGCGGGGGCCATGATGGACGAAACGCGCAAGCTGCTGTGCGAGTTCTTTGGCGGCACGGACTCCAACCGCCTGGTGTTCGGCTACAACAGCACAGACGCGCTGAACCTTGCGATCTGGGGCATCATCAGCCCAGGCGACCATGTCGTGACCACCCACCTAGAGCACAACGCCACGCTGCGCCCAGTCTGGAAGCTGGAGAGCTTGGGCAGCCCCGTTGACTGGGTGGACTTCGACCAGTCCGGCTACGTTGACCCATCCGACATCATCAAGCGGCTCCGCAAGGACACCAAGGCCGTTGTGATGAACCACGCTTCAAACGTAATAGGCACCGTGCAGGACGTGGCCGCCGTGGGACGCGAGTGCAGGGAAAGGGGCATACTTTTCATCTTGGACGTCAGCCAGAGCGCAGGCATGGTGCCAATAAAGATGGACGAACTGTTTGTGGATGTCGTCTGCTTCACGGGGCACAAGAGCCTTATGGGGCCGATGGGCATTGGCGGGATGTATGTAAGGGAGGGCGTGGAGATACGCCACACCAGAGCCGGTGGCACGAGCATCAAGAGCCTCCAGCGCAGCCATCTGGACGAATACCCCTACCGCATGGAGTACGGCACCCCCAACCTGTTGGGCGTGGCCGGGCTCAACGCTGGCGTCAAATGGGTGAACAAACTGGGGGTCAAGGCCATACACGAACACGAAATGGCGCTGTGGAAAAAACTGCGCGATGGCCTAGCCAACATTGAAGGCGTGATGACGTATTGCGCCAAAGACGTGCCGGGAAAAGAAAGAATCAGCGTCCTCTCCTTCAACATAGAGGGCCTAGAGGCCGCAAACACAGGCACCATGCTGGACGTTGACCACAACATTGCCTGCCGCGCCGGCCTGCACTGCGCCCCAATGGCGCATGAACACTTGGGTACCGACAAAATAAATGGGACTGCCAGATTCGGCATAGGGGCCTTCAACAACGAAGAACATATACAGGCCGCCATAAGCGCAGTGGCCGAAATTGCAGAAGCGCAACTGAAACGAAAAAAATGAAATATGCGACAATCGAAGTTATTGCAACACCCTGACCATTTCCCATGACCCCTTATCCAATTTCTGAAAGCCGCCACACAATTGGGTCTTCCCCAATTATGAAAATTGGCGCGGCCGTAGGACGCATCCATCATTGTCAATTGTCAATTGTCAATTGTCAATTTGTTGATCCGAGCATTACTGCCCAAATTTTGCTGGTTTTCCAAAGAGGTTCAATTGCAGACGCGGCGCGGAGCAGCCGCTATTCATGAAAGTCATCATCGCAAGGACAAATGGGTTTTGCTGGGGCGTGAGGCGCGCTATGGACGCGGCGTTGGAAGCGTCCAGCGCCAAGGACGGCAAGGTGCAAACCTTGGGCCCTCTCATCCACAACCCGCAAGTCCTCGCGCTGCTTAACAAGCGCGGCGTGGGCATCATAGATGGCCCAAAGGACGCAACCGGCGGGACTGTGCTAATTCGGGCGCATGGAGTTCCGGTTGAAGAACTAAAAGAGCTAAAAGACAGGCAGGCAAAGGGCGAAATATCACTGGTCAACGCCACTTGCCCCGAAGTTGCAAAGGTACACGGCAGAATAAAAAAATGGAGTTCCAAGGGCTATTTTGTCGTGATCCTTGGCACCCACGGCCACGCCGAGAGCATAGCCCACCGCAGCTTTGCCAGTGCCGGCAGCGCCATAGTTTCCACCTTGGAAGAAGCCAAAGAGTTGCCCAGCGAGAGCCTTGAAAAAGTATTTGTTGTGGCCCAGACGACGTTTACGTTCCAGCACTTTGGCCCCATAGTAGAAGAACTGAAATCTAGGGCGGTTGAAATAGTAGTGGAAAACACTATATGCCAAGACACCTCGCGGCGCCAAGAAGAGGCTGCCAGCATAGCGTCATTGTCTGATTGCGTAGTCGTGGTCGGCGGCAAAAACAGCAGCAACACAAAACACCTGGCTTACTTGGCGCAAAAGGACAACAAGCCTGTGCAGTTTGTGGAAGTCGCATCAGAGTTAGACCTTGGCGCATATCATGGCAACGAGACCATTGGCGTGCTCGCTGGCGCATCAACCCCCACTTGGCTGGTGGACGAAGTCGTTGACGTTTTGAAGCAGCACGGGCACAGGCCAAATAGACTAAAGAGCCTGATTGGCGAGCCTCTTCTTTCGCCCGTCATATTGAGCTTGGGTATGTCTGCAATGGCAATAGGCATGCATTCGTGGATGGGGCTCAATCGGGACTGGACAAGCATCTTTGTGGTGTTTGCCTATGCACTGGCCATGTATCTGGCCCAGCCGTACCTAGACCCATTTGGACTAGGTTCCAAGGGCCCTGCCAGGGCTAGGTACTTGGAGCGCAACAAAGTGGCAATAATATCCACCGTGGCGGTGGCACTAGTTTTCGCACTAGTCCTTGCGGCCAGCCAAGGCAAGGGCTACGCCATCTTCGTAGCTGGCGCGTCCATCCTTGGCCTTGCCTACAAGCTTAGGATAAGGGCCTTCGGCAAGACCTTCAGCCTAAGAGCTATCCCGGGCTCAAAAGACGTGCTGGTCACGCTGGCCCTTGCCATCATCGGCCTAGTCTTGCCCGCTTGGCAGCAGGATCATCCATGGGATTGGCAAAGCACAGGTGCCCTACTATTTGCAGGGGCCCTGGTCTTTGCCCGAAGCATCATCGTCAGCATCTCCGACATGCAGAGAGACCAAATATTGGGCAGGGAAACGCTTCCCATACTTATAGGCAGAAACAAATCCCAATTTCTCATGTGCGTGTTTTTGGCTGCGGCCTTGGCGTTCAATTTATTCCTTGCCAGCCACCCACCGCAAGACGTGGGAACCACAAGGGTGATAGCCATATTGGCAATATGTGCCCTGTACCCCATCTTGTACCAGTGGGCCTATAGAGTGCGTTTTCGCGCAGGGCGACCCCGCTTCGACCCCGGCGCCGAGCCAGCCTTCTTTTTGGCGGGACTGCTGGCGATGGTATAATTCCAATTTGCAATCAAAATAGCCACTTGCAAAACTATCCGCCGCTCATCGAAGCTAACTCCCAAGTATCTGCCCACCCATAGGAGCCATGTCCATGTATCAGCTCCTACATAGGGCAGTTAGCGAGGGAAACGCTCGCATGCGAGTGCGACCGAGCGAATCCCCAGTTAGCATTTCAGAAAGCTTTTCCAAGTTCCGGCACAAAACGCAACAAGCCGAAATATGCTCGTCCCGCGCTCAAGCAGCGAATGACCTCGCTGCGCCATCATTCGGCATAAACATGGCGCGGGCGCTAGCCCGCATCAGTACCGCCGCGCAGCAGCCAACAACCACTTTTATAGCAGTTTAACCTACAATAGGTTGAACTGCTATAATTTCTACAAAGGCATTTTTTTTGTTAGGGGCGGCAATGGCTACCGTATTGGATGTTGCAAGGTACTTTTTAGACAAGCTGGGGCCAATGAGCGCTATGAAGCTGCAGAAACTCTGCTACTACGCGCAGGCGTGGACTTTGGCTTGGGACGAGGTAGAGCTGTTCCCAGAGGAGTTTGAGGCGTGGACGGATGGCCCTGTTTGCCCCAAACTGTTCCAAAGACACAAGGGCAACTTCCAGATTGACAGCAATATGCTGCAGGACGGCTACCCAAAAGCGTTCAGCCAATCACAAGCGAACAACCTAGAGCGCGTCAGCATGGAATATGGCGACAAAGACGCCGATTGGCTGCGTGAACAGACGCACTCTGAAGATCCTTGGAAAATAGCCCGCAGCGGCCTGTCGGCTGACGAGCGCAGTAACAATATCGTGACCAAGGAGTCCATGCGCCTCTACTACGGGGGTTTTTTGCCAGATGAAGAAGTAGAGGCTATTTCTAGGCAGATCATGGCGGACAACAGGGAGTGCTACAGAGTCTTGGCCCAATGAAAAAGCTGGCAAGAAAACAGATTTTGGCCATGCACACAGAATTGATCGCCGAGCATGGGGGAATAGACGGCCTGCGCGATGAAGCCTTATTTGAATCTGCCCTAGCGGCCCCCTTCCATGGATTCGGCGGTCAAGACCTATTCCCAACGACACAACAGAAAGCCGTGCGCCTTGGATACGGCCTGATCAAGAATCATCCGTTTATTGACGGCAACAATACCAAATTGCGTTCAATTGACATTGAACGCTGTACGCCAAAGTTTTTGAAAACGCCGGGGAACCCAGCATTTTCAAAAACTTGCGGGCGTCGGTTCCCGCCGCCTTATACCGATTATGCAATCTTTGATTGCAAATCGGTATAAGAGGATCGGCACCCATGCCATGATCGTAACTTTAGCAGAGAACGGAATCAGTTTGGGCTACACGCAAATGGAATTACAGCAGGTCATTTTGGATGTCGCTTCCAGCGCGGCATCATTCGATGAATTGCTGGCTTGGGTTCTCGATCACGAAATCAAGCCTTGAGCTTGGCAAATTCAATGTCGGTGCCGATGCTTGGGAGAGGCCCTGGTTCAGTGCATGGTTTTTTTGCCGCTGGCTTCGAGGTAGGCATTACAAATGGGAACAATGCGCCGTTCGGTACGCGGAGTCCAAATCCGCAACTTAAAAATTGGTGCTGGCGCGGCTTCTTGCATCTTGAGCTTTTTGCAAAACTGACATTTTGCAGTGGCTCACTTGTAACTAACCTCTAGCCAATGCCCTCTGATTGCCTCTACCCCCTATCTTGCTTTCTGCGCTACAATGACCTCATGCTCAAAATGTTCAAAAAGTACATCGCCGTGCTGCTGCTTGCAGTGGTCAGCGCGTACTTTGGCCACGTTCTCGCCGAGGGGCTTGAGGGCGGGCAGCAGTGCCAAACCACGCAGGCGGTATTTGTTTCAAACGATGGCGCGGATATAGGCTTTGACCCGCACAGCTACGGCCACAGCCACGACCACGGGATGTCCTGCGACCAATGGCTGTGCAGCGGCTTTTCGGGCGTGATACTGGGCACGGCGGCTATTGTGCCATTCTGCTTGGATATAGAAAGAGGTTCATTTATCAGCGCAATGCCAGACTTATTTAGCGACAGGACAGTAGAGCCAAGGCCCAACCCACCCAGAGCAAGGTAAAGGCAATTCAGTTGCAGACCTGCACCGCGATGTAGCGACCTTGGCGGGGACTGCCATTGTCAATTGTCCATTGTCAATTGTCAATTTGCTAAACGGAGTCTTGCAGCCTAGCATTGGCAAGGCTTTGCAAGAGGCTCCCTTTTTTCGCATGTTTTTTTCACTGGTGCCAAACATGAAAATGATGTTTTTTATTGCACTGCCCTGTGTCCTTTTGGCGGAGCCGCCTCTGACGCTTGGCGACGTGCTTGCAAGATCAAAGGTTCCAATTCAAAAGCTGCTAGTTGATTCCGCGCTGGCGGACGGGCAGTTGCTGGTCAATAGTTCGGCGGGCTTTTTGCGGGAATCTCCCACAATCTCTGTTTCCGCCGGGCCAAGGATGGCATCGGGCGCGTCAAGCACGACAGACCAGACCATCGAGATGGAAGCCGGCCTTTTGCTTAACAGGGGGCCAAGGAAAAAGCTGGCCTCGGATATAAACTCATCCGCGCCTATCCTTTATAGCGCCGCCGACTTGGAAAACAGGCTGGCCATCCATCAGGCATTTTTGTATGCGTGGCTGGCGGAGCGCGTCGAGTCCATAAGGGCTGAAGATCATTCCATAGTGAGCGCCTGGCTGGAGATAGCAAAAGCCAGAAGCGAATCGGGGGCCGATCCGGCGTTTCAGCTAGAGCTCGCCAAGGGCGAGTTGCTGAAGTCCCGCATGGACTTGGGAGAGGCCAAGCTGGCTCGCATACAGGCTTGGGCCGCCCTCAAGGCATTGGCGGAACTGCCGGATGAACCCCAGCCGCTGGACTATTTGCCACAGGCCCTTGTCTATGATTCGGCCAACGCCCAAGAGCTGGAGGCCAAGTACCAAAAGGGCGCCATCAGGCGATCAGTCATAGCCAAGCAGGGCTTGGAAGTCGGCCAGGCCAATGTGCAGGCCGCGCTGGCCAACAGCCGCTGGAGCATAGCCAGCAGCTATTCAAAAGAGTCCATTGACCGCATCGCCAAAATAGGCATCGCCTACAAATTCCCAAGCCCGAAAGAGACCTCCGCCATAAAGGCCAATGAGCGGGCGCGGGTGGAGGCCAGCAGGCGCAGCGCTGAAATTGCCTTGTCCGAATTGGACATGCGCTTCAGATCCGCCATGCAGTCCAGCCAAGGATACGCTGGGGCCCACCTTGGCACCCCCGACACAGACGCTTCGCTGGAGGCCCTGACGCTGCGCCTGCAAGAGGGCAAAGATCGGCCTTCGGAGGCCATTCCCATCAGGCGGCAATTCCTAGAAATAAAACTCGCCGAATTGCAGCGGCACTGCGCCCTATACCTAGCAGACGCCGAACTTAGGACACTTATCGCAGAGGACAAGAAATGAAAATGACTAGATATTTGATTGCCATACTTTCTCTGGCACTTTGTTTTTATTGTGACAAAAAAGCCCCTGGGGATGGACACGAGGGCCACAACCACGGCACTGCGGCGGCAAAAAGCCATGAGAGCCACAAGGATCATGACGGCAATGAGAGCCACAAAGACCATGAAGACCATGATGGCCATGACCACGACCAAGAAGATGATTCCCCGCTGAAAGACATACAGGGCGCGAGGGCCCAGGTAGTTGGGCCGCCAAAGGAATTGAGCATTTGGGTGTCCGCCGAAGTGGTGGCGGACGAGCTGTCCCAGTTTGTGCTATCCAGCCCTGTGAATGGCATATTGGGGGGGCTCCTAGTTCCTCCTGGGCGGCAGGTGGCGGCTGGGGCCGCGTTGGCAGAAGTAAAAAGCCCCGAATTGGCGCGCCTGTACGCGGATTGGCTGGCAGCCAAGGCCAAGATGGCCAAGGCCACGGCCTCCCTTGCCAGAGAGGAGAGGCTGGACGCAAAAAAGGCCACCAGCCAAAGGGACTTGGAAGAGGCCATAAGCGAGGCATCCATAGCCAAGGCCGAAGAAGAATCGGCCAGGCTTGCGCTGGAATCGTTGGGCATCAAAGCCGAGCAGGGTGGCTCCACTTGGGTGCTAAGGGCCCCAAAGGCCGGCGTGGTGACAGGCTACAAGGTGGTTTCGGGGCAAGGGATAAGCGCGGGGCAGGAACTTGGCAATTTTTTGGCGTCAGGCTCGGTGATAGCCCGCATGGAGCTTGCCCAGCCAACTATTGGCAATTGGAAGTCTGGAACTTCGTTTAGCGTCAGACATTCGGACGGCCGCAAATGGAAGGGCGAACTGGAGGGCGTCGTGCCAGCGCTCTCATCCGACACCATGCGCCAAACATACAGGCTGCGCCTCTCCGGGGCTTCTTTGCCCATGCCTGGCGCGCCTATAGAGGTGGAAATTCCGTACCCATCCGCCATCACAGTTCCCCAGGCCGCCCTGCAGACGATGGAGGGCCGCTGGGGCGTGTTTGCGCTTCATGGAGAAATACACTTTCACCCCGTAGTGCGCGGGCCCGAGGTAAAGGGCGAAGTGGTGATACTAAAGGGCGTGAAGCAGGGCGACACCATCGTTGTGGAGGGCGCGTACTTGGTCAAGGCGCACTTGCAGAAACTTGCCAATCCAGAAGAGGGCGGCCATGTCCACTGAAACGTCAAACAGCTCCAAAGGCTTTGCCGCAAGGTGGTTCGGAATCATGTTCCCAAAGAGCGGCTGGATAGTGATTTTATCCTTGGTATGGGGGATCGCCGGTGCGCTCACATTCTTTGGGCTAAAGCGCGACCTCTTTCCAAACATGAACCTGCCCATACTAAGCGTGTTTGTGCAGGCTCCGGGCCAGGCCGCGCCAGAGATGGAGCGCTCCATAGCCCAGCCCCTCGAACAGGCCCTTGGCGGGATGCCGGGCGTAAAGAGGGTGAACACGCTAATAATCCCAGAGCTGGTGCAAGTTGTAGTCACATTCGAGGACGACGCCGACCCAATGCACTCTAGGCAACTGATGGCCGAGCGCCTTTCCGGCGTAGCTGGCAATTTTCCCGCTGGCACGCGTCCGCCGCTGATGACCAGCGCCGCCGGAAGGCTATTCCAAATAATGGAATTAGTGCTTGAGGGCGAAGACACAGACCCTATGCGCCTGCGCGACCATGTAGAGCAAGTGGTGGCCCCAAGGTTGCTTTCGGTGCAGGGCGTTGCCAGAGTGGATAGGCAGGGCGGTCACGAAAAATCCTTGCAAATATCCCTTTCGCCCGAAAAAATGCGGATGCTGGGAGCCACCCTGGACGAAGTTTTGGAAACACTGGAAGGCACCCAGCAAGATTTTGGCGCGGGCGTGCTAGAGATTCACGATACAGCCTGGTACGTGTCAACTGGAAGCCTAGCGGCCACGCCATCCGACGTGCGCCTCTTGCCCCTAAAGGTAAAAAATGGTTGGATAACCTTGGGCGAGGTGGCAGAAATACGAGAGGCCCCGGGCTTCCGCCGTGGCCTGGTGCGACACGAAGGACACGAAGACGTAGGCATTAGCATAGTCAAACAGCCGACTGCATCTAGCTTGGACGTAGCAAAAAATGTACGGGCGGCACTGCAAGAATTAAAAAATGAGCTTCCCCAAGGGATGGCGCTCAAAACCATCTACGACCAAGGGCTTTTAGTTGACAAGGCCCTAAACGGAGTCGCGCTGGCCCTTTTGGTGGGAAGCATATTCGTAGCGTTTACTCTTTTGGTGCTATTGGGCAACTTGCGCGGGTCAATAATAGTCTTGGCCGTTCTGCCGCTCGCGACGCTGGGAGCGGCCATCCCCCTGCACCTTGCTGGCCTTGGACTCAACGCCATGACACTTGGCGGCTTGGCCATAGCCATAAGCCTGCTAGTAGATGCAGCGGTGATCATGGTGGAAAACTTGATCCACAGGCTGCAAGAAAATTCGTTTGACGCGCCGCGCCACCAAGTTTTGATCGCGGCGGCTTCCGAAGTAGCCCTGCCAATATTGATCACTGTGATGATAATCTTGGCTGTCTTTATGCCCATGATTTCCATGAGCGGCATAGCGGGCAAGCTGTACGCGCCCCTAGCGCTGGCCGTTGCGTCCGCGATGACCATAAGCCTTGTCCTGTCATTCACCTTGGTGCCTGTGCTGGCGGACAAATTTATCCCGCCCGATGCGCAGCTTGCCGAACCAAAAATCGTTAGCCTCATCAAAGTGGCCTACCGCCCCGCGCTGGAATGGGCACTGCAACATGGCGGAATAGTAAGGATTGGGGCCCTGTCCCTCACCATCCCATGTATATTGCTTGCGCTGCACTTAGGCACCAACTTCTTGCCAACGCTGGACGAAAGGGCCTTCATGCTTTTGTCCAAGGTGCCTTCCGAGAGCAGCCTAGAAGCGGTTGACCAAGCCAACGTAATGCTGGACAGGGCGCTTAATGAAATTCCCGGCATAGAGACAGTGTACCGAAGGACTGGCAGGGCAGACGTCACAGAAGACCCATGCCCCATAACCGACAGCGAAATAATGGTGATACTTGCGCCAGACGCGGACGAGAGAGAACTAAAGCATGAAGTCGAAGAGGCCACCGAATCCATGCCCTTTCCTGTTGAGGTCAACACGCCCATGCAGGAGCGCATAGCCGAAGGCATTGGCGGCACTCCGGCGGACGTTCAGGTAAAATTTTTCAACAGAAACCTAGAGGCGGTTCGCCCCTTTGCAACGGACATGGGCCTGCACATAGCCGAGATACAAGGCATCCAAAGCGTGACGCTGGACACGCCCGACCCAATGCTGGGGCTAAGAGCCGTGATAAACGAAGAGGCCCTTCGCCGCTTGGGTGTTCACCGTTCACTGATTGCTAAACACCTAGAGGCTTTCCTGCAAGGCATTGACGCGGGCGCACGATACGACGGCCCCCAGCCAATAGAGAGGGTTGTCCGCTACGCCGAAACTGGCACCACCAGCGTGGAGACACTAAAGCAGATGCCGATAGTCCTCGACGACGGCCGTGTCATAGCGCTGGGCCAAGTGGTCCAATTTGAAGAGGCCAGAACCCCAACGCTGATCCGCCGCGAATTCGGGCAGCCCTACATCGGCCTAAACATCAGAACCGACGGCGACCTTGGCGGCGCGGCATCAAAGATAGACAAGCTGCTAAAGGTTACCAACATGCCCCAAGGCACTCACGTGGCCTTTGGCGGCAAAATTGTTGAGGCCAGAGAAACTAATAGGCGCTTGGCCTTGGCCGTGGGCATTTCCGCCATATTGGTGGCCGGCCTATTGTATTTCGCGCTCAAACGCTGGCGGGAAGTATTGATTGTCCTAGCCACGCTGCCAGACGCATTCGCAGGGGGCATCGTCGCCCTGTGGCTGTTCGGCGAGACTTGGAACATAAGCTCGATTGTGGGCATGATCGGACTCTTTGGCGTTGCGGTGCAAAATAGCCTAGTGCTGATCAGCCAGGCGCGGGGCTTTATGGCAAAGGGCCTGCCCTTCCACGACGCATTGGAAGAAGCCAGTCTTGGCAGGCTGCGGCCCAAATTGATGACAGCCGGGGCAACCATATTGGGGCTGCTTCCAATACTCTTGGGCTTCAGCGGCTCCGAGCTGGAACGTCCCTTGGCTGTAGTCCTTATAGGCGGCCTGATGACCAGCACATTCTTTACTCTACTGGCCCTGCCCAGCTTTTACGCTTGGGTGGGGACACCCAAGGAAAGGGGCTAGGGGTCTGGGGAAGACGCCCTAGTGCAATGAGCGTTTGTGGCTGCAGTGCAGCCTAACACGCCAGCAGCACTTGGGCGGCTTAAAAAGAGGGCTTGACGCGCATGTGCGGCGGGTCCGAGCGAATCCCCAGTTAGCTTAGGGAAGCTTTTCCAAGCCCCGGCGGGAAACACCAAAGGCCCCCTTTGCGTCCTCCTCTACCCCACTTGCTTCTTGAACGTGTAGAGCAGTGCCTTTCGAATCCCCGGGTCGGTTGTGTTTATCGCCACCAGCTCCCAGCCTTCTTTGCCCAGCTTGTTCAGTTCTTCTTCCGGCAGGCCTTTCTGGTCTGTGGTGGATGCGGTTTTGTACTCCCATACTGCCGCCGCAGCCGTAACGTGGCCCGCAGTTTCGTTGGCTCTTGCAGTCCAGAGGTAGCTCCCCCCTAATGCCAGCAACGCGGTCAAGGCTATGGTTGTCGATGTCTTCATGCGGTTCTCCCCTTTGGGTTGTGGCTGGTTGATTCCAGCGAATTGTTAATTATTCTCTTCTCTGGGAATTGTTGTTATTGATGATGTTACGAGTTTGTGGAATAAATCAAGTATGTAGTTCCCTCTCAAGATTTATGAAACCTGGCTATTTTCCAGTCGCCCATATCAGTCGGCTGCCGTCCGCTCTTACAGCGAATGTGCCGTCAGATTCAGTGGCTATGCCCTTCCAAGAGTTTTCCGTTCCTATTTGCACTGGCACTGCAACGCGCTGGCCATTTGCCGTTGGTCCCCATTCCCACAGTGTCCCATCGGCTTTGACGGCCAAAGTACGCAGACCGTTAGCTGCCACTGTTGTCCATTTGTCTGTCATCTGTCCTACCAGTGCTGCTTCGGGTACATTCACGGGCTTGTTTTCTCCTAGTCCCAGCTGGCCTTCGCTATTGTCGCCCCACGCCCAGAGTGTCCCGTCTTCGGCTATCCCGGCAGTGTAGTTGTCGCCCCTTGCTATTTCGGCGAATGCCGTTATCCCATTGTTAGCGGTCACTGTGACTACGCATCTTGCGGTCAAGACGTTGACTCCGTTTGATGCTTGTGCGAATACTGTTGGGGTTCCTACGTTCATTGCAGTGGCTGTGTATTTAAGGCTGTCACTGCTTACTCCTCGTAGCAATATTAGGTCTATATTTGATGTAAAGTTGTTTTCTGCTCCCCATGAGACCAATTGAGGTGCGTTTGACGGTAGAACCGTTGCTGTCAGGGTGAGGGTATTCCCGACTCGTACAGTTGCGGTTGTCCTGTCCAGTGTCACGCTTGTTGGCACTGCGATTGTCGGTGTGTTATTTTTCTTCCCGCCACCGCAGCTAACATTGGGGAGGGTTGTCCCAATTGCTGTGATGATTGCGGCTGTGGGGAGGATTGCTGCCAGTCTTGCTAGTGTTTTGTTTTTTTGTTGCATTTTGTCTCCTTTTGACAAATTTGTTTGATTTGTAACATTTTTTGGTGGAACCACATAATGCTGAAAGCGTAGGCATGCGTTCTTCTTCTCGGGCGATGCGGGTGAAATTGAATTTGGCTCGAACCGATAAGCATCTGCATGTGGGGGTCTCTTTCGAGAATGCGCCATTACAGCGGGAATTATCGTGTTGACTTGGGAACGTCCGATTTTCAAAGCATCTAAGTATAGGCGAATTTCGGAGATTGTTTGCCGCTATCCTTTATAAATCAAAAGATTGTTCGTGGGCAGTCATTGAGGCTTCCAAGTTAAATGGATAATTTCCATTACAGCAGCTGGTGGCTACTCTACGTCCGTCAACCACAGAATGAGCTGGCGCCCGTTCCCGCGGGCCGCCGACACCACTTTCCCTTTCATCGTTGCTGTGGTAGATTTGCTCATTCTTATCACTTTGTCTTGATTCGTGTACATACCGCAAACTAATGCTGTGCTACGCATGCCAGAGAGATAGACATCGTCGGCTTCATTTTTAAGGTTTTGGTTCAAGCTGACTTTGTATTTGTACGTTTCTCCGTTGACTTCTTTGCCATATTCCTCCACCTCGAAAACACGCCCCCTGACTGTGAACACAGAATTAGCGATGTAGGTTTTATAGAAGTCGGTGAATGCGAGTTCTGTAAAGTCCTGCGCAATAGCATAGATAAATTGGATGTCGGATAGTGCTTCTGCTTTGAATCGCTCGTAAGCGGCGTCGCTGTTGGCGGCCTGCAGGATCTTTGTCCTGAAATCGTTATAGAGCCTTTGAGGGTTATATACAAACCCTAAACCTAATCCGAAATTTGTAGCCGATTCCCACATTTTTGTCTTTGGGTCTCTTTTATAAATATTGGAATGACTGAGGTTGATTGTGCCATCGTCCTGCATCACGATTGACATGTCAAACGAGAACTGGCCAGCGATAGTGCCGCCTGTCACGCCGGTGAGCGTGAAGCTGTTGTTGTAGAAGTCGATGCTCAAATACCTAGCTTTTGGAAACATCTCCGCAACTGCTCCATAGACTGCTGGGAAGAATTCCTTTTCGGTTGGATATTTGGACTGCGCCTGCCCCTGTACCCCAGAAAACAGCAACACTGCTGCCGCCAATGCAAAAAAGCGTTTGATGATCGCGGGCAATGTTTGGCCCATCAATACTTTCTTTGTGTCCATGGAACACTCCTTCGGTGAATGCGCTTTATGTGCGCGGTTGAACAAAAAAACAGCCGCGAACGGGCGATCCCGGCGCGGCTGCTGTAAATTGATGTTTGGGTTGTCTGTAAATTAAACTTTACATTCAGTTGACCGTAAATAGCAGATAATAGGCAATTTACCCCCCCCCCCCGAATATTTAGCGAAAATTCGGGAGATGTGGCCGCCCGCAAAAGCGAAACCCCTCCGACTGGCTGACTTGGCCCGTCCGCTTGGCTGCGCTGCCTTGGCGCCCTTTGTACCTGTGTTGCCTAGCATGTCTGTCCTGGGTGGCTCGGGATATTGATGGGTTGGTGCTTCAAACTGCAAACAAGTTAAGATGACACAATTTAGGTTGGCGGTCAAGGAATTCTGGCAAAATCTTGGGGGGAGTGTTCAGATCCATCCCTAAACTTTTGTGCGTCACTCAGAAAGGCGTCCAGCGGTACATCCACGTAAAGCCTTTGCCGCCATTCAGTATAGTCAAAAGGCTCGCGGCGCATGAGGGCGACAAAGCGCTCGGCTTCTACAAGTCCAAGCTGTTCCGAGAGGACGCGCATCCCTTGGTCTTTAAGCACTGTGTTACTGACCATCTGCAAGCCTCCTGACAAAATCAATTGGGTTTATTGCTTCGATTTCGGTTATCGGCTTGTTGAGGATTTTCTTGTCAACCGTCAAGAAGTAAGCCGCACCCATAACTCCAATTCTAATTCTAATTCAAAATTGCGTCCATGCATTTTTGAATTAGTCGGCTGCGCCGCGTTGATATTCGTGCCGATTGATGACGCAGCGAGATCATTCGTCCGGCAGCCCCATCGGGTAGCATGGCACCCGGCGCGTCCCGGCAGCACGTTCCTATCTTTCGTCCTCGGGACGGACACTCTTGTAATTTGGCCCATTCATCGCCGGTTCATGGAGCCCACCCGGATGCTAACTGGGGTGCGCTCGGTTGCATCGCTCGCAGGCTCGCGCTGCCCCGCTTGCACCCCAGACCCCGGGTACTCGCCTCGCTTACTGCCCTATGTAGGGGCTGATACATGGGCATGACTTCAATGAACGAGCGGATGCATGGACATGGCTTCGGGGTAGGCGATACAGGCGGGGACAAGGCTTCGTTCAGCGCAGGATGCTCAATCCGCCATTAAACATTCAACGCGGGCGCCAGTCCGCCGCCGCCATTGTTCATTGTCAATTGTCCATTGGAGACTGAAGTGCATCTCATTTCGGATATGCTTTTTCCAGCGCGGCCTTTACCAGCCCCACAAACAGGGGGGCGGGCTTGTTCGGCCTGCTCTTGAACTCGGGGTGGAACTGCACGCCTACGAAGAATGGGTGGCTGGGCAGCTCTACGGCCTCCACCAGGGAGCCGTCGGGGGACAGCCCCGAAATCACCATGCCTTTGTTGGTCAATATCTCTCTATAGTCGTTGTTCACTTCAAACCTGTGCCTGTGCCTCTCGCTTATTTCGGGCGCACCGTACAGTTTTTCTAAAAGCGAGCCTGGCGCCGTCTTGCATGGGTACGCGCCCAGCCGCATGGTGCCGCCTGTGCCTTCCCTGCCCACTTGGTCGGGCATGATGTGGATCACTGGATGGGGCGACGCTTCATTAAACTCGGCGGAGTGCGCTCCTTCCAAACCGCACACATCGCGCGAAAACTCTATGACGGCTATCTGCATGCCCAAGCAGATGCCCAAAAAAGGCACATTGTTTTCCCTAGCGTAGCGGCAGGCGGCGATTTTGCCCTCTATGCCCCTGTCCCCAAAGCCGCCAGGCACAATCATGCCATTTATCCCATTAAAAAGCCCAGGCGCACTTTCAATATTCACGTCCTCGCAGTCTATCCAATGGATGTCCACGTTTGCGCCCGTCTCTATTCCTGCGTGGTTTAGGCTTTCGATGATCGAAAGATAGGCGTCGTGCAGTTGTATGTATTTGCCCACAATTGCGATGCTGGCCTCTTTTTGCCTTTTTGAAATATTGGCCGCCATTGCCCCCCACTCGCCCAAATCAGGCGGCGGGGCATTGATGCCCAATTCGCGGCATGCCACTTCGTCAAGGCCATTTTTGTGCAGCATAAGAGGAACTTCGTATAGCGATGGCATCGTTGTGTTTTCGATGACGCAGTCTAGCTTGACGTTGCAGAATTGCGATATTTTTTCCTTGGTGCCCATGCTCAGGGGTACATCTGCTCTCGCTATGATTATGTCAGGCGAAATGCCCATTGACAGCAGTTCTTTTACCGAGTGCTGTGTTGGCTTTGTTTTTTGCTCGCCCGAACTTTTAAGGTTGGGGACCAGCGTCAAATGGATGAACAGGCAGTTTTCGCGCCCCTTTTCTAGGGGAACCTGCCTTATGGCTTCGAGGAAGGGCTGGCCCTCGATGTCGCCAACCGTGCCACCTACTTCGGTGATCATCACGTCCGCGCCGCTCTTGCTGGCCCCGCCGTATATGAACTGCTTTATCGTTTCGGTGATGTGGGGGATAACTTGCACAGTCCCGCCCAGATAGCCGCCCTTGCGTTCATTTTCCAGCACCCTCCAGTAAACCTTGCCGGCGGTTATGTTGCTTAGCACCGTCAGGCTCTCGTCAATAAAGCGCTCGTAGTGTCCCAAGTCTAGGTCTGTCTCTGCCCCATCGTCGGTGACAAACACTTCGCCGTGCTGCAACGGGTTCATCGTGCCTGGGTCAATGTTCATGTATGGGTCGAGTTTTTGCGCCGCTACCTTTAGGCCCCTTTGCTTCAGCAGCCTTCCCAGCGAAGCGGCGGTGATTCCCTTGCCCAAGCCAGAAACAACGCCGCCTGTCACAAAAATGAATTTGGCCATTTTGCTCACTCCCATTCCACGGTGGCGGGCGGCTTTGAAGTAATGTCATAGACAACGCGGCTGACGGACTGTATTTCGCTGGTGATCCGCGATGAGATGCGCGCCAATACCTTGTGCGAAAGCGGCGTGTAGTCGGCTGTCATAAAATCCCCGGTTGTAACGGCCCTAATGGCTATCACTGGGCTGTACGTCCTTGCATCGCCCTTTACGCCCACAGAATACGTGCCAGTCAAAACAGTAAAATACTGGTCTGGCCTCTGTTTGGCTCCGTCCAGTTCTTCCCGCAGGATGGCGTCGGCCCTTCGCAAAACGTCCAGCTTTTCTTTGGTGACTTCTCCGATGATGCGCACCGCAAGGCCAGGGCCCGGGAAAGGCTGGCGGTTGACCAGCGACAACGGCAGCCCCAGCTTTTTGCCAAGTATCCGCACTTCGTCTTTGAAAAGCCCAGAAAGGGGTTCGATCACATCCACGAATTTCAAGTTTTCGGGAAAACCACCGACGTTGTGGTGGCTCTTGATGGTGGCTCCGTGCTTGCCGCCCGATTCCACTATGTCGGGGTATATCGTGCCTTGGGCGAGAAATGGGATGTGGCCTATCTTTGCGGCCTCTTCCTCGAACACGCGTATAAACTCGGTGCCGATGATCTTCCTCTTAATTTCGGGGTCTGTCACGCCTTGGAGCGCTTTAAGAAATCGCTTTTCCGCGTCGGCGCGGATAAAGCGGAGTTTCCGTTTTGAAAAGACCCGCTCTATTTCGTCTCCCTCATTTTGCCTCATCAAGCCGTGGTCAACGAAAATGCAGATCAGCTGCTCAGGGATGGCCCTGCTAAGCAGGCTGGCGCACACGGCCGAGTCCACGCCGCCCGACAGGCCCAGCAGCACTTTTTCTGTGCCCACCTTTTGGCGAACAAGCAGCGTTTGCCTGTCTATGTAGTCGTCCAGTTTGTAATCGCCGGACGCGCCGCACACGCCAAACAAAAACCTTTGAATGATTTCGCGCCCGCACTTCGTATGCTTCGTCTCGGGGTGGAACTGCACTCCGTACAGCTTTCTTGCCGCGTCTTCGCACGAAGCTATGCACATGGATGTAGTTGATGTAGCGCGGAAGCCATTCGGCAGGCGCGTCACCGAATCCCCGTGGCTCATAAGCGCGTCAAAGGGCGTTGCAGAATCGCCGAACAAACTTGACAATGGTTTTTTGGGCGATACAGTGATGGTGCCAAATTCCCCGGCGGCGCCAGGCCCTACCTCTCCACCAAGCTGGTGGCAGATCATGTGCATCCCATAGCAGATGCCAAGGATGGGTATGCCCAAGTCGAATAGCTTTGGGTCACACTTTGGGGAATCGGCTTCGTACACGCTGCTGGGCCCCCCGGTAAAGATGATGCCGATGGGAGCCATACGCGCAACTTCATCGGCCGAAATGTTCCCCGGCCTAATTTCTGAATGTACGTTCATGCCCCTCACCGAGCGGGCTATCAATTCTTTGTACTGTCCGCCAAAATCCAGCACCAAAACAAGCTCGTTCATAATCTGCCAGGCCCTTTCAAAACCCATCGTGCGGGCGATCCGCTGCTTGCGTTGGCTTTATTCGCCACTATCGAACCCATCCGCCCTCTCTTTCAAAAATTTCTTTTTTTGTATTTTCGGATACCCAATTTCCAGTAAAACAGGCGGTGCAAAATGGCAGCGAGCATTTCCAGCAAGCCCTTTTCAGGCCGTCTATGCTGATGTACGCCAAGCTGTCGGCGCCTATTTCTTTTCGGATTCCTTCCAAGTCCAGTTTGTTTGCTATCAGCGTCTCTTCGCTGTCAATGTCTATCCCATAGTGGCACGTATGGCGGAACGGCGGCGACGAAACCCTCATGTGAATTTCTTTGGCGCCCGCAGTCTTGAGGCTTTTGATGATCCTGGCGCAGGTGGTGCCGCGCACTATCGAATCATCCACCAGCACCACCCTTTTGCCACGCACGTTGGAAGACAGCGGGTTGAGTTTTTGCCTCACCGCGCCGTCCCGCTGTGTCTGAATCGGATAGATAAAGCTGCGCCCGATGTACCTGTTTTTTATGAAGCCAGACATCACGGGTATCCCGCTCTGCACGCTGAATCCGCTGGCGGCGACCAAGCCGGAATCGGGAACGCCGCACACAATGTCTGCGTCTATCGAGTACTCCTCTGCCAAAATGATGCCCATGTTGTGTCTGGCCTCATATATAGAAAGCCCGTCCACAACAGAATCGGGGCGCGCGAAATACACGTACTCGAAAATGCACAGCCCTCGGTCGGCCTCTTTGTTGGTGAGGCTCTGCCCCTGGTGAGTGATCTTCCCGTTTTCAAAGACGACTATTTCGCCAGGGAGTATGTCCCTCACAAATTCAAACCCGCATACGTCCAGCGCGCAGCTTTCCGACGCTACTGCATAGCCCATTTCATTCTTCCCTATGCAGAGCGGCCTAAAGCCATTGGGGTCGCGCACGGCCACCAATTTGTCATCGCTGCTCGCCATGACAAGCGCGAACGCGCCCCGCAATGAATCGGTTGCCTTGATAATGCCGGCCAGCACGTCCTTTTCTTTTGTGATGTGGTAGGCTATGAGCGACGAAACAACCTCGCTGTCGCTGGTCGCCGTAAAGAGCAGTCCCTCGCCGACCAGCTTCTTCCTTGTCTCGATGGCGTTGGTGATGTTGCCGTTGTGCGCGACAGCGATGCGCCCGGTGAGGTATTCTGTGACAAAGGGCCCGACATTTTCTTTTGTGTTGTTGCCGGTCGTAGAATAGCGCGTGTGCCCAACGGCCAACATGCTTTTGGGAATCTTCTCCAGCTCTTCCGGGGGAAATACCTCGCTGACTAGCCCCACGCCTTTGCGGCACAGCATTTGGGGGCCGCTTGTCACAGCGATGCCGGCCCCTTCCTGCCCCCGATGCTGCAGGGCGAGCAGGCCATTGTATGTAAAGCCCACCGCCTCATCGGTGGTCAAACTGACACCGAAAACCCCGCACTCTTCATGCAGCTTATCCATCTTGTCAAGCGGCTTCACGAGGCCCCCCCGTCCCGCGGGCGTCCCTTGGCCGCAGGATTGGGGCCCGCCACAAAAACGAACCCCCGCGCTTGGGCGGGGGGCCGACTCGGCCATTTTGCCGATAGAATCCATTTTAGATGCCTTTGCCAACATGGTAACGCATTTTTGGGCATGAACCAGCGATTGTCGCCTTTCCTTTGTCCATTGTATCAATAGTTCCATCAAATTGTAAATTGAGCCATTTGCAAAACTATCCACCCGCCCATCGAAGCCATCTCCATGTATCAGCCTCTAAATAGGGCAGTTGGCGAAGCGAGTATCCGGGGTCTGGGGAGCGAGCGGGGCAGCGCGAAAACGACGCTGAACAAACTGAAAACGCCTATGGCAGCATTGGCGACCAATGTGCCGCAAAGACCAACGGAGGATGTCTCGCGTATCCGGAGCGCAAGCGCAGGATACCGAGAACCTGCGAGCGATGCAACAAGCGAGTTCCCCAGTTAAGCATTAGGGCGGGCTCCATGACCCGGTGCTGAATGAACCAAGTTATCGGGCCGCTAACCCGAGGACGTAATACCATTTTCCTTTGCTGTTGCAAGAAATAGCAGAGCGATATGTAGCAGACACGCGTATCTGCGAGATCATTTATTGCATCAAAAATGAAAAATCGTATAAGATACGTGCCAGGCGAATAATCCCGTTGGGCACCCATTCTACCCAATGGTACTACCGGGCGCATGGTTCAGCACCCGGCGGGCTCCATGACCCGGTGCTGAATGAACCAAGTTGCCGGGCCATCAACCCGAGCACGAAAGATAGGGCTGCACCAAGAAATCCCGCCGCCAAAAAATGTTAGACTTTTTCAAGAGGCTAAACTGAAAACACCATTGGTCTATAACGCGAAATCGGGGCCCCGCTGGAGGGATCTCGATGCCATTTTGGCCAGCATGGGCGCAGAACTGAGGGCGCGGGTGGAGGCAATTGAAATGTCTTTCCCCTTTGATTATTCAGAGTCCATCGAAAA
>JAITFL010000049.1 GCA_031281385.1 Holophagales bacterium
TTTTAGCGCGGGCCACTTTGACCACATTTCCTGGGCCACGGCCCCCCAGTTGCCCTTTGCCCTCTCTTCCGACATCAGCAGTTCAAACACGTCGTCGTCGGGCCAGGAGCTTTCCTGCCAAGGGGCCGGGACAAGCCTGTCCACAAGGGCCCTAACGGAGCCGCGGCGGGCCACTGCATGCGCCAAGCCATAGACGTGCCAGAGGTAAATGTCATCCGGCCGTTCTTCCAAAGCCGATTCTATCTTGGGGAGGTGGCGGCGATATAGCTGGGCCATTGTAGGGCTGGCGGCCTCCAGCGGCACCTTGAAAACAATGGGCAGCCTCAAAAGGCGCCAGTCGCCGTTTGTGAACAGGACGTCCAGTTCGACGGCGTACGGCCCCCATATTTTTGCGTCCTCAGATGAATCTAGCTCTTTGCCTTCTAGCGGGGCCAAGTCAAAGATGAGTGACTTGGTATTAGAGGATTCGTCCCTTGCCCGCCTGGACTCGGCAGGTGTCAAAACGTTTAGCTGCAGCGCTTTCTTTGTGTCGGCCTCGGCGGTCTCTAGGAGAATGTTCAGCAGGTCTAAACGTGCGTCCAAATTGTCAGGATTTGCTTTCAGGAACTCGCGCAGCCGCTGGATGGGGCTTTTCATTCCCGCATCGTCCATGGCCTTTCTTAAATCAGCCGCCTTGGGAGCCTCGGTGCCCTGCGCCACCAGCCGCCCCGTCGCATCCGTCAGGGCCCACTTCGAGCCAATCTGCATGCCGATCTCCTTTGCCAGTTGGGGATAAAGCGGAGTATTTTGAGCGACGGATTCGAACACGATCTTCATCTCCGCCAGCTCTGGGGCACCCAGCAGGGACTGGAGTGAGGCGCGCAGCGGCTCAGAAGATCCCCCCACGTGCAGCATGTAGCCGGAGGCCCTGCGCTCGATGCTCCCGGGCATGAAGTTTGGGAGCGGGTTTATCCGCCGCGCAACAATGGGCGACTGGGCGAACAGCGGCACGGCCAGCAGTATAGCCGCTATTGGTTTTAGGATGGTCGGCATGTGGACTCCTATTTTTATTTTCCAAATGCTTCGTTGAACAATGAGCCATTTGCTATTGTCGCTTGGCAAGTGAGATCCATGTTTAGGGGCGTAACGCTGGCGTAGCCATCATGCACAGCCTCTGCGTCGGTGCCGACGTGTTTGGCGTACTCGGGTACGCCCTCGCCCCCAATCCAGAAGTACGGCTTGCCCCTTGGATCCGTCCTCTGCTCCATAAAGTCAAAGTAGCTGCGCCTCCCTTGGGCGGTCAGGCGGAAGCCCTTGGGTTCGCTTTCGGGGAAATTGACGTTCAAGATGCTGTTTGGCGGCAGGTCTATCTTTTCCCAGTTGGCCAAAAAAAGTTCCACCCATTTTTCCACCACGTCCAGATCCCCGCTGCGGCTCAACGAAAAAGCTGCACATCTGGTGCCGTGCAGGCGGCCCTCAAACGCGGCCCCAACGGTTCCTGAATAAATAACGTCTTCTGCCAAGTTGTAGCCCCAGTTGATCCCCGAGAGAACCCAGTCAGGCGGCGAGTCCAGCACATGGCGTAGGCCCATCAGCACGCAATCTACAGGGGTGCCGCTGCAGGCATAGCGGTCATTTGATAATTTGTCTAGGCGCAAAATGTCGTGAACAGACATTGCGGACGAAATGGCCGAGCGGTTTCTGTCCGGCGCGACCACCACCACCCTGCCAAATTTCGATGCCGCACTTGCAAGGGTCGCAAGGCCCGGGGCCAAGATGCCGTCGTCGTTGGTCACAAAGATTGTTTTTTTGGGCATGGTATTAGTGCTTTGCGGGGTCGAAATGAGGGTCTATATTTTATTCAGCGCCTGCTTCAAATCTGCAATCAAGTCGTCAACGTCTTCCAGGCCCACGCTTAGGCGGATCATATTCTCGGTGATGCCGGCGCTGAGTTTTTGCTCGGGCGTCATGTCAGAGTGCGTCATGGTGCTGGGGTGTTCTATGAGAGATTCGATGCCGCCAAGGCTCACCGCCAACTTGATGTGCTCCACCGAATCTAGGACGCGGAAGGCCTCGGCTTGGCCGCCCTTGACGAAGAAGCTGATTAGGCTGCCCGTGCCCGTGAACTGGCGCTTCCATAGCTCAACCTGCTGCGGCCCCATGCACTCCAGCCCAGGGTACGACACCTTTCCCACCGATGGGTGCGACAGAAGGAACTCGACTATCTTTACCGCGCTCTTTTGCTGGCTCTCCATCCTGAGTTGGAGCGTGCCAAGGGAGCGGTGGATGAGCCATGCGGTGTCAGGGTCCGAGATGGAGCCAAGGATGGTTCTATACGCCTTTATCGGCTCGATATGTTCCCTGCTCCCCATTGACAGCCCCGCCACCAAGTCGGAGTGGCCGCCGAAGAACTTTGTGGCAGAGTAAAGTACGATGTCCGCGCCCAGCTTCAGCGGGCTGGAAAAAATCGGCCCCATGAATGTATTGTCAACCATGACCAAAATCTGACGGTCTTTAGTGGAATATTTTTTTGCCAGAGCCGCGGCCCCGGGTACGTCGCATATCATCATCGTTGGGTTGGCGGGGGATTCCAGATAGATGACCTTGACGGTGGGGTCATCTTTCAGTAGCGATTCCAGCGCGTCCAAGCCCGATTCTATGGGGAAGTGCCTAGTCCTTATGTTGAACTGTGGCAATAAGTTGTGGAACAGGTACTCGGTGCCGCCGTACACGGGGTCGCTGAACACAAGCGTGTCGCCGGGCTTCAAAAAGGTCAGGCAGGTGCTGCTTATGGCCCCCATCCCGCTGGAGAACAGCGCCGCGTCGTCCGCGCCGTCCCAAGCGATGGATTTTCCTTCCAGTATCTCGACGTTGGGGTTGTTGACCCTAGTGTAGATGAGCGCGGGGCTCTCGCCAATTTCGGCCGGGGACAGGCCATAGGCTATCTCGAAGGCCCGCTTGCCCTCTTCGGCTGTTTTGAAGAGAAAGGTGGATGTTTTGAAAATGGGCGGGATGGCCGCCCCCTCCGAGCGATGCGGGTCGTACCCCTTGCTGAACAATGAAGTTTGGGGTTTCAGGGACGGGCTGCTGGACATTTCAATCCTCCGATTGGGCAAGGGCTATGATTACTAGGATGTCACAAAAAAAGTGCGTTGGCTTAACATTATTAAGCTGTTTGCGGAAAACTGGCATGTTTCTCAACGAGGTTTCATTTTGAGGGCCAAATGATTTTGAATCAGAGTAGAATATATTTTGTCTAACTGGCTCGGATTGAACTATGGAGCCTATTTGTTGCCTTGGGCAATTTGCGATTGAGATTAAAAGCACTTTGTCCCACTGGCTTGGATTGAACCCAACTATGTACGGAGATGCAATGCCATTAGCTATTCTTGTTTCTGATCCCCTTGCCTCGATGCTGCTGGTCTTGGCTCTGTTATGGCTGGCCGCCAAGCTTGGCGGCGAGTTGGCAGTGCGCATTAAGCTGCCGGCCGTCGCGGGGCAAATTGCCGTCGGCGTTTTATTGGCGGCGCTGCCAAGGTTTTTTTCCAATCTGTCGGCCCTGCCTGCTTGGCTTGGCTTTCTGAAATCCCCCGACTTTTTGCACTTCCTAAACGTCGCCGAAAACCCTGGGGCGGAGGTGCTGTCGTACATCGGCATCGTGCTGCTTATGTTCATGGTCGGCCTAGAGTCCTCTGTATCACAGATGATGAAGGTGGGGTGGGCCTCAACGCGCGTGGCCGTGGTCGGCGTCGCAGGGCCGATGGTGCTGGGCTTGATAGTTGCGTTTTTTTTGCTGCCCAAGGACACTTCCTACGCGGTTGACCTCTTCATAGGCGCCTGCCTCTGCGCCACGTCCATCGGCATAAGCGCTTCGGTGCTTAGAGAGAGGAACGCCGCAACGTCTGGCGCTGGCAGGGTGGTCATAGGCGCCGCAGTCATAGACGACGTATTGGGCCTGCTGGTGCTGGTGGCCGTTTCGGGCTTGGCCTTGGCGACGGCGGGCGGCGGGACGCTGCCTTGGGGCGACCTTGCCAAAACCCTTGGCCTGGCCTTCCTGTTCTTGGCCGCCGCGCTGACACTGGGCCGCTGGCTTTCCCCTTGGATATTTGCTTGGGCCGCCCGCTTCAAAGGCGAGGAGATACTCTTGCCATTCGCGCTGGCCTTCGCCTTCGTGCTGGCCTATCTCGGCAGCCTGGTGGGGCTGGCCACGATAGTGGGCGCATACACTGCCGGCCTGATACTCGAGCACCACCACGTAGGCAAGCTGCAGGAAAAGGAGAACCGCTCGCTGGAAGAAATGGTTCAGCCAGTGGTCTCCATCTTTGCCCCGCTGTTCTTTGTGCTGACGGGCGCCAGCGTCGAGACCTCCGCGCTGCTGCACCCAACCACCATCACCATGGCCCTGCTGCTGACCGTGGCCGGCATCTTGGGCAAGTACGTTTCGGGCTACGCAGCAGGCTCTGGGCTAAGCGTCCCCGTCATCGGGTGGGGCATGGTGCCCAGAGGCGAGGTGGGCCTGATATTCGTTTCAGTGGGGCGCAGCATCCAAGTCAACGGCCATCCGCTTCTTAGCGCCGAGGTGCAGGCGGGTGTGCTTGGGGCCATACTTTTGACGACCATAATGGGCCCCATCGGCCTGTCTTGGGTATTGGGCCGGACCAAGGGCCGCATCAAATAACACGAGCAATAAAACCAAAAAAGGACAAAGCCTATGGACGCGACTATCGCTGCTGTGATCATGCTGGGGCTGCTGGTGTTCATCGCCCACGGGCTGGAGAGCCTATTCGCGCGCACCAAGATACCCGACGTCCTTATACTCCTGTGCATAGGCTTGGTGCTGGGGCCCTTGACTGGCCTTGTGCTTCCAGAGCACATGGGCAACGTGGCCCCGGTGTTTACGACGCTGACGCTTGTGATAATACTCTTCGAGGGCGGGCTGGGGCTCAAGCTCAAGACGTTGGGCCGCAGCTTAGTGGGCGCCACGGGGCTCACTGTATGGAACTTCGTCGCCACGCTTGCCATTGTCGCCCCCATAGCCCGCTACGCCATAGGCATGGACTGGCTGCCGGCACTAATCTTGGCATCTACGCTGGGCGGCACAAGCTCCGCCGTGATTATCCCTGTCGTAAAGCACTTGGCCCTTGGGGAAAAAGCCAAGACCATACTCACGCTGGAATCGGCCTTGTCAGACGTCTTGGTCTTAGTCGTCTCCCTGACGTTCCTTGGCGCAATGGTGCAGGGGGACGCAGGAAACATACGAATCGGTCCCATTATCGGCGATATGATTTCCAAATTTTTGACTGCAGGTCTTTTGGGTTGCGTTGCTGGTCTATTTTGGTCACTGGCCCTGCACTGGCTGCACGGCCTAAAAAAATCCATATTCACAACGCCCGCGTTTGTGCTGGTGGTATATGGCATCGCGGAGTCACTGGACTTCAGCGGGGCCATAGCCGCCCTCTTGATGGGAATAACCTTGGGCAACGTTGGCGCGCTGCCGCGGTCTTTGCTGAAAGGCCGCGAGGACATGTTTGAGAACCCCACCGAGACGGAAGTCGCCGTCTTTGAGGAAGTCGCCTTTTTGTTAAAGACGCTGTTCTTTGTCTATATCGGCATCTCGATAAAGCTGGACGAACCGATGCTGATAATCGCAGGGATGGGCATAACCGTTGCGCTGCTTTTGCTGCGCGTCCCCGTCGTCCACGCCAGCCTAATACCAAGCGCATCGTTTTCGCGCTTTGAGGCGGCAATCTCTGGCGCGATGAACCCCAAGGGCCTCGCGGCAGCCGTCGCCGCGTCCATCCCTTTGCACAGAGAGATGCAGCTTGGCAAAGAAGGGGCCTTCGCCGGCAAGCAGATACAGCTCACAGTATTTGCCGTTGTCCTGTTCACGATAGTCGCCACATCGCTGCTGGTCTTTTTGATAGAGAGGGGATGGTTCCACCCCTTCTCAAAGGTGCTCTACGGCCGATACAAAGATCACCCTGATGTAGAAGAGACCGAGCCCATGACGCTCTCTGACAGCGGTGCCCACCAAGGGGCTGGGGAAGACGCACCATAGTGCAATGAGCGTTTGAGGCTGCAGTGCAGCCTCAAGTGCCATCGGCACTTAGGAACCTTAATGGGGGGAATTGAGTGAAAAAAGGGGCCAAGCGGCACTAAGCCCCTTTCCCCGCATAGCATGGCCGCGAAGGCCGGATTCACTCCGGCCCAGAGCGGCGGGGGGAGCGGGGGGGAATTGAGCGAAGCGAACCCCCCGCATAGCATTGGTGTGCCCAGCAGGGCTCGAACCTGCGGCCTACGGCTTAGAAGGCCGTCGCTCTATCCAGCTGAGCTATGGGCACTCGACAAATGACATTCTACCGCAACTTGGAAAACAATTGGCAGTCAGGTACAAGTTCAGTGACAGCCCTATCATAGTAGTGTCTTGATGAGGCTGCTGAGGTTTTTCCAAATTAACTGAACCCCGATGGCCAACAAAATAAAAGCCGAGATCTGCCCAATGGTCGCTTTGGCCGTCTTGCCGAGCTTGCTGAGGAATGGCCCAGAGTACCTGTAGAACACCCAGACCGTTAACGACGTGAGACCTATGCCCAAGCAGAGCCCGATGATTTGTAGGATCGAGTCAATGGCCAAGAAGTTGCCAAGGGGCGTCATGGCCAGTGTCACGGCTATGGAGCCAGGCCCTGCTGTCATGGGCATCGTCAGAGGGAAGAACACCTTGCCGGACATCACCTTTATCTCTTCCCTTTCCGACGTGGTCAGCCTGTCGTTCCTGTTGAGCATCCCCCACGCAGTGTGGAAGAGCAATATACCGCCTGCAATGCCCATCATCTCGATGGACACGCCGAGTATCTTCAAGAGCCAGCCGCCGACCAGCAACAGAGAGGCCAGCAGGTAAAAAGTGTAGATGGCCACCTTGAAGGCGATCAAATTCCTCTGCTTGTCTGGGATCCCGTGCGTGATCTCTTGGAACACCGGGGCCATGGCCGGCGGGTTCAGGATGGGGAACAGTTGGACAAAAGCCACCAAAATGGCGGAAATCAATAT
>JAITFL010000067.1 GCA_031281385.1 Holophagales bacterium
AATTGCGTTCAATTGGCATTGAACGCTGTACGCCAAAGTTTTTGAAAAAGCTGGGAAACCCAGCATTTTCAAAAACTTGCGGGCGTCGGTTCCCGCCGCCTTTATACCAATATGCAACCATTTGGTTGCATATTGGTATAAAATATCTGCAAAACTACTTTCTTGCAATTTTCACGGAATAGGGCTGCTCGGCCATTCCATGAACGGCGAATGCAATTAGGCACTGCTCTTTGGAAGTGTTTTTCATGGCGATAGTTGGACTCTGCCGTTTTAGCTGGTTGTCAATGGCCAGCTTGATTTTGGAGTAGAGTGGATCACTTTTGTCATTCGGCAGTATCCAATTTATTTTGTAGTTTACTATCGGGGTGGCTTTCAGCGACAGCGTCAAGGTTTGCCCCGGTTCAATGGGCGTGGCGAATAGGCGAAGCCCAAATGCAACACGGGAATCGGCTTTGGCTAGGTCGTAGTTTAGCAAATCTAAGGGCATTGTTTTTTCTTCCAGCAGGTCAACGCCAATAGGCACCAGCACTGTTTCCTCGCCCTTTTTGCTGTAGTCAACCTTAGGTTTTTCTTCCTGTTCTTGGGCGAATGGAAGCTGCTTTGCCGCAGCAGAGGGGCAAAGCCCCACTGACGCGCCCAAGGACACGATGGACAGAGAAACTAGAACGTTGCGAAAATTCATGGCATACCTCCATTTTTATAGCTTACATCTATTAGATGGCGTTCAGATGGGAAAAGTTGCATCATCATTCCAATTCCAGATAGAATTAGCCATGATTTTATCTGGAATTGGAATGCGCGACAGGACGTCGCGCCCGAAATGCGAAGCATTTCGTGAGGCCAGAACGAAGCTGAAATATGCAGTAGGACGAAAAGCTGGGAGAAGCTGACACTTCCGCAAAGCCCAACAGGGCGGCCTTGGTATCCGATGGGGCATCGGATACCAAGAGGCGAGCTTGTCTCCCCGCAGCCGACTAATTCAAAATTGCATGGACGCAATTTTGAATTAGAATTGGAATAAGTATATGGAATCCCCAAACCGCATGGCAGTCGTCCATCATCGGGCCTCAGACTGGGAGAAGGCCATCAAGGCCGCCGAGCCAAGGCTGGACGTCCGCGCTTGGCATCCAAGGGATGCACTGGCCGCTGACGATGGCTGGCTGAATGGGGCCAAGGCACTTTTTACTTGGCGCTTTCCACAGGGCTTCTTGCAAAAAATGCCGAACCTTGTGTGGGTGCAAAACGCCGGGGCGGGCGTTGACCACTTGATCCAACACCCCGAATTGTCCAAAGACATAGCCATCACCCGCGCCGACGGCCGCTTTGGCCTTTGGATAGCTAGATATGTCTGCGGCCACTTGCTATTTGAGGCTCAAGAAATAGATAGTTGCCGTCAGGCGCAGGCGGAAAGGCGTTGGGCGGGGAAACTGCTGCCCGAAAGGCTGCACGGCAAAACCGCGCTCATAGTCGGCTTTGGGAGAATAGGCCGTCAAGTGGGCCTTTCACTGCGAACATTGGGGATGGACGTTGTGGGCTTCGCCACACAGGATAGACCCGACCCAGACTTTCAAATACTCTCGATAAGCCGCTTGCCCGAATTCATCCCAAGCGCAAGAGCCTTAGTGCTATGCGCTCCGGCAACCGATGCAACAAAGGGGATGATAAACGCGGATGTCTTGGCACACGGACATTCCTGCCTGACGCTCATCAACGTCGGCAGGGGCAGCCAAATTGTGCTGCCCGACATGGTGGCCGCGCTGGACGAAGGCAGGCTGGGCCGGGCAGTGCTGGACGTGTTCCCCGCCGAACCGCTGGATTCCAAAGACCCAATGTGGGCGCATCCCAACATCACCATAACCCCCCACCACAGCGGCCCAACCGTCATAGAAAACATACTGCCGGACATACTCCCAAACCTGCGGGCCTACGCCGAAAATCGGCCCATCGTCGGAGCCGTTGACAGGGAGCGGGGGTATTGATTTGGGTTAAAATGAGCCACCAAAGGCCATTGCAAGGCTGTTTTGGCATACTGAACCTCTTGCAAAACCCTCATCGCGCTCATCGAAGTCACTAGGGGGTCTGGGGGGTAGCGAGGGGGGCCGCTCGCATGCGGGCGGGACCGAGCGAACCCCCAGTTAGCATCCAGAAAGCTTTTCCAAAACCTGGAGCAAAACGAAACAGGCCGAAGACTCTCAATTCTGAACTTAAGCGGCGAATGACCTCGCCGCGTGTTCATTCGGCGGGATGGATATTGCCGTTCGCCAGCAAGAAAAGATTTGGGATGGTTTTGCAATTACCTCATACTAAAAAAAGATGTGGTAACACACAAAGGAGAGTAGTATCGCATCCCTAACTTGCGGCAATGTCCTACCAGAGCCAAGGCATTTGAGCCTATCTGATGATTTGAGTGAAGACCCGGAATACCTATCCACGCAGCTCATAACGTACATAGGCAACAAACGCGCCCTTCTTGGGTTCATAGATGGCGCACTGGACATAGTGAAGGCACGTTTGGGGCGCGAAAAGCTGGACATACTGGACATGTTCTCTGGCTCTGGCGTGGTTTCTCGCTTTTTCAAGAGGAGCGCTAAATGCCTTTACGTGAACGATGTAGAGTACTATGCCGAAACGCTTAGCCGTTGCTACCTGTCAGACGCCCAGGACATCTCTCGCCTAGCGCCAATGCATGCCCGCTTAGTGCAGGAGATAGAGAACAACTTGCGGCCTGGCTTCATCGCCAATATGTACGCCCCCAAAGACGAAAACAATGTACAGTTGGGAGAAAGATGCTTCTTCACGCCAAGAAACGCCGCTTACATAGACACAGCGCGGCAGTTGATTGAGTACCTGCCTTCCGAGGTGCGGCACTACTTTATAGCCCCCCTGCTGACAGAGGTTTCGATAAAAAACAATACGTCTGGCGTGTTCAAGGGCTTTTACAAGAACAGCCACAGTGGGATCGGCCAGTTCGGCGGGAACGGCAAAGACGCGCTTTCGCGGATTATGACGCGCATTGAGCTGCCATTCCCCGTTTTCAGCCGCTTCTCCTGCCCCGTTGAAGTGCGGCGCGAAGACGCCAACGTCTTGGCGGGCATGCTCCCCAGAATGGACTTGGCCTACTTGGATCCGCCCTACAACCAGCATCCGTATGGGTCAAACTACTTCATGCTCAACCTAGTTGACTCCTACCGCAGACCGGCGGAGGTCAGCAACGTGTCGGGCATACCCACCGATTGGAACAGATCCGCCTATAATAGCCGCAAATGTGCCTTTGACGCGCTGTCCCGCCTATGCCGCGACATTGATGCCCGCTTCTTACTGATTTCATTTAATTCCGAGGGATTCATAGCCAAAGACCGGATGCTCGCTATGCTTGGCGACATGGGCCGCACCGAGATCATCGAAAAAACATACAACGCTTTTAGGGGTTCTAGGAACCTGCAGGGACGCGACATACATGTGACGGAGTACCTGTTTTTGGTGGACAAGGTTGGTTAGGGGGTAGGGTGCCGCTACGCCGCAGTATTGAGGCTGGTTGGTACCCGTGTCATGTTTATAGTCAACGCCCTTGACCATCGCTACAAATTGGCATGCTTCGCCTGCGCCTTCCATTCCGCTCCCCGCCTTTTGGAAGAGTGCGGTAAAACCATTGCGGGACACAGGTCTGCGCTTTCAAGCCACTCCCGGTATTCCTGCTTGGCGGCTCGCTCCATTCTCGGCGCAGTCTAGCGCGTTCGCGCCCTCATCGGGGCAAACAGATTAGCTAGTTGAACACCTACTCACGGATTCATCTTGTTCTGGTTTTGAAGGGCGGGGACTATATTCCGGTTGACGACGCAACGAGGTTATGCGCACGGCAGACTCATCGGGCAGAATGGGTACTCGGCGGGGGTATTTGTCCAGCGCATATCTTTCATGCTCGGGCCTGCCGCGCATGCACATCGAACCCTCTTTTTAAGTCGCCCAAGTGCTGCACTGCAGCCACAAACGCTCATTGCACTAAGGCGTCTTCCCCAGACCCCGGACGCTCGCTTCGTTCAGCGCTAGACGCTGAATCCACCCTCTTGTAATTTATACCTAGTAACTTGTAACTGGTGTTGTATGTCCGGCTCCCCCAAACCATCCACCTTAGACTGGGACTTGGCGAACCTCCCAGGGGGCATAGTGTGGGGCGGGGTGGACGAGGCAGGGCGGGGGGCATGGGCTGGGCCGGTCGTTGCGGCGGCGGTGGCTCTGGACAGGGAAACGGCCAAAAAGTGGCGCAGCGTGCTTGGCAAGGCCAGAGACTCCAAAACGCTTGCGCCCGAAAAGCGTTCGGCTATGGCGATGGAGCTAAAGGCCGTTCTGCCCTCTTGGTCCGCTTCCATTGTTGACAACAGGGCCATAGACAGGGACAACATACTAGAGGCCACAAAGGCCGCCATGAGGCAAGCCATACGCGAATTGACCATTGTGCCCGCCTTGGTGCTGATAGACGGCAACCACGCGCCAGGCTCTGGGCTTAGGGAGCGCACATTGGTTGACGGCGACGCGATCTCCTGTGCCATTGCCAGTGCCTCGATACTGGCCAAGGCCTACCGCGATGAATTGATGGTTGCGCTGGACTCGGTGTACCCCGAATATGGCTTCGCCAAGCACAAAGGCTATGGTACCAAGGCGCACCAAGCGGCCATAATGCAGCATGGACCCTGCCCCATACACAGGATGAGCTATAGACCGCTAAGGGAGGTTGCTGAAGGGGCAAACACAGAGGGCGAACCTAGATGATCAAGAATTACTTGCAAAACTAGGCTACTTTTGAATGTATGGCTTTCTGGCGCGTCTAATGCACTGATGCGTCCTCTCAGTATCCTGCGCTTGCGCTCCGGATACGCGAGACGTCCTCCGTTGGTCTCTGCGGCACATTGGTCGGCAATGCTGCCATGGGCGTTTACAGCTTGTTCAACGTCGTTTTCTCGCTGCCCCTTTTTAAGCCGCCCAAGTGCTGCTGGCGTTTGAGGCTGCACAGCAGCCTCAAACGCTCATTGCACTAGGACGTCTTCCCCAGACCCCGGGTACTCGCCTCGCTTACTGCCCTATGGAAGGGCTGATACATGGACATGGCTTCGATGGGTGGGGAGATGCATGGAGGGGGCTTCATTCAGCGGGCAGATATTTGTGAAATGGCTCCGAGGTGGGCGATACGGACGGGAAAAATGTTCCGTTCAGTGCTGGACGCTCAATTCGCAATAATCATCATCGCGGCGCAACCGCATCCTTATTTGCCCTAATCCCTATCTGACCCCTATCCCCTACCAGTTAATAGTTGTTATAATTACCTGCGCCAAAACTTTTTTAGCGGATCGGAGGTAGGCAAAGCATGAGAGAGATATCAACAAGCCAAATAGTGGAACAGGTGGTGCCTTTGTGCCTCAAGGCGGCCTTCGACCTGCCGCAGGACATGAGGCAGGCACTGGCGGACGCGGCGGGGAAGGAGCCTTCGCCCATCGGGCAGTCAATGCTCAAACAGCTCGTGGAAAACTACTGCGTGGCGGAGCAGCAGCAGATGCCCATTTGCCAGGATACGGGCGTGGCAGTCTATTTCGCCGAGGTGGGCCAGGACGTGCGGATAACCGGCGGCACGCTCAACGAGGCTTTGGCTAAGGCCACGGAGGAGGCGTGGAAAAAGGGCTACCTGCGGATGAGCATAGTCGAAGACCCTCTTTTCTCTAGAAAGAACACGCGCACCAACGGCCCGCCCATCGTCCACATTTCAATTGTGCCGGGCGACAAGCTGAACATCACCATCGCGCCAAAGGGCGGGGGTTCAGAAAACATGAGCAAGCTGGCCATGTTGAAACCGACCGTGGGCGCTCCGGCGGTGGCAGACTTCATCGTGGAATCGGTCATCGCGGCGGGTGGCAACCCGTGTCCGCCAATAGTGGTGGGCGTTGGCATAGGAGGCAACTTCGAGGTCGCGCCGCTGCTGGCGAAAAAGGCGCTACTGCGACATCTTGGCGATCCGCACCCAGACCCGCAGTACGCAGAGTTTGAAAAAATGCTGTTGGGCAGGATAAACGCCAGCGGCATCGGGCCGCAGGGTCTTGGCGGCCGCACGATGGCCATAGCCGTCCACATTGAGCACCACCCGTGCCACATGGCAAGCCTGCCGGTGGCCGTGAACATCAACTGCCATGCGTCTAGACACGCCAGCTTGGAGATTTGACAATGAGCATACGCCAACTAGAGACGCCACTCAACGATGAAATTGTGTCAAGCCTTTCCTGCGGCGACGAGGTGCGCCTGAGCGGGACTATTTACACTGCGCGGGATCAGGCCCACAAAAGGATCTGCGCCCTGATGGACAAGGGCGAGCAGTTGCCGATAGAGCTGAAAGGAACTGTCATCTACTTTGCAGGGCCCACGCCCGCGAAGCCGGGCAGGCCAATCGGCAGCGTGGGGCCGACTACGGCCTACCGCATGGACGCTTTTTCGCCAAGGCTGATAGAGGCCGGGCTGAAGGGGATGATAGCAAAGGGGGGGCGTTCGCCAGAGGTGATCAACGCCATGAAAAAACATGGCGCGGTGTACTTTGCGGCCACTGGCGGTGCAGGGGCGCTCATAGCCCAGTGCGTCAAGGCCGCCACTTGCGTGGCATACGAAGAGCTGGGCCCCGAGGCCATCTACAAGCTGGAGGTGAAAGACTTCCCCCTGCTGGTAGCCATAGACTGCAAGGGCAACAACCTGTATGTGAATGGGCCGGAAAAATATAAAAGCTAGGGATCAAGAGCCACTGCCGCCAGGTGCGGCGATGGGAATCCGCAAGCGGCAGTATTGATGCGGCTGCGCGGTGTTTGTTATATTGGATTGGGCGCGTAGTGTTGGGCGGAGCTTTCTTCCCGCATGATTCACACACATCGAATTGGTCAAGTTAAGTGGCACCAACCTTTCAGGGAAAGTGTTACAATCCACTCTAGGAGGCGGTCTGACATGCCACATGAAATGCACATGCAGGAGCCAGACAATTTCTACAGTCCGGAACTAGAGGCACAAGACCCTTTCTTCAACCGCGCCACACAAGAGGAACTGCACCGCAGAATCAAAGAAACGCCACCCGACCAGTGCATACCGTTTGATCCGAATGACCCAGAATCAAAGGCGCGGATGCTGGGCGAAGAGGTTGGCGCGTCCTATGGCTGATTTTGACATCGGCCCGCCGGGCTGGGACCCAAAGGCGCTGGAAGAGTATTTATACTGGCAGAAACACGATAAATCTAAGGCGAACCGCATAGACCAGCTAATAAAGAGCATACGCAAGGATGGGCCGTTCAGGGGGCTGGGCAAGCCAGAGCCACTGAAATGGGGATTGCACGGGTGCTGGAGCCGACGGATTGACGACCACAACCGCTTGGTTTATGAAGTGTCTGGCACTGACGAAATCCGTGTCTTCATCCGTTTATGTGGCACTCACTATGAGTAATGGGTTTCTTGCAAAATTCTGGAATACGCCTGTCCTAGGTCTTCTGCTGACTGTGGCTTGGTTTTGTAGTTGGTTCAATTGTTGATGACTCCGGGGCAGACTATTCATGTAGAAAAAATCTTATCCAGTGCTTGACAGTCAATCTGCAATTAAAAAACAAGTGCGGGCAAAGTCAGCATCAATATTGACGCGCAGCGGCCCCTAACCCTTACAATCTAACCCCTAGCATCATGCGTCTCCCAATCACTTCCAAAATTTCGGCCCTGCCAGGCGTGGGTGGGAAGAGGCGCGAACTGCTTGAGGGCGCGGGCATCTTCACCATCGCGGATCTGCTGTGGGCGCTGCCCTACCGCTACATAGACAGGGGAAGCATCGCGCCGATAGGCGACCTGCACTCGCGCCCAGAGGTTTTTCAGGCGGAGGGCGCAACGGTGTCGCTGCTGGGCACGATACTGGACATAAGGCAAAGCGTTTCGCGCTACAAGAGGATGCCAATAACGGAGGCACTGCTGGGCGACGAGACTGGCTCGATACGCCTGATATGGTTCAACCAGCCGCACCTGCCCAAAATGATGGGTTCGGGGGACACGATATTCGTATGGGGCCAGGTACAGCAAGACCGCAGGGGCTTCGTGATGCAGGCCCCGGCCTGGGAGATGATCTCCGGCCACGACCCTGACGCGGCGGGCCAAGACAGGGCTGCGGCCAACAATAATACAGCGGTCTCGTTCACAAGCAGGTACTATCCGCTATATCGCCGCATTTCCACTATGCAGGGCAGGGCGCGCAAAAAGTTGGTGTCGGACGCGCTGGCCATCGTGGAGGCCGAGGACAATTTTTTGCCGCTGGAACTGGCAAAGGGCTTGCCAGGCCTAATGGACGCGCTGCGCTTGCTACACGCGCCGCCAGACCACTGCGACCCGGCCGAGCTACAGTCGCATGGCACGCCCGCGCACCAGAGGCTAATCCTAGAAGAGCTATTCGCCTTCGCGCTGGGCGCGGAACTTCGCCGATCCACTAGGCTGGAGAGGCACGGCGAAAAGGTGCCAAAATCGCCCGAACTCAGCGCCAAGCTGAAATCTTTTTTGCCATTCCACCTCACGCCTGCGCAGCGCCTCGCCTTTAGAGAGATAGTGGAAGACATCACATCTGGCAGGGTGATGAACCGCCTGCTGCAGGGCGACGTGGGTTCGGGCAAGACGCTGGTGGCATTTCTGACTATGGCGATGGTGGCCGAGACGGGCGGCCAGGCGGTGCTGCTGGTGCCAACCGAGGTGCTTGCCAGGCAGCACCGGGAGAGCATCGGCAAACTCTTGGGCGAATCGGCTGGCCAGATGCAGCTTCTTACGGGCCAAATGAAGGCGGCGGAAAAGCGCACGGCGGCAGAGCGCATAGCCAATGGGAACGCCAGCTACGTTGTTGGCACGCACAGCCTGTTCCAAGAGGCCATCACATTTAGTAAGCTGCAATTGGTGGTGGTTGACGAGCAGCACAGGTTCGGCGTCAGGCAGCGCGAGGCGATAAAGGCCAAGGGGGCCGACCCGCACTGGCTTTTGATGAGCGCAACGCCCATTCCGCGCAGCTTGGCCTTGGCGCTGTTCGGCGACATGGATCAGTCCGTGCTGGACATGCTGCCCCCCGGCCGCCAACCTGTGCAGACGCACTTGTTCGAGCCCCACGATGCGGAAAAGGCTTGGGGTGCAGTGGAAAGCGAGATCGCAAAGGGCCACCAAGCCTTTGTCGTCAGCCCAGCAATAGACGCTTCGAGCGATGAGGGCCAGCAAAAAATTTCGCTGCGGGACATCACCCAAATGGAGGCATTGCTGCGCGCTCGATTCCCAAGCGCTGGCATTTCCGTGGTGCATGGGCGGCTGAAGTCCGACGAAATGGCGGCTAGGATGTCTAATTTCATCAAGGGCGCGTCCCAAATATTGCTTGCTACGACGGTTATAGAGGTGGGGGTTGACATTCCCAACGCCACGATAATGGTGGTTGACCACGCAGAGCGCTTCGGCCTGAGCCAGCTCCACCAGCTTCGCGGCAGGGTGGGGCGCGGCCAGGCGGGCGGCATTTTTATGATGATCTCCAAGGGCGAGACCGAGCGCCTGAACGCGCTGGTGCAAAGCTCCGATGGTTTTCGGATAGCCCAGAAAGACCTAGAGCTGAGAGGACCCGGCGACTTCTTTGGCACCCGCCAGTCGGGGCTGCCCCAGTTCCAGGTGGCCGACTTGGTGAGGGATCGCCAACTGCTGTTCAAGTGCAAGGACGCAGCCGCAGCCGCAGTAAAGCGCGGCCTCTCCCCGGGCCAAGAGGACTGGCTGAAGTTCGAGCAAGCGCGGTTGAAGTTGGCGGAACTATAGGTTATACCAAGTTAGGTTCTGTCGGACGCAAGTCGGTATAATTAAGTTGAACTGCTATTCAATCACATGTCGTATTGACGCAAGGGGGGAAACAACAATGAAAAACCATTTTGGCAGGTTTTTTCTAAGACGCGCGTTCTCTTTGTCTGTGGCCGCGCCCGTTGCGCTGTCGGTTTTGGCGCTGGGGCCGCAAGCGTCATACACCACAGTGGCGGCAGTCGCGGCAAACGACGACCCGGCCCTGCTGGCCTGGTACACCTTCGACAAATTTTCGGGCGCGAACACAAGCGGCGTCCGCAAGGCCCTTGATTCGTCAGGGAAGGGCAACGACGCCATCATGCACTGGTCAAAGGGCGCGTTTGCGACAGTGGCGGACGGCGCCGACGGCGCGAGCCTTAAATTCAACAATGGCACTAGAACCACTGGCGGGGCTTATCTCCAACTGCCGGCGGCCCTGCTGAAAAACACCGATAATTTTACGGTTTCGATGTGGTTCAAACTTGCGAGTGCTGCGCCGCAGGCAAGGCTCTTCGATTTCGCCACCGCCGCGACAAACGCGCCAAAGTACATAAGGTATTCGCCCTATACGGGGAACACCCAGGCGCTGCTTGAAACAAAGACTGCCAGTGGCACAGCCTCTACAGTGCCTTTCACTGGCTCGAACAGGGTCGGCGAATGGGTCCACGTCGTCGTCACCCGCGATTCTAAAGCGACAAGGATATACAAGAACGGTGCGCTTTACGCACAGGGCGAGGCAGGGCTTTCGCCGAAAGGGCTTGACTTCTTGGGCGCGTATATTGGCCGCTCGGACAACGCCGCGCACAGCTATTTCGATGGCGAAATGGACGACATACGCATCTATGGCCGCGCCCTCACGCCCGCCGATGTTATGGGGCAGTACAGGGCTTATCCGAAAATAGCCAACCTGAAAACCTCTGGCGGGCCATATCTTATGTCCTATACATTGCCGGCGGGCTTCTCTGGCCACCTTGCCGACAGCGCCGAGCCAGACCTTGCCGCCGTTGAACAAGTGGGCGTCTTCGACTATTCGCTGCATTATGCCTATTCCGAGGACGGCAAGACATGGATTCCCCTCTACGACAACAGGGGCATCCTGTACTGGCTGGACAACGGCTCCTATAACGCGGACACCAGCTACAGGTACCTGAACCCGCGCATAGCCAAATCCGGCAACATATATACTCTGTACGCCGATGCGTACCGATATAGGAACAACGCCGTTCCAGACACTTACCTGCGGTGGACTTCCACCGACCTGATCAACTGGACGCAGGGGGGCACGCAGGCTACAGCCCCGGCCCTGCCGGACAACCCCACGACCATTGACACGACATCAAAGCCATACAACTCAATGTTTTCGCCCAACGGCGGCATCATCGCCATCACGCAGGCAGAGCTTAAAGCGTTGAGGGACGCCTTTGAAGCACCGACCTTTGACGAAGTGAAACTCACCACTGTTGTCGGCGTTCCGGCCAAGCTGCCGAACTATGGCACCATCACCCTGAACAACGGCAGGCAAATTGATTATGGCCACAGCGTAACTTGGGAGGGCGTGCCGGACTATTCCACGCCTGGCACGTACAAAGTCACCGGCACTGTCAACTACAACTGCACCAACCCTGTCAACAAAAACGGAGCCGACCCGCGGATATACTACCACGATGGCTGGTACTATTACACTGCAAGCTGGATGGACGATTCCATAGCCGCCGCCTCACAGAATGAAAGCAACCAGTACCAGTACGTGACCCTTCGCCGGGGGAAAACCATCGCGGAGCTGGTCACCGCGCAGACGGCCGCGCAGTCCCGCGCCGCTGGGTTTTACCCTGCCAACCCGGATTCAAAGGAGAAACTTATATTTGAGCCCTCTAGCAGGGTGCCGGGCAGCGCAGTCCGAGGCTCCGCCCACATCTGGGCGCCAGAGCTGCACCGCGTCACGTTCAACGGCATCAGCACTTGGGCCATTTACTTTGCGGCTTCGCCTCTCAGCAGCAGGTGGGACACACAGTTGATGGTCTCCACATGCACGGCCGACGACCCATGGACGGGGACATGGACGACCACCGCTATGGATGACGGCAATCCAGAAAACTTTGACCTAGACGCCACGGTGCTGGAGCACAAGGGCCAGTATTACCTGATCTGGGCGAATAGGCGCAACTCGGCCCACCACCCGTTGGGCAATGGCAATTCCTCCGCGTGGATCGCCAAAATGACCTCCCCCACGACGATAGACCAAAGCCAGGCCAACCAAATTATGCTACTCACGCCCGAATACACCTTTGAGGATCGCAACGACCGCGTCCTAGAAGGTTTCACGGCTATGAAGGCAGATGGCAGAATCTGGCTGTCATATTCCGTTGGCTCCGTCAACGCCAACTACAGCATGGGCCTGGCCTATGCCGATGAAAACGCTGACCTTATGAAAGCCAGTTCGTGGACAAAGCTCAAGTACCCGATCATGCACTCCAACCGCGCCTCCAAGCAGTTTGGGCCTGGCCACGCCGCGTTTGGGTGCGATCACAATGGGGCGGGGCGCGGGTCTTTCCCTATACTCACCTATCACGCGCGCGGCGATGAAAGCTACGTCAACAACCACGCCCCCGCGCCGCTCTACAGCCCAACGCGCTGGGCCCGCGTCGCCCCTGTCTATTTCCACAAGAATGGCACCCCTTACGTTGGCGTCCCGCCAGCAGACGGCCAAATACCCGCGCCGCCCATCTATGGCACAATCACCGTTTTGCCGGCGGTTAGCGACGCAGACGCTGTTGCCGCAGACGTGTCAGCACTGAAAATAAGCAGCGATGTGCTTGAGGACGGCATAGACCTAGATGATTTCGAGATGAACGCCATCCTGCCGACCGTAGGGCCAAGCGGCATAACCACTGTCCAATGGGCCACGTCCGACCCAACGGTGATGACAGCCGACGGCAAAAACCTCGTAACATCGGGGGCGAAACCAGTCACCTTGACGGCCACGATAACTAGGGGGGGCATGTCTGCCACAAAAGCGTTTGCGCTTACCTGCAAGCCGCCCGTCTATGGGTATCTGCTGGCGTATTTCATCGGCAACGCCGGGCCCCAGCAACAGAATTTCCTAGCACTGAGCCGCGACGGCCTCAACTTTACTTGGCTCAACAACAACACAAAGATAATGACGATCAACGAAGGCGAGCAGTGCGCCCGCGACCACTTCATCATCAAGGATCCCAACCGCGAGATGTACTACATGCTGGCCACTGATCTGAACGCCCACAAAGCCTCTGAGGGAAAACTTGCATCGCTGGGCTACCCAAGCGGCTTCAACACATGGGGGAACAAGTCCATTTTCGTGTGGAAATCGCCAGACCTCATCAATTGGTCGCTGGCCTCGCACACTAATTTCGCTGGCCTGGACAGCCCATACGCCTTTACTAGGGGATGGGCCAACGCCTGGGCGCCGGAGGCGATTTGGGTGCCCGACCATGCCAACGCCGACGGCACCAAAGGCGCGTTCATGATGTTCTGGTCGGCCTCGCCGCAAAACGGAACGGCAGGCTATAATGGGAACACGGACAGAAACCGCATAGTCTGTTCGTTCACCAAGGACTTTTCGCAAGGCTCGTTCACCAACCCCCAAGAGCTGTACCGCATCTCGGACGAATACGACGACCAGATAATTGACGCATGCATAGAATGGGATCCCTCTGTGCGCCGCTGGCAGATGTACTTCAGGCGCGGTGCCAGAAACGCGCACATCGAGCGCGTGACATCGGTTGGCGAGGCGATACCGTCGAGCACATCCGGCTGGGCGAACAGAGCCACGGATTTGCCAGGCCCCTTATTCGCAAGCGCTTCCTATTATGAGGGGCCCGACATGAACAAGGTGATAGGCAAACAGGAGTGGCGCATGATCGCGGATCATTTCGCCGCGCCAGAGGCCTTCGCCATCTTCAAGACGACCGACTTCACCAACTTCACCGAAATCAAGTCGCCAGAAACCAACATCGGCATGAGCCTATCGGGCATCGGTTCGGGCGGGCGCGTGCGCCACGGCTACATCATCCGCATTTCGCGCCAACGCTATGACGAACTGGCCAGACGCGCCCAAGCCGGCAGTTGGTGATGCGGGTTGGCAATGGAGCCACTTGCAAAACTATCCGCCCGCCCATCGAAGCCATGCATGGAGGGGGCTTCGTTCAGCTGGCAGATACTTGTGAAATGGCTCCGAGGTTGGCGATACAGGCGTGGACAGGACCCGTTCAGCGCTGGACGCTCAACCCACTGCATTTAATGATGGCGTTAGCAAAGCCCGCAGCCACAATTGTCAATTGAGCTTCGTGCAAAACTCTCTTTTAGCATACATTTTGCATTCAACTCCTTTTGACAATTGGCCATTGACAATTAATTGACAATTGGCCATTGACAATTTACAATTATTCAAGTGGGCTAATTGCCCACGCCGATTTTTTCCAAGCGGGCCACCCCTTGCAGGAAATCGGCTTGGGTGCGCGAAACATTCAGTGCCTTAACGGTTTTGCATTTGGCTCCATTGTTGGTTTTTGGTGGCAGAGGGAGAAACTGTGCTGCTTTCGTTGGCGATGATAGTGAAAAACGAAGAAGCGACGCTGGCGCACTGCCTAGAGTCGGTCAAGCCCATTGTTGACGAGATGGTCATCATTGACACAGGCTCTACCGACAAGACCGTAGAAATCGCTATGAGCTTTGGCGCATTAGTCCACAATTTCCAATGGCGCGATGATTTTTCCGCAGCGCGCAACGAAAGCCTCAAGCACTGCAGAGGCGACTGGGTGCTGATTATGGACGCAGACGAAGCCTTAGACCCACTGGACTACGAAAAAATCAAGAGAGCATGCACTAGCCCGTTCGCCGGCGCATACCAACTGACGCATAGGCACTACCTGCCCAGCGCAATCTGTTCGTTCAGCGATGCCGCCCCAGTGCCAAATACGTCGCCGTATAGCGAGGGCAACCGCTTGCCCTACTATTTCGACATTCCGGCTTGCAGGCTATCAAGGACATTCGATGGCCTGTCATTTACAGGTAAGCTGCACGAAACCATGGAAGATTCTCTGACAGAGCGCGGCATGACCATCAAGCCGCTCGACGCCGTGATTCACCACTATGGGAAGATGCACGATGATGGCGACAAATATAAGGGCCGCTACTATTTGATGATTGCCGCACGCGAGGCAGAATTGAACTCTGCATCCTCAAAGGCCCAGTACAACCTGATGCAGGAAGCCATCCCAACAAAACGATGGGACTTGGCCATCACCGCCGCCGAAAATTACGAGAAAATTTGCCCCGAGTCAGACAACTTTGTCCTATATGGAAAAGCTCTGGCCTTGCAAGGGCTGGACAAGCACAAAGAGGCTATTCAGCAATTCGATTTCCTGCTGGGCAAAGACCCTAAGCACGTCAAAGCGATGTCCGGAAAGGCCATCTCCATGATTGCCTTGGGAAACATTGACGCAGGGCGGGAAACCATGCTGGATGCAATCAAGCTGGATCCTAAATTTGCCACTGGCTATCTATATTTGGCAGAACATGAGTTGAAGCACAAAAACACGGAAGCGGCCAGAACAATATTATTAGATTCGATCAGGGCAATCCCCAACGAACCCACGCTGTATGACCGGTTGATCAATATCGAGCTGGAAGAGGGCAACCTTGACCAAGTGGCGCATATTGCGGCGCAGGCCATAAAGATGTGTCCCGGCAAGGGGGATGGCACTTGGGAGAATCTAGTTGCCCAATGCAGCAGCCAGATGGCGGAACTAGAGTTGGACACTGGCTTCCCCGAATCGGCCCGCGAGCTGCTTGAAGAAGCTATGGAACTGGTCACCAACGCCCCATTCCTTTACGATCTGCTGATAAAAATAGAAATGATGGCCGAAGACATGCCACAGGCGGCCCAAGTAGCACTTCAGGGGATTCATTACTGCCCAGGCGGAAACGTGGAATGGTACCGCCTTGCCGCAGTATGCCTCAGCAGCGACGGCGACAACCTAGGCGCTAAGTCGGTGCTGGAGGAAGGATTAAAAACCTTCCCGGGCGACCCGAACCTGACTAAGCTGATGGTGATTGTCCAATAGGATAAATTGGCGCCAAGAGCTGCAGTTGGAAGCAAAACTGCTTTGTGCTTTGTACCATGTGATGAATATGAGATGACAGCGTGAACCCCGCCTTGGCCGAAATGCTGCAAGCCGCGCTGACAAACCACAAGGACGGCAACTACTCCGCCGCGCTGATGCAGTACAGAATGGCCCTAAAGTTTTTTGGGGACAGCTCGCTGGCATGGGAGTGCTACTCGGCCCTGCTGCGCGATCTGAAAAGATTTAACGACTGCATTGAGGCGTGCAGGTGCGCCCTAAAAATAGACCCTGCAAGCAAATCGGCGCGGACAACGTTGAGAAGTGCCCTAAATGGACTGCTAGTGGAGGCAACGCAAAGCGGAAATTCTGGTAACCTTTCCGCTCTCGCCGACCAGTTGATGGAATACTTGGGCGATGATCCAGCAGACCAAGCATTTGAAGTGTGCAACATAAAGTTGTTGCTTGGGGAATTTGAAGCCGGCTGGCGCTTCTTTGAAAAACGCCTGGAGCATCCTGGTTTTTTGGGAGCCAAATACTTGCTTCGCTACCCGAAATGGGACGGGAAGCCATACCCCGGAAAAACACTGCTGCTGCACGGCGAGCAAGGATTCGGCGACAGCATAATGATGATGAGGTACCTAGAAATGGCCAAATCTTTGGGCGGAACCTTGATGCTATTTGCGCCCAAGGAACTGGCCAGCCTAGCCGCAGCTTGCCCCGGCCCGGATTTGGTGGTAGGCGAGGCATCGGAAAATGTTTCATTCAACTTTCAGCTTCCCCTGATGAGCTTGCCGTACATCTTCAACACGAACCTAGACACCATTCCCAACAAAGTGCCATACATCGCTCTCCCAGGCCATGTGCCCAACAAGGATGGCATCAACGCCAAACTGGCAGCCAGCCAGAGGGCATTCAAAAAAATTGGCCTTGTCTGGGCGGGGCGCCCGGGCCTTAAAAGGGACGCAGAAAGGTCAATAGCGCCCCAAGCCTTGCGCCCGCTGGAAGCGGCCCCTAACGTATCTTGGTTCTGCTTGCAGCGCGATGCGCCAGAAATAATCCCATTCCCCGGCGCGACGCCCTTGGGAAACCTGTTTGACACATTTGTTGACACAGCGTACGCGGTGAGCCAGATGGACACGGTAGTAACCGTTGACACAGCTATTGCCCACCTCGCTGGCGCAATGGGGGTACACGTAAAGCTGATGGTGAGCTGCCTGCCAGACTGGCGCTGGCTTTTGTGGCGCAGTGACAGCCCTTGGTACCCCACGCTGAAGATATACCGTCAGCCCTACCCGGGCGACTGGCAAAGCGTCATCCAGCGGGTGCTGGCTGATTTGGTGGTGGAGAGTTAGCTGTTCCGCTAAGGCCATTAAGCCTCAACAGTGCGTGTGCCCTTCTTTTCGCAAGCAATTCTTCCATGTCTTGGTTCCTTGCCCCCGGGCGGGTGTTCATAACGCGGATCACCCTCTTGCCGCTTCTCCCAGCCTCATAGTCGTTGCAGTTGTTGTCAGTCCAGATTGGCTCGGCGTTGGCTTCAATCTCTAGCTCCCCGGTTGGGCCCTTCTTCAGGGACACCCATAGCGCGGCCCCATCACGGCTGTCCCCATCGCCCATCTGCTGGCGGCTTGGGTTGTACTTCCTGTCCTGGTTGCTAAGAAAATTGCCCAGCGAGAACGCCACCGCGCCTCTGCGCCCGCCGGACTCCACCCACTCGAAGGCTTGCAGCACGTGCGGGTGGTGTCCGACTATCACGTCGGCGCCAGCCGCAACCAAGCGCCTGGCTGCCTCTCTCTGCCTTTGGCTTGGCTGGGCCTGGTATTCAACGCCCCAGTGGACGCCAATTATCACTGCGTCTGCCCGCTCATGGGCATCGCGGATTATCTTTTCGTCAACGTCCAAGTCCAGCGCGGCCACCCAAGGGCGATCGGGCCGCTGGTTCAGGTTGTTGTTAAAAAGGTCTGTCCTAGCCAAAACAGCCACCTTGATGCCCCCTTTCAGTTCAATTATCTTGGGTGCCAGTGCTTCATCCTTGCTCATGCCGCACCCCGCTTGCAAAACGCTGTTCGCCAAAAGGGTGTCAATGGTCTCCGCCAGCCCATTAACGCTTTGGTCGTACATGTGGTTGTTTGCGGCAAATACGAGGTCAACGCCTGTTTCCCTAAGTGCCTTGGCCAACTCTGGCGGTCCGTTGAAGCAAAATGGGATGCCGGGCTTTCCGGTTTTGGGGGCTATTGGGGTTTCTAGGTTGGCCATTGCCAAGTCGGCGGACATAAAAAATGGGGTTATTTCTTCCCAAAGGGACGCCCAGCCA
>JAITFL010000102.1 GCA_031281385.1 Holophagales bacterium
AAAAGTTCAGCGTATTTTTTCTCTTCATTTTCTTTCACCCATGAATCCCACGTTTCAAAGCTCTTCAGCGCAAGGTCGCGTATAGGCTCAAGGTCGGGGTACAGCATTTTGAGCCAAAACTCGGGTTCATATTTCCACCAAGCATGGCTCCCCATAGGCAGATAGTTTGAGTTCAGCTCATAGAAAAAACTTGGGCAGCACTCAAACGAAAACCGAGAAGCAACGAATTGGCTTGGTATTGAAAAGTTTTTTGACTGAAAGCCATAGACAGCAAAAACCAAATCCTCTGTATAAACCATGTCTTTGTTGGCATCTGGAAATTCGTTTAGTAGCTCGATGCATTTCTTGTTGCGCCTAAGGCACAGGCCGCCATTGCCCACGCTGACTTTGATTACCTTGTTTCGTCCATCTGGAGTCTTCAGGGTAATGGGCTCTGCGGGAAACCATGGCGCACCAATGTAATCATATTCTTGGGCGCACCAGTGATCCAGTTCGTCTTTGACAATGATGGCGTCTGTCTGCAAGATCAGCATGAACTCGAAGGCGCTGAACCTTTCGTAAAATTGGGTATTCAGCAGCAGCCTGCAGTATGAAGCGATGGATGTGAAATAGCCATCATCGAATGCGGCAAATTTGGCACTTGGAGCTAGGCGGCGATAAAAGGAAACGTCGAGCGACTTGGGGCAAACAAAGAATATTTCGCGCCCAGGGTCGAGGTTGCGAAGGGAATACTGCAAAGAGAACAGTTCAATCCCCGCTATCTTTGGGCGATAGACTGGGATGACTACGGCGACTGAGGCGGCGGCAATTTTGGTCATAGAAAAGTTAAGCATCAATAATTGTGCCGCTCTAAAAGGCAGAGTTCAGGGATTAGGGTTTTGGGGCCAGGGATAAGTAAAGATGCAGCTTCGCCGCGTTGATTATGGCGGATTTAGCGTTAAGCACCGGAAGGCTACTTTTCCCACCTGAATGGCCTGCCTTGGAGCCATCTGCAATTGATATCAAGTTGCGTTCAGTTGAACGCGACTTGATATCAGAGATAAATCCATAGATTCTTGCTACTCGCCTCGCACATCGTTTCTATTTACGGGTAGGTGAATGGAAATGGCTTCGATAGGCGGGTAAATGTTTGAAGGGCGGAATCATTTTGGCTTTGCAATAAGCGCTCTTTCCAACTGCCAAGCGGGTGCGGCCATTTTTTGCAGTGCGCGGGCGATTGCCTCGCGGCTGGCCCCCAACTCCGCAGCCCATTGGCTTAGGGGTACTTCCCCGCCTTCTGTGCAATTCTTTGTCCATTCATCCCAAATGTGTTGTAGCTTGGCAAGGTCTGGCTCCTGCCTGTCTCGCCAGTTGCGCTCTTGGGGGCGCTGCGGTTCATAGAACTTGGCATCGGCCAATTTTTCTGGCAAAAAACGCTGCTCTCTTTCGTAATCGCCGTGGCTGTAAAAATAGCCTGTGCCATGCCCCCTGGCCCTGCTGGTGGATGTGTGGGAATCCCTGAGAGATTCGGGCATTGGCTCGTCTGGCGCTTCAAGGGCAGAAGTGATGGCATTAATGGTGGCATTGGACTTGGGCGCGTTGGCAACATAGATTACCGCCTGGGCAATGGGTATCCTGGCTTCTGGCCAGCCTATGCGCTCCACTGCGCGGCTGACGCACTCGGCCAAGATGAACGCTTGGGGGTCGGCGTTGCCCACGTCCTCTGCCGCTGTGACCATCAGCCGCCTAGCAATAAAACGGGGGTCTTCGCCGCCCATGATCATCCTAGAGAGGTAATAGAGGGCTGCGTCTGCGTCCGACCCGCGCAGGCTTTTCTGAAAGGCCGAGGCTAGGTCATAATGGCCATCCGCCCTGTCGAATAGCACCCTTCCGCCCAGCACTTGGCGCAGCGCGTCCAGATTGCGGCCGTCCTTTGGCATGCCCGCATAGGTCTCCAGCCCCGTCAGCGCCGCCCGCAGGTCGCCTCCGGCCCATTGCGACAAGTAATCGAGGATTTCTTCGCCAATGCACTGCCCTTGGTAGTATTTTTCGCAGGCGCGGGCAAGCACTTTTATGATGTCAGACGGCTCCAGCGCGTTTAAAGGAACCAACTGGCAGCGGCTTCGCAGCGCGGGGTTCAGATAAAATGCCGGGTTCTCCGTCGTGGCGCCGATAACAACCACTTCCCCTTTTTCCAAAAATGGCAACAGCAGGTCTTGCTGTGAGCGGTTGTACCTGTGGATTTCATCTAGAAATAGGACTGGTGCTAGACCGCGAAACAAAGGCGAATTGCCATTTTCGAGCAGGAATTTTTTTAGGTCGGCCGCCGAGCCAGTGATTCCAGAAAATTCCAGAAACCCACGGCCCGATGCGGTGGCCAGCAATCTGGCTATGGTGGTCTTGCCCGTGCCTGGTGGCCCCCACATCACCATCGAGGGCAGGCGGCCAGACACTGTCAGTCTTGACAAGATCCCGCCCTGCCCAAGCAGGTGCGGCTGCCCCACTACATCCGCCATGCTTGATGGGCGCATCCTTTCGGCCAAGGGAATCGCATCTGTGTTC